>JAICTU010000473.1 GCA_025936205.1 Polyangiaceae bacterium | reverse complement strand
GCGATGCACTGCACGCATGCCGCAGGCGAAGCGCTGTGTATTTGAGCGCGTGTATTTGAGCGCGTGTATTTGAGCGCGTGTATTTGAGCGCGTGTATCTGAGCGCGTGTATCTGAGCCGCGCTGACGGGCGGCGGCCCCTCGACGCAGCTCAGAGCAACGGCACGGACAGCGTGAGCTGCGCGGCGTTGGGGACTCCGCGCTCGCTGCTCGACGGCGCGCTGATATAGAGCACCACGCCGCCTGCGACCCCGACCGCACCGACGATGCCTGCGATCGTCGCCAGGTTGGCGAGGTTCTTCGCGTCTTCGCGCGCGCTGACTCCCGCCGGATTGCAGCTATTGGGACGGTCCGAAGAGCAGTTGTCTTTCGAGTCTGAGTTCTTGCCAGCGGCCAGGATGGCCAGCACCCCCGCGCCGATGCCCGCGGCGAGCCCGGTCGCGCCGGCCACCCACGCCAGCGTCCGTTGCGTGCTTCCGTGGCTGCTCTGCGCGGGCCGCGAGTCACGCCCCACGGCGGCAGCCTCGGCGAACGAGACCAGGCGCGGCACAGTGACGACGGCGTTGCGTGTCTCACCGTTGTGTAGCTCGATCTTGCTGGTGAAGGTCTGGTAGCCGGGGGCGCTGAAATGGACCTCATAGCTGCCCGCGTCGCGCGGCAGCGGCTGATTCAGCTCGCTGCGCTCGATCGGCGAACCGTTGAGCGTGATCTGTAGCCCATCGGGCAGCGGATCCGAGCCCACCCGCAGCTCCAGCTTCGGGACCCGAGGCTCCAGCGCCGCGGCGCGCACGCTCGCCAGGTGCTCGCGCTCGTCATCGGAACGACTCTGCGCGAATTGCTTGGCTTCGTTGAAAGTCGCGAACGCACTCGCGAATCGGCCCGCGTGCTCGTAGCAGTCGCCGAGAAACAGCAACGTGCCGAGGCCCGGCTCGAGTGACTGGCTGGCGCTGAACTTCTCGCAGGCCTCGGTGTATTGCCCCTGCCCCATCAGGCTCTTGGCCTGCCGAAACAGCGCTTCCGCTGCCTGGCTCTGCGCCTGGCTCTGCGGTTCTTGCGCCCGGACGGGAGCCCCCGCCGCGCTCAGCAAGAGCGCGAGACCGAGCCCCAGGTACCTGCGATGGGCAGAGAACATGCCCCGTCATGCGCCGACGCTTCCCTGGATGCAAGCCTTACGAGCCCGTCGAAAGCTTCGCGCTCGAGCGCCAGCGAATCAGTGACGGTCGCCGAAACTGTTCGGATTCCACGGATCTTCGGAAGCAGCGGCAGCCCCGGTCCGCGGTGGCACGGGCTTCGGCGCGGGGCGTGTTTCGGAACGGGCCGCAGGCGCGCTCTTCGCGGCGCTGGGCGCGGAACTTTTCGCCGCAACCGGCTTCGGCTTCGCACGCTTTTCGACCTTCTCGTGCACGGGCTTCGGCGCGTGCTCCGATTTTTCCGCCAGCGTCGCGCGCTGGCTCACCGGGGCGATGCGCGTACTCTCCACCGCGATCGTCGGCGGCTGCGCGGCGGGTTTCAGCGCTTGACGCTGAGTCTGCACCTCCGGCGTGTCCGCCGGCACAGGTTCCGACGCTGGCGCCGGCTCGGGCTTCACGGCTGGCTGTGCCGCTTTGATCTCGGCGGGGCTCACCGGCGCGGGCTGCGATGCGGTAGGCAGCGGCAGCGGGGCGGCCATGGGCTCGGGGGTGGCCTTTCCGCTGGAGCGCAACGCCAGCACCCCGACGACCACCACGGTCAGCAGCGCGAATGCCGCCCAGGCCATGCGCCCCCCGCGGCCCCCCGCGGGCGCGTCCAGATCCGGATGTGCACCCGTCGCCGAGAGCGGACCGACCTCGGACGAGGACGTGCGGCGCGCTTGGGACGCGATCGCCGGAGTGACCAGCGCCGGCGTGACCACGGGCGCGCTTGCCGGCTGGGCCGCGCCGATGCCGATCACCGGGGTCGCCTTCAAGGCGGGTTGTACCGCAATCCCGCCGCGCGCCGTCGCCGGCTCGGCCACTGGCGCGACCTTCGGCGTGTTCGCGGGAGGCGACCGGAACAAGTTGGGATTGCTGAGGATGCGTGAGACGCGCTCGACGCTGTGCGCGCTGCGCGCATTGCCGAACGGCGCCAGGGCCTCCGCGAGATCCGCGACATCGCAGAACCGCTGCGTAGGATCCTTGTCCAGGCAGCGCTGCACGATTTCGTCGAGCGCCGGTGGAACATCGGGACGGAGGCTCGTTACCCGGGGCGCCGGCTGCGCCAGCACCGCCGCGTAAACCTCCGGCAGTGTCTCGCCCAGGAACGGCGGGCGCGCGGTCAGCATCTCGAACAAGATGGCGCCCAGGCTCCAGATGTCGCTGCGCTCGTCGACAGGCTCCGCGCGCATTTGCTCGGGCGGCATGTAGTACGGGGAGCCGAGCACCTGGGCCGAGGTGGTGGCTGCAGTATTGTGCGCCGAGGGACCGATATGCTTGGAGATGCCGAAATCGACGATTTTCAAGCTCGGCGAGCCGTCAGGAAGCTGCGCGATGAACAGGTTCCCCGGCTTCAGATCACGGTGCACCATCTCCGCGGCATGCACTTCGGCCAGGGCCTCGCAGCTCTGCAGCAGGAACTGCACGGCCTGCGGCACCTCGAGCGCCCCCTGCCGATCGAGCAGATCCGCGAGGTCTTCCCCCTCCAGGTACTCCATGACGATGAAGGGAGAGCCATTGTCGAGTGTGCCCACGTCCAGCACGCGGGCCACGTGCTCGCTCCGGATCTTGGCTGCCGCACGGGCCTCGGACAGCAGCCGCGTGAGCGCCTTGTCGTCCTCCAGCAGCTCCCGGCGCAGCACCTTGATCGCCACCTGGTGCTCGAGCTGCAGGTGCGTCGCCGCCAGCACGACCCCCATGCCGCCGCGCCCGATCTGGCGCTCCACCCGGTACTTGCCGACGAGCACCTGCCCCACCCGGAGCGGGCTCAGAGCTGACTCGTCGAGCGACGATTCCGGCGCGACCATGGGGCGCAGGGTAGCGACTTCGGCCGGATGTATCGAGAAAAACTACGTGCGAACGCCGGGTCGGTCGTCCATTGAGAGCATGCTTTTCGCCTTTCCGACGCTGCGATCTCCGCGTGCCCTGCCTTGCCGGTCGGCGGCCGCGCTCGGCTGCCTCATTTCGGCGCTGACACTGGCGAGCTGCAGCCCACGGCCCGTCGCGCCGGAGCGCCCCCGGGGACCGCTCGATCTCGAGGGCGCGCGGCGTTACGTGCTCGCCCTGGTCAACGCCGATCGCCAGGCGTTCGGTGTACCAGCGATCGAACGCGAGGCCATCGCCGAGCGCGCGGCCCAGGAGCACGCGGACGATATGGCCCATCTCGGTTACACGGCGCACTGGGGCAGCGACGGCTCGGTTCCCGAGGAGCGCTACACCCGGGCGGGCGGTGAGCACTTCGTACAGGAGAACGCGGCTTGTTTTTTCGACGCCGACCGGAGGCCGCTCGATCCGGAGGCGCGCTTCGAGCCCGCCGCGCTGGAACAGATCGAGGCCGCCTTCATGGGCGAGCTGCCACCCCACGACGGGCATCGAACGAATATCCTGAAAGCGACGCACACCGGACTCGGCATCGGTCTGGCACAACCGGAGGGCTTGCCCCAGCCGTGCATGGCCCAGGAGTTCGTGGACGTGCGAGGGAAATATGAGGCCCTGCCGAGAAAGGCGCGCCTCGGGCAGCGCGTACGCATTGCCGGCGAGCTCAGCGAGCCGGTGCGGTTCGGCGGCGTGGGAGTGTCACGGATCGAGCCACGCCAGCCGCTGAGCCCGCAGCACCTGAACGGCACCTCGAGCTATCCGATTCCAGCGCCGTACCAGACGTATTTTCCCGAAGGATATCAAACACCCAAGCCTGTCCAGCTGGTCGGGCGTCGGTTCTCCATCGAGGTGCCGCTGTCCGATCGCGCAAAGCCCGGCCGGTACGGCATCAGCATCTGGGGGATCTACCCCGACAGCGGCGAAAAGCTCGTCATGGTGAGCCTGCGCGTGGTCGACGTGCATTAGCTGACAGCGACCTGAGCCCGGCGCCGGAACCGCTTTTCTCCCGCAACTGGACTCTGGATCCGACCGATTCTCTAACCAGCGAGTACCGCGTTGAACGGCTTGGCGGACGCGCCTTTTTGGATATGCTGGGGCTCGCGCGATGGAGAAGGACGTGCAGATAGGCCAAGTGATCGCCGGCAAGTACCGGATCGAGCAGACGCTCGGGCGCGGCGGCATGGGCGTCGTCATGGCCGCGCTGCACGAGCAACTGGGCCAACGCGTGGCGTTGAAGTTTTTGACCGACAACGCCTATCAACAGCCGGAGGCCGTAGCGCGCTTCGTGCGCGAGGCCCGCGCCGCCGTGCAGATCCAGAGTGAACATGTCGCGCGCGTGATGGATGTGGGGACGCTGGACAACGGCGCGCCCTACATGGTGATGGAGTACCTGCGCGGCCGCGATCTGAAAGACGTCTCCACCCGCCGCGGGCCGCTGCCCGTGGGTGAGGCCGTGGACTACGTGCTGCAAGCGTGCGACGCGGTCGCCGAGGCGCACTCTCTCGGGATCATTCATCGCGACCTCAAGCCGTCCAATCTGTTCCTCACCGAGCGCCCCGACGGCTCACCCCTGGTCAAGGTGCTCGACTTCGGGATCTCGAAGGCACTTCACGCGGGTGAGCGCGGCAGCCAGATGCAGATGACGGCGAGCGCCGCCATCATGGGCTCGCCCCAGTACATGTCGCCCGAACAGATCCGCAGCTCGAAGAACGTCGATGCGCGCGCGGACGTGTGGGCGCTCGGCACAATCTTGCACGAGTTGCTCACCGGCAGCCCCGCCTACGTCGCCGATACAGTTCCGGGGCTGTTGGCCATGATCGTCGCAGACGCCCCGCCCCCCCTCTCCTCGGCGCGCGCCGATGCTCCAGCAGAGCTGGAAGCCATCATCCTGCGTTGCCTGGAGAAAGATCGCGAGCGGCGCTACTCGAGCGTGGCAGCCCTCGCGCGCGCGCTGGAACGCTTCGCCACGGCAGAGACGAGGCCGCTGGTGCGGCGCATCTCGCGCGTGCTCGGTGAAGACGCGCCGCCCGCCACCGAGGTGGCACCGATGGCACCGGTCATGGGCTTCACGGTGAGCGAGCCAGTGGCGCAAACCAACGGCACCTGGGCTCGCACCGGCCGCCTGCGGGAGGCCGCGGTGCGCAAGCCGATCTACCAGCGCCCTCAGGTTCAACTCGGAGCCGGCGTCGGGGTGCTCGGAATCGGTCTCGCTGCCTGGCTCCTGGGGTCTGGCAGCCCCATTGCTGGTCACCCTCCTGCGGATGGCTCGTCCGCGACCGAAACGGCGCTCGACCTGACGCCGAAGGCTGCCGCCGGCACGGCGCCAGCTGTATCCCCGGCTGTATCCCCGGCTGTATCCCCGGCTGTGTCCCCGGCCACGGTTGCACAGGCCGTCGCGCCTGCCGCGGCGCTCGTGCCATCGGCCGCCGCAACGCCCCCGGTCCCGGCCGCGCTCGGGGCGCCGGCAGTGCTGCCGAGTCTGGCACAGCCGGGTATCCACGCGGTAGAGCCGTCGAACGGCGCCGTGCGCCCGCTCGCGGCTGCCTTGCAAAGCAGTCCGCCGGTCGCGGCCGCGCCCGGCGGCTCCGGGAGCAAGTCCCCGGAGTCCGAAGAAGCAGCGAAGGCGAAGGCGTCCGCGGGCGCTCGCCCGGGCAAGAAGGTGGCTGCTGCCGTCGCAGCGCCGGCTGCGAACGCGCCGGCAGCGCCGAAAGGTCACGCAACTCCACCGCCGAAGCAACCGGCCCGCCCCCCGCGGGCTGCGCCCGAGGCGCCTTCGGCCCCGTCCGCGTCCACAGCGGCGCCGGCTAGCTCCAAAAAGGCCGATGTTGATCTATGGAGCGATCCGAAGTGAGTCATGCGCGCGCCTAACCTGGGAGTCTCTCTTTCGATCGCCACCGTCGTCGCTGCCGCCATCGGTACTTGGGGTGGCACGGCGTGGGCGCAAACGGATTCCGCCGCAGCGCGCGCCCTGTTCTCCGAGGGCCGGCAGCTGATGACCGCGGAGAAGTATTCCGAGGCCTGCCCGAAGTTCGAGGAGAGCTTGCGGCTCGATCCCGGCATGGGCACGCAGTTCAACCTGGCGCACTGCTGGGAAAAGATCGGCCGTACCGCGAGCGCCTGGGCGATGTTTCTGGACGTCGCAGCGGCCGCCCGCGCAGGCAATCAGCCCCAGCGTGAAGCAGCAGCCAAAGAACGCGCGGCGGCGCTGGAGCCGAAGCTCACTCGCCTGCGCATCGTGGTGCCGGAGCCCGCGCCCGACGCAAAGATCTTCCGCGACGATCAGGAGGTCGGTAGGGCCGCCTGGGGGACCGCGATGCCCGTCGATCCGGGCGAGCACGTCATCCGGGTGACCGCCGAAGGTAAGAAGGAGTGGAGCCAGGACGTGAAGGTTCCGCCAACGTCCCGCACCTTCTCCGTGACCGTGCCTGCACTGGAAGCTCTGCCCGTCGCGCAGCCGAGCTCAGCGCCCGAGAAGCAGGTGGTCGCGTCTGATACCAGCTCCCTTCGCGACAACAGCGGCGGTGGTGGCTCAAACGTTCCGGCGCTGGTGATCGGCGGCATCGGCATCGCCGGGCTGGCGGTGGGCACCGTATTCGCAGTGCAGGGCTACAACGACAACCAACAGGCGCTCAAGCTCTGCCACGTCGGCCCCACTGGAAATGACTGCAACGACAAGCCGGAGAGCGACAAGCACGATCAGCTGGTCAGTGATGCGAAACGCGAGCTGTTGATCGGCTGGGTCGCGATCGGCGTGGGTGGCGCTGCCGTGGTGACGTCCGCCGTCATGCTGCTCACCGGTGGCGAGTCGAGCGAGCGCGCGGCGCTGGACGTCGCTCCGCTCTGGCTCGCAGGCGGAGCAGGCGCGACCGTCAGCGGACGTTTTTGAGTGCGGCTCAGCCGCGACCGCAAATCTGCACCACGAGCTCGCGTCGATGGGGCCGATGCCGGTGTTCCCAGACGTAGAGCGCTTGCCAGGTTC
>JAICTU010000068.1 GCA_025936205.1 Polyangiaceae bacterium | reverse complement strand
GAAGAATTGTCCGCGCATGCGCGTGGCCGCGGCGCGGGCGGCGATCGCGTCTTGTTGCGCTTGCGCGAAGATGCCGAAGCGCTGCGCGACGCCCTCCACCGCCTGCTGCAGCTCGCGCACGATGCGGAAGCGCGGCGGGCGGCTTTCGGTCGCGGGCTTGGCAAACAGCGCCCGAGTGCCGAGCAAACGCACGACCTGGGTGGCGTTGTACAGGTCGCGCGTCAACGCGTTGCCCAGCGCCAGGCCGAGCGCCGCCGCGACCAGGATCGCCAGCACCAGGATCAATCCAGACTCCGTGCTCAACACGCTGATCGTCGAGCCCTGAAAGCGCACCAGCGCGCTCGCCGGCTCCGCGCTGTCGAGCGGCGTCGTGATCTCCAGCGAGCCTCCCTCCACGGGCCGCACCTCGTAGGCGTGCTCGCTCTCGATGATCTGTGTTGGAAAGCCGAGCTCGCGCGCGCGGGCGTACAGGTCCTGCAGGCCCACGGCCTCCAGCGTCGCCGGCTTGGGCTCGAACACCGAGCGCGCCATCAAGCGAGCCAGCTTCTCGCGGCTGCCCTCGTCGGCGCGGCGCACGTGCGCGTTGACGATCAGCGCGGAGCCCAGCGCCACGAACAGCATCGGCGTGACCACGGCGTACAGCAACCGGCGGCTGATGCGGTCGCGGGACTCGCGGTCGTTCTCCTTGCTCAGCACGACCTCGGTCATGGCCTTGGCCGGCACGAGCTCGATCACCTGCAGAAACGACATGCGGATGGTTGCGTAG
This sequence comes from Polyangiaceae bacterium, assembly GCA_025936205.1. Next base: position 24,204 of record JAICTU010000068.1, on the reverse strand, counting down.
AAGGCCGGTGCGGCCGCGGCGCTGATCGCCTGGCACAACAGCATCAGCGCCACTCCGGTCGTCATGTCCATCAGCGCGGGGCGCAGCGGCGTCACGCACACGCCGAAGGAGAGCAGATGAGTGACCATCCACTGCATGCAGGCGCGCCCTGACTGACGGCCCAGCGCGCTCACGTCCTTGGCATCGACGATGTCGCTGTCCTCGGCCAGTGCGCGCAGCAGAAAGTCGAGCCGCCGCATGTCCATCCCGCCGCGCGCGGCCGCCGCGGCACCGGCCACCAGCGTGAGCACGAACAGGAACTCGGCCGTACTGATGCTGAGCTCGCGGTTGAGCAGCAACAGCACGGAGGGCGCGAGCGCCAGCAGCGCCGAGAGCCCGAGCGAGAACGCGATCATGGTAAACACGACCACGCTGCGCAGGTCCTGGATCGCGCTCTGACGGCGGCTCCCCGGCAGCTGCGGCGCCTCCAGCGTGGCCCGCGGCAAGGTGTCTCTGTGGCGCAGGTCCGGCTTCCGCATGCGTCAGCGCTCGATGCTGCGGGCCAGATCCGCGGACAGGCGCAGCGTGTTGCCTCGCGGAATGTCGGTCTGCAGCGGCGCTGCATCGGCGTCTGGCGGACCCGCGATCGGCAGCAGCACGGAGAAGCGCGAGCCCTCTCCGAGCTTGCTCTCGAGCTCGATGCGCCCGCCGTGCATGCGCACGAGCCGCCGCGTGATCGCCAGGCCCAGGCCGCTGCCCGCGCCGCGCGCCTGCCAGTCTCCGGACTGGCGATACTCCTCGAAGACGGCCGCCTGCTCCTCCTTGGCGATGCCGGGTCCGGTGTCCTTCACGCTCAACGTGGCGTGGTCGCCCGCCTTGCCGACGCTCACCACCACGCCGCCGCGGCTCGTGAACTTGACGGCGTTGCTGACCAGGTTGCCCAGCACCTGGCGGATGCGCAGCTGATCGGCGGTCGCCTCCACCGCCTCGCCCTGGATCTCGATGCTCAGATCCTTGGCCTCCGCGGCGACGCGGCTCTCGCGCACCACGTCCGCCGCGATGCTCCACAGGTTGGTCTTCTTCAGCTGCAGGTTCAGGCGCCCGGTCTCCAGCGCGGAGAGGTCGAGGATATCGTTGATCAGCGAACGCAAGTGCGAGCCGCTCTGCCGCACCACGAGCAGGTTTTCACGCGCCTCGGAGCTGAGCGGGCCGTCGACTTCGCTGAGCAGCACATCGGCGAAGCCCAGGATCACATTCAACGGTGTGCGCAGCTCGTGGCTGAGCGCCGCGAGAAAGTCGCTGCGCTCGCGCTCGTAGCTGAGCGCGCCGCTGAGATCGCGCCGGTAGGCCTCCTCGGCGGCATAGAAGCGCTCGATCAGGCGATTGAACGCCACCGTGAGCTGCCCCACTTGATCGACGCCGCGCACCACCACGGGCTGTCCGCCGGGGGCGCTGTCGAGCGCGGTCATGGTCATCACCCGATCGCGCAGGAAGCTGACGTCCGCATGGACGGAGCGTGCCAGGTAGTAGGCGACGAAGGCCGCCACGCCGACCAGCATCAGCGTGAACGCGGCCACGAAGCTCACCAGCGGCTGCGTTGCGGAGGGGGTCTCGGCCGCCGTCACGAAGCCGATCAGCCACAAGCCGGCCAGGCGCGACTCGAGCGGCATCGCGTAGAAGTGCGCCCGACCATGCACTGTGGAGGTCTCGCCGTTGCCATGGCGCTCGAGCGCCAGGATGGCCTGCTTGGCGGGCGCTTGATCGGTCTCGTCGACGATCAGCTCTCCGCTCTCGTCCACCAGTAGAAATTCCGCCCCCGAGCGATCGGCAGCGCGCGCGATCACCTGATTGAACTGCGGATCGGGATGCTCGCGCATGCGCTGAGCGATGCCGCTACGCCCCACGCGCGCCAGCACGTCGGGCGTGAGCCCGGCATGAGGGGTAGCCCGCAGGCGTTCGCCCAGCGTCAGCGTCAGGATCCGACTCTGATCGGCGCTGGAGCGGTCGTTTTGCTCGCGCAGCTGTTCGATGCCGAAGCGCAGGATGGCTGCGCCCGCGGCGATGCCCACGATCACGATGATGGCGGGGACGATCGGCAGAAACGGCAGACCGCCGGTCTTGCGCGGGACAGGGTTGGCCTTGAGATTTTTCGTGCCAGCCCAAAGCCGAGCGGTAACACCCCGCTCTGACATTCAATCAGTGCTGAGTTTGCTGAAGACGGCGTGATCCACCCAGCGCGAGGCGACGAATTCCGCTTGGCGCGCGATGCCCTCGGGCTTGAACCCCAGCCGGCCGATGACGGCCAGGCTCGCATGGTTGCCTGTGGCAGCGGCACAGCGGATGCGATGCACGCCGACGCGCGCAAATGCGAAGCGCACACAGGCGCCCGCGGCCTCCGTCATCAGTCCTTTGCCTGCGGCCTCACGGCGCAGCCAGTAACCGAGCTCGCAGGAGAGGTGCAGATGCACGCAGGAGTCGAGGCCCACGACTCCGAGCAGCGCATCCGTCTCTCGATCGCGGATGCCGAAGCGCACGGCGCGCCCGGCGTCCCAGTCGCTGGCGCAGGCGTTCGCGTAACGGCGGCTCGCCTCGGGGGTGTTGTTGAACGGCACCCACGGCAACCAGCGCTCCAGGTGCTCGCGCGAGCCCTCGATCACCTCCCACAGCTCAGGGCCGTCGGAAGCGTCGATCGGCGTCAGCCGAGTGCGCTCGGTGCGCAACGGCTCCGCGCGTAAAGCGGCGCGTGAGGGGATGGATAGAGCGCGTCTCTTCGGCACGGCGTTTCCGCTGGATTCAGTGGCAGTCGACCCGCGCCACGAAGGGCTCAAATACGGCAGCCTCATATGCTCGCCACGAAATGTACCACTGACCGGGCTCAGCTCCAGCCACAACTTCCGGGTAGGGCTGTATCCCTTTCACCCAGGCCACCACGCTGGCCACCCCGATGCCCTTGTTGTCGATGGGGGCGATTTTCACACGATCATTTTCGTACCAGACCAACGCGGCTTGCGATCCCTTTGCAGAGCTTTGCCGACCGATGGCGGGGCGCGAGCCCTGAGGCGCGAAGTTCTTGCGCCACAACACTTCTCCGGTGTCTTTGCTGACCAGAACGGCCTGTGCGCCTCGTTCCTCGTCGGACCACACCGTCAGGCAACCGGCCTCGAGGCAGGAGATGCGCGGCTGGGCCTGGACGCCGGCTTCCTCGCTCAGGACCAGAACCTGGCCGAGCACGCGGTCGCCCTCTGCGTCTCCACCTTTGACCGCCTCGGTCGTGGTCCGTTCGACACCACCTTTGGCCAGCTCGGGCGTCTCCGGACTCAGACGCACCTGCACGACCTGGTAGGCCAGACCGCGCTGCAGCCGGTAGACCACGTTCAGCATGCCGTGCGCGAACTCCAGGTTCGAGAACGAGGCGACGCTGCGCAGCTTCTCCGGCGGCGCGTAGGCCGTGACGCGCGCGGGCTCGCCGAGCGGATTCATGTGCGCGTCCAGGTGCCGCACGTACAGGTCGTGTACCCGCTTGTCTTCCGCCTGGGTGTAGCCCACCCAGTAGCTGCCGTCGGGCGCGCGCGCCATGGTCGGGTCGTAGGCGTAGTCGTGGTCGGTGCCGTTGAGCAGGTGCGGCGCTGAGCCGTCGCGCGCCTCGCCGTCCAGCTCGCGCCCGAAGATCAGCGACTCTTTGCCACGAGCATCGGTGTACAGCAGGAGCAGCGAGGCATCGCTGCCGAACAGCTGAGGATCGCGCGCGTCGGTCACCTCGGGCGTCACGACCCGCTCGGCGGTGATGCGGCGCAGGGCGTAGTCGAGCCGCGTGGTAAACACTGCGTGCTGGTTGGCTCCGGTGCTGGCGACCCAACCGGCGAACAGGTTCTGCCCCACGCGGGCGAACGTCGGGCGCGACGCCTTGGTGGTCGCATCGAAGGAGCGCGGGTGGCCGAGGCCGCGCAGCTGGCAGGGGCCGGAGCTGCCCGCTTCATCCGCCACGCGCACGTGGCTCCGCAGCGAGCGCGCAGCCTTCTTCTCGCCGCTCTCGAAGGCATGCTCGAAGGTGGCCACTGCATCGGTGAACTCGCCGTCCGCGAGCTGCTCCTGCGCGGAGCTCACCAGCAGGGCATAGGGTTCGGCCTCGATCGGTTGCGGCGCGACATCGAGGCCGACGCGCCGCAAGAAGCGGGGCGGCCCCTCGAAATAGACCCAGGCCGTCGCCGCCACCATGCCCAACGCGAGCGCGGCAAAAGACCAGGCCAGGCTGCGCCCGCTGAAGCGCCGAAAGCGCGGCACGCGCGAAGGCATGGCGGAGACCCCGACGGGCGGCCGCGGGCTCATCAGCGGCTTCAGCTCCTGGGGCGGCAAGAACGGCACGGAAGCTACCAGCGCGTCGACGCTGGCCGTCTCCACTGCGGTCGGCAGGGGTGGGGGGAGCTTCGGGGCCTGGCCTTCGGCGAGCGCCTGGCGTAGCGCTTCCGCCATCTCGGTCGCGCTGGTGAAGCGGTGCGCTTCATCCCGATCCAGCGCTTTGGTGAACCAGGGATCGAAGGCGGGCGGCAGATCCGGGCAGACCTTGCTCGGCGTCGGCAATGGCCCACCGGCGATCTGTGCCAGGATCATGGCCACGCCCTGATCGACGTTCCAGACCGTCCTGCCGACGAGCATCTCGTACACGATGCAACCCAGCGCCCACAGATCGGAGCGAAAGCCGATCGGCCCCTGCGCGCTCGCCTGTTCCGGGCTCATGTACGCGGGCGTGCCGAACAGCGCGCCTTCCTTGGTCAAGCGCGCGGCGTCGCCGCCCTCGAGGTGCGGATCGTAGAACTTGGCGAGGCCGAAATCGACGATCTTGGTGATGCGCTCACCGCCGCCGCTGCGCGTGAGAAAGATGTTCTCGGGCTTGAGGTCACGATGCACGATGCCTTCGTCGTGCGCCTGCTGCAGGCCGGCCGCGGTCTGGGTCGCGATCTCGATGACTTCCTTCGGATCGAGACGCCGGTCGCGTGCCAGGCGATCGTACAGGCTCTCACCCTCCAGCAACTCCATCACCAGGAAGGGGCGGCCGTTGTAGGTGCCGACGTCGTACACGTCACAGATGTACGGACTGCGGATCTTCGCCGCCGCGCGTGCCTCGCGCATGAAGCGCTCGGTCACGACCTTGGAGTTGGCGAGCTCCGCGGACAGGACTTTGACCGCGACGCGCTTTCCGATGTCGACGTTCTCGGCCTCGTAGACCGCGGCCATGCCACCCCGGCCGATCTCCTTGCTGACCCGAAACTTCCCGTCGAGGATGGTTCCGATCGCCACGACGGTGGGCTTGTCGAGCGACATCCTAGGTAACATCAGGGCCGATTCCCCCCGAGGCGGGCGGTTCCCGCAGAGTCTCGGCGTTCGGGGTGTCCCTGCGAAGGAGGTGAGCCAAATCGTTCGGTAGCGTAGAGGGAGCCCCCGTGAGCAGGGCGGTCAGAGGAACGGACGAGAGAGTATGCCAATACAGATAGGTTTGGCGTCGATGCAATCGGAGTTTACGGCGCTCCATGTCACGCGCGTACTGCGAGGACACCCCGCACCCCGAGCTCGCACCCACGCGCGCGAGCGCCGCCGCGAACGCCTTGGCGGTATATGTAGGTTCGAGTGCTAGGCCGAACGAGCGGGCGAGCTCGGTCGCGGCATTGCCGCGTTCGATGGCGTGGCCGTAGCCGGCTCCAACGAAGCCCCCGTCGATCTCCAAGCACTGGAATGCCCGCAGAGTACGCAAGGGCCTGCCCTGCCGCCAGAGTGCGAGCGATGCTTGTCCCAGGATCAGCGCCCGCAACATGGGGTTGGGTGTGACTTGCACCGCGATCACGCGCCGCGCAGCGCGTGTCTCGAGGATCCCGGCGAGCAAACCCGCCGCGGTGCTGCCCGAGCCGGCCGCGACCACGATCCCGTCGAGCTCCGCCACGCCGGCTCGCGCGAGCTGTTCTCGTAGCTCATCCACCGCCAGGCGATACGCCCAGGTGCCGGCGCTGCCCCAGCCCCCCGGGCCGATGACGAAGTCCCCGGCGGAGCGCTCCCGGCGCAGCCTCGAGATCGCATCCCAGGCCGAGGAAGCTGGAACGGCTGAAAGGCCGGAGTTCAAGGCGGCGCGCAGGGTGTCCTGGGCGTGCGCCGTCCAGGGCTGCGGCGTGAGCACTGCGCGCGTCGGCAGACCGAGGCGGCGTCCGAAGACGCAGGTGGCGAGCACGTGGTGGCTGCCTGCCGCGCCGATCGTGAGCAGTCGTCGAGCGCCGCTGCGTTGCGCCAGAGCGAGCAAGCGCTCCAGCTTGCGAACCTTGTTGCCGCCGTAGGGTTGCGCGCTCTGACCGTCGTCCTTGATCCAGAGGTCACCTCCGGCCGGGCCCGAGATCTCGACTTTTCGGAGCGGCGTGGGATAGCTCCCGAGCTGGAGAGCGTGGCAATCCTGGGAGCCGCGGAGAAGCAGATTAGCCATCTGACAAAAACGCGGCTCTATCCGCGTGAGTTTTCCAGGAGTACGTTTCTTCCGGAAACATGGAGAGTTGTATCGTGCTCCCCACTCGGACTATCCCGTCCTGGACCCCCTACATCGAGGCAACCGTATGAAGAAAGTTGAAGCCATCATTAAGCCTTTCAAGCTCGACGAGGTGAAAGACGCGCTTTCGGAAGTTGGCATCCAGGGCATGACCGTCACGGAAGTGAAGGGGTTCGGCCGGACGGGTGGAAAAAAGGAAGTGTACCGTGGATCCGCGTACGTGGTCGACTTCGTGCCGAAGGTGAAGGTCGAGATCGTGGTCACGGACGAGCAGACCCAGCAGGTGCTCGACGCGATCGAGAAGAGCGCCAAGACCGGCCGCATCGGCGACGGCAAGATTTTCGTGAGCGCCGTCGACAAGGCAGTGCGCATTCGTACCGGTGAGACAGGGGAAGACGCGATCTGATGTGCGACCCGACGGGGTCGAGCAGCTCTCCTGCGTGTCGCGGCGCACGCGCCGAGTTTGGTTACGCCGAGTCTGGTTGCCCTGAGTCTGGTTGCATGAGGGTCGCGCAGAAGTAGGGAGGCATGAAGTCGGAGCGGCTCCGGGCGAGGGCTCGTGCGAGAGGAACGACGTCCGCTTCTCTCTGCGCTCATGGAACGAGCCCAGCCCGGCGCAGGCGCCGGCACGAGGGAGCGAGAGCCAGAAGGCTCGAGCCGTGGAAAGGGGCGGGGAGCTAACCACGCGCCAGGCGCTGCAGGGAGGGAACTCGCGCCAGATATCCGCCAGGAGGGCGAGCGCGTTCGGATCGTGGTGTTCGTGGTGCCAGGCGAAAGAACACCGCATGGCGGCAGTGTCCTCGGGGACACACCGAACCCCAAGCGCGGGCACGACATCGCCGGCCCCCCTGCGCGCAGCTGCACGGGTTCGGGCAGAGCAGAGTGAAGTGCGCGACCTGTCCCGGGCACACCCCGTTGCAGGGCGAGTAGCTGCCGTCGATTTCTGAGGTCGCAGTGGGCTCGGTGGCGTCCCCGCAGAATCTCCGACAGGGAAGCGCCGAGCAATCTGCGCGATGCTCGGATCGCGTACGCGTCCCAGCGCGAGCAGCGCGTCCGCGCAGTGCCGCGCAGTGCCGCGCTGCCGACGCGCAGAACAGATCGAGATCGAGCGGGTGCTGCGCAGCTCGGGCCAGAACGAGCGCGCGTAGAACGAGTCACCGTCCCCGATGGAACGCGGGTGCGCTGCTCCTCGTTGAGTCGCGCCGTTTGTGGTGACTCGTCGAGCCGTCACTCATTCAGCATCACGGCGAGCCCATGCCCTGCATGCTAGCACGCGCGTGCGTGCGAAGCGCCGTGGGTGAACGCCTTGATCCAGCGTGGATGCCGGTGATACGCGTGCGCGAGCCAGCCACACTTGGAGCAAGAAATGAATGCATCGTGCGCAGATTGGTTATGTGGAGTGCGGCGCAACGTGTCGCAGCAAAAGGCACCGCCCGTTGCTGTGAGCGCCGCGTTCTGCGCTGCCTTCGCGGCCCTGGGCATCGCTTGCTCCGAAGAGCAATACAATCCACCGATCGGCGGCAGCACCACGGTTGCGGCCGCAAGCTCCGCGGGATCTGGCGGCTCTAGCGGCTCTGCGGGACAGAGTGGCAACGCGGGTAGCAGCGCGACCAACAGCGGCGGAAGCGCGGGAGCAGCTGGCGGCGCTGGTGGCGCCGCCAACGACGGCATGGCGATGAAGGTCTACGCCTTCGAGAGCTCCCTGCAGGGCTTCTTCATCAACTACTACTGCACCGGGCCTGCCATGAACACGAACTGCATGCAGCTGGACGCGCCTGCGGGCGATACCCCCGATGCCGGCAATGCCCCCGAGCAGCCCGAGTCGAACGACTTCTTCAGCCTGGAGCAGGACCCGGGGCTCGGCAATCCGGAGCCGGGCTCGGCGAAGCTCACGCTGCGCTTCACCGCCGGCGCTCAGTCCGCCAACTTTGCCAGCAACTTTGGTTCGGCAACGGAACCAGGCATCGATCTCGCCGGCAAGACCCTGCAGGCGCAGGTGCGTGTGGAGGCGGGGGCTCCAGTGACGACCTACGCGAAGATGTACATCAAGACGGGCGCCACCTACTACTACGCGGACTCGGGTCAAAAGACCTTGGTCGCCGACAGCTGGACTCCGCTCACGTTCGCGGGCTTCGGCGCTCCGTCTTATCCGACCGCCCCCGATGCAGCGCTCTACACGCCAGGAGACGTGCGCGAGATCGGTCTGGAGATCGGGGCAATCGATGTCGCCTCCGCCGTGACGGCGGAGGTCCATATCGATAGTTTCTCCTTCTAGCCGGGCAGGCGAAAAGCTCGCGCATGCACGTTGACCAGCTTGCCGCAGAGAATGCGCGCGAGGTTCAGCGTCAACTGCAGTGCAAGCTGCGGCTGCGTCTGATTGAGCTCCTCCAGCGATGCGCGCGTGATGCGCAGCACGCGCGTGCCGTCGGCGGTCGCATACACGTCTGCCAGGCGCGGTGTGTTGTGCAGAAAGGAGAGCGTGCCCAGGATTTCACCTGGCCCGAGCTCGACGTTGCCGGCCGCTTGTTCCACGCGCAAGCCGCCTGCCAGCACGACCAGCACCGATGCCGGGCGATCGTTGCGGCGTGAGACACAGCTGCCCTTGGCCGCGTCGGTCAGTTGTCCCTTGGCCAGGAATGCCTGCACCGCCTCGCGCGTGATGCCGTCGAACAGCCCCTCGCCGTTGCCTCCGCCGCTGAACAGCGCGTCCAGCTGCTCATCGGTCAGGCGCAGCGCCGCCGAACGCTTGCGCAGCTCGGCGGCTCGCTCCGGCGGGCTCAGCCGAGCCGCTTCCAGCAAGGCCGCGGCGGCGTTACCGGGCTGGCCCAGGTGCAGTCGCGTCTCGGCGAGCCATTCCAGGATCTCCGCTTGCTCGGGACCCTTGGGCGCGAGCGCCAGCGCCCGCTCGTACAGATGCACGGCGCGATCGAACGCCAGCGCGCGTTCGGCGCGGCGCGCCGCCTGAATGGCGTAGCGGCGAGCGAGCGACTCGTCACCGGCCTTCTGGTAGTGATCCGCCAGCGTCTCCGGCTCCGCGTGGCCCCGGGCCAGCAGCGCGTCGGCCCAGCTGGCGTGATACCCCGCCAGTTCCTCGGGCGTCATGCGCGCGATCAGGGCGCTGGCGATGCGCTCGTGGCGCACGCTCACCGACTCCCGGCCCTGATGATAGACCAGCTGCAGCAGGCCTTCGTCCGTCAGCTGTGCGAGACAGATGCGCACCGGCTCCTGCGCGAGGCCCAGCGCCTCTCCCAGGTCGTCGGGCAACACGGGCGCTCCCGCGACGGTGATCAGATCGAGGCAGGCGAGCGTGTCGGCATCCAGCCGCCCGAGCTCGAATGCTACCAGCGCCTCCAGCGGCGTGCGAGAGCCGGAAGGGATGCCGTCGGGGTGCTCTCGCAGGTGCTCGCACAAGAGCGAGATGAGCAGCGGATCGCCGGCGGTCTCTTCCGCCAGGCGCCAGGCGACTCGGTCCGGGCAGTGCAGCTTCTCCTTGCACAGCTGAAAGGCGTGCTCGGGCGCCAGCGGTCCGATGCTGTGATGCTCACGCACCGCCGCTCCGAGCGCGGGATTACGGGCGCCCAGCCGCGCGAAGAACGCGCCTTCGCTCTCGGCGCGCGGGTGATGCGTGCCGATCAAGAGAAGCGCGGGCGGGTCCGGATCGCTGCAGATGCGTGCCAGCAGCTCGGCGCTGTCTTCATCACCCCATTCCAGATTCTCGATCACGAGCAACAGCGGGCCCTGATCGGAGATGCGCGCCAGCAGCTCCTTCAGCGCTCCGAAGGCGCGCTCGCGCTGCTCGGCCAGCGTCGCCGGGGGCAGCGCCAGGCTGCGCTGGTTCTGAATCGCGGACACCCGCTCCAGCACGGGGAACAGGCTGGTCAGCGCACGACAGTTGCGCGGCAGCAGCTCGTGCGCGCGGGCTTCCGGCAAGCGGCTCAGGTAGCGGCTGAGCGCATCGATCACGGCATCGAAGGCGCGGTAGGGCAGCGCTTCGCGCGGATAGCAGCGCCCCGAGAGCACCACCGCGCTCGGGTCGCGCCGCAGCTCGCGCGAAAAGTGCTGCGCGAGCGCGGTCTTGCCGAAGCCGCTGGGGCCTTCCAGAAACAGCACCTGCGGCACGCCGCGCCGCGACTGGTCGAGCGCGTGCTGCAGCCAGCCGAGCTCGACCTCACGCCCCACCAGGCGCTCGTGTGGCGGCAGGCTGATGCGTGCAGGCGCCGAATCCAGGGCCAGGTGCCGGCGCACGGCAGCCTCGTCGGCTCGCGCATCGGCGCTGCGCTGGAGGAGCTGCAATGCCAGCTGCTCCAGATCTTGCGGCAGGCCGTCGACCAGGGAAGACGGTGCGCGCGGCTCTTCCGCTTGCTTGCGCAGGAGCACCTCGTTCACGCTGCCGTCGAACGGCAGCTGCCCGGTGAGCGCTCGGTACAGCATCGCGCCCACCGCGTACCAGTCCGTGGCCTTGGTGGCGCGCTGCCCGGCAGCCTGCTCGGGCGCCATGTACGCAGGAGTCCCCACCAGCCAGTGATCGTCCAGGCTGGTGTCCGCGGGCTCGCTGCGGCCGTCGTCCTGAACCAGGCCGAAGTCGAGCACCACCACCCGACCTTCGCCGGTGACCAGCACGTTGCTCGGCTTCAAGTCTCGGTGCAGCCTGCCGGCGGCATGGATCGCGCTCACGCCGAGCACCAACTGGGCCAGGGCCGCGCGCAGTCGGACCTCGTCGAAAGGGCGCCCCTGGCGCGGGTCGATGCGCGTCTCGGTGATGGTCAGCCCGTTGCTCGACACCTCTGGCCTGGCGCGCAGCGCATCGCGCGCGACGTGCTCGGTGAACGGAGAGCCGTGCACGAGCTCCATGGTGAAGAACCAGCGATCGTCGTCGTTCACCATCTCGTACAGCGTCACCACGTTCGGGTGGCGCACGTCGGCGAGCGAGCGGAACTCCTTCTTCAGATCGTAGATGCCGCTCGGGTCGATTCGGCTCAGCGTCTTCAGCGCGACGGGTTCGCCGCGTTCCCGATCGAACACTTCGTAGACGATGCCCATACCGCCCGCACCCAAGCGGCGTACCGGCTGATAGCGTGCCGTACCGACGAACTCCGTCATCTGCTCTCGCTGCCCGCGTCCCATTCCCTCGCCCGCCAGCGGGCGAGCTCGAGCCAAAATCTCGCGACGAATTTCTGACCCGGCGCGTCGCCGAGGTCCAGCCCATCGCGCGCTGCTCCTGGAGCTCGAGGTCGGAGCTTCAGCGGCCGTCTGGCCTGTGCCGTGCCACGCGCCGGATGCGCCGTCCGAAGCCCGGGCGGGTGTCTCATGGAACCAGCCGGGCGCGGTTGACGAGGCCGCCGGCGCGCGCTTGGATTGAACTCGAGCTGGAGCCCGAGAGGAGCCCGAGAGCCATGCAGCGAGAGTCCGTGCTGATCGTCGACGACGAGGAGATGGTCCTCACCAGCCTCTCGACGTACCTGACGCTGGAGACCGACTATGAGGTCGTGACCTTCGGCTCGGCGCGCCGGGCGCTCGCGCACCTCGAGGCGGAAGACGTCGGCATCATCATCTCCGACTTCCTCATGCCGGAAATGGACGGGATCAGCTTCTTGACGCGCGCCCGGGAGCTACGGCCCGATGTCCCGCGGGTGCTGCTGACCGGCTACGCCGACAAGGAGAACGCGATCAAGGCGATCAATCAGGTTGCTCTCTATCAATACGTGGAGAAGCCCTGGGACAACGACGATCTACGGCTCATCATCCGCAACGGCCTGGAGAAAAGGCAGCTCGTGGCGAAGCTGAGCGAGCAAGTCAGTCAGATCAACCAGGCCTACCTGGAGCTGCGCGGGATTCAGGAAGAGATTCTCAAAGCGTTTGCCTGAGCCCTGAGCCCTGCTCAAAGCTGGCAGCCGGCGTTCAGTAACACCTGGTTGGCGCGGGTCAGGCCCGTGCCGGCATTCCCGCCGTAGTCATTGTGTGGGCAGGCGTCGCTCGCCTGGTTGTCGCCGCTGCAGCCCGGAGCGTTGCGCGTGCTGCAGATCGCGGGGTTGCTGGCGAGGCACTGCAGGAAGTTGCGGCAGTTGAGCACGCCCGTCGAGTCTTGCCCGCTCTGGGGCGAGTCGCAGTCGATGGTCGGGGAGAGGCGCTCGGCGCAGCGGGTGCAATCGCCCTGGCTGCCGCCGCAGCAGCGACCGTCGACGCAAGCGCCGCTCGCACAGTCCCCATCTCTGCCGCAGGCGCGCCCCGGAGCGCAGCTGCCGCAGGTGCCGCCGCAGTCGACGTCCGTCTCCGTACCGTTGCGCACGCTGTCCTGGCAGGAGACGCACTCGCCCGCCGCGCACGAGCCGCTGGCGCAGTCGGACCCCTGGCGGCAAGCGACGCCGTCGGCGCAGCGCGCGCAGCCTACGCCGTTGCCTCCGCAGTCGACACCCGTCTCGTTGCCGTCGAGTCGGTTGTCGTCGCAGGAGAAGTTCACGCACACGCCGCCGCTGCAGATGCCGCTCTGACAATCCCGGTTCTGCCCGCAAGTCGCGTTGCTGGCGCAGCGGCGGCAGGTGAGGTCGGGCCCGCCGCAGTCCACGGCCGTCTCGCTGCCGTTGCGCAGCCCGTCCTGGCAGGAGATGCAGGTCCCGCCGGCGCCGCCGGCCGCTCCCAGAGCTTGCGCACAGTTGCCGCGCGCACAGTCGGTATTGCCGCGACAAGCCTTGCCGTCCGCGCAGCGATCGCAGGTCGTGTCGCTGCCACCGCAGTCGACGTCTGTCTCCTCGCCGTCGCGGGTTCCATCCTCGCACAGCGGTGAAGCGCGGCAGGTGCCGAGCGCGCAGATGCCGCTGTTGCAGTCCGATGCGTTGACGCAGGCGGTTCCCACCGGGCAACCCGGACAGCTGCCGCCGCCGCAGTCGATCAGGATCTCGGCACCGTCTTGCCGTCCGTCGGCGCAGGAGATCTCGGTGCAGATGTGCGAGCCGGGGGAGCACAGCAGGTCGGAATTGCAGTCGCCGTCCTGGGCGCAGCCCTTGCCCGCCGCGCAATTCGCGCCGCAACTGCCGCCGCAATCGAGATCCGTCTCGTCTTGATTGCGCACGCCGTCGCTGCAAGAAGCAAACGAAGGTGAGGAGCCGCACGCAGCGGGGCACGAGCCGCCACAATCGATTCCCGTCTCGTCTTGATTGCGCACGCCGTCAGTGCAGGAGTCCTGCGCGACGTTGCTGGGGCAACTGGGGCCGGGGCAGAGCTCGATCTGGCAGACGCTGACGTCGTCCAGGCTGCTGCAGTCATCGAGCACCTGGCAGATGCCGCCGAGACAGACCTGGCCCGCGCCGCACTCCTGGCTCGTGGCGCAGCAGCCGCGCGGATCGGTACAGCCGGCAGCGCCGCCCGTGGCCATCACGGCGCCCGTGACCTCCGTGACGTCATCCGGCTGGTTATCGACGCTGCGCGGCTCGAAGTCTTCGCCCAGCGTGCAAGCCAGCGCGCCGAACGCCGCCGCGCTGAACAAGCCTACGGCCAGTAACAGCCCGCCACGTGGGAATCGGGCCTGGCCTTGCAGTTGCGGAGTGGTGTTCACTGGATGCAACACGGACAGCGCTTGTGAAAATCTAGCGTTGGCCAAGCAGCTCGTGAACAGGTTCAACGAGCTGCGAGTGGCGCGCCGACGGCTGCAACACAGCAATCCCGTCGCGGATTCTGATAACGAAGTTATAGCCCTGGCACATGCATTGGTCACGTAAAACGTGTCGCATCAGCACAGAAGCCACGATCTTTCCAGGCCCAATACAAGCTTGTTCGAAGAGCGCATGGGCCGCGTTTCGATGACGTACGCTGGAAGCGTTTCCCGGATCGGAGCGCACGCGCCGTCCGCTGCGCCGCGAGCGCTCCGTGTCGCATCGCAGTTGCAGCAGGCTCGCCTCCGCTACAGAGCCAGATCGATTCCACGCTCCATCGCGGCGCGAATTTCATGGCCGCAGCGCCGCGCCCGATGCGGGTGCGATGGAGGCGATGCATGTGAGTCGACGCGCGGCGTTGCTCGCGTCTAAAAGCCTCGAGGGCTCGTCAATCGTCGACGCTGCGCAACGCCAGGAACTTCAGATAGCGACCCTCGGGGTGCCCCAGCATGACGGGGTGATCGATCGCTTGACCTGCATCCATTACCAGCTGGAGGGAGCGCCGGGCTCGCACCGCCGCTTGCGCGACGCTGTCGCGGAAGGTGTCGACGTCGAGCTGGGAGGTACAGCTCGCTGCCGCGTACAGGCCACCGGGGGCGAGCACGCCGAGCGCGAGCGTGTGCAGGCGCTCGTAGGCGCGCAGGGCTCGCCGCCGCTGCATGCGGTTACGCGCGAAGCTGGGCGGGTCGGTGATCACGACATCGAAGCTCTGCTGCGCACGCGCGGCCGTCTCCAGGTATTTGATGGCGTCGTCCGCGACGAATTCGAAAGCGTCGAGATCGAAGCCGTTCAGCGCCACGTTGTCACGAGCGCGCGCCATCGCCTCGGAGGCGCGATCCACGCTCACGATGCGGCGCGCGCCGCCGCGTGCGGCATGCAGCGAGAACGCTCCCGTGTACGAGAACAGGTTGAGCACGCTCGCACCCTGACACCACTGGCCCAGGCTGCGGCGGTTCTCGCGGTGATCCAGGAACAACCCCGTCTTTTGCCCGCTGCCCAGGTCAGCGAAGAAGCGCAGCCCATGCTCCGAGACGATCAGGCGATCCGGCGGTGGGCGGCCTGCCAGCACCTGCAGCCCGTCCGGACCTTTTTGGACGATCCCTTTGACCTCTACCGCTCGCTGCACCGCGCTCACCACCCACGGGACCAGGCGAGCCAAGGCGTTGGAGTCCAGGTGCACGACGGCGAAGGGGCCATAGACGTCGACGACGATCCCCGGCAGTCCGTCGCCTTCGCCGTTGATCAGGCGGTACGCCGTGGTGGTCCCATCTGCGAGCAGCGGCGTACGCCGCCGTCGGGCACGCTCGACGCTCTGCTCGAACCACGCCGCATTGGGCACGTGGCCGCGGCTGTAGATGCGCACCGACAAAGGAGAGGCCGGGTCGAAGATGCCGACGCCGGTCCAGCCGTCGCAATGCACGCGCAGCCAGCTCCCCGGCGGAAGATCGATGCCGCCCGGAAGGTGGTCGCGATAGATCCAGGGGTGCCCCTTGCTGAGCGAGGCCTTGAGGTCGCCGGAGACGTGGACCGTTGGCACCGCCAGATCGGCGCTGGAGCCTGAGGATTGCCCGGACCGCGGTTGGCTGCTGGGACTGCCGGCGTTCATGCGGCCCATCGCCCTAGCGCGGTTGCCTGGGTGATGCAACAATCTCCGCTACCCATGGAGTCGGTGAGGATCGATCGTTGGCTGTCCGCTTCGCGCCTGTACAAGACGCGTTCGCTCGCACAGCAGGCCTGCACGGGCGGTCACGTGAAGGTCAACGGCATAGCGGTGCGGCCCAGTCACCCGGTGCGCGCCGGCGACGAAATTCGCGCGCAAGCCCCGCGCGGCTCGGTGGTCTGGATCGTGGCGGCCCTGGCCGAAAAGCGGCTCTCGGCACCCGAAGCGCAGAAGCTGTACGAAGACCATTCACCGCCACCGCCACCTCGGGAAGAGGCCGTCGCGCCGCGTGCGCGTGGAGCGGGCAGGCCTACCAAAGCGGAACGCCGCGCCATCGACCGCTTGCGAGAATACTAGTGTCGCGTCTCGAGCTGACTTTTTGCGGCGCCGACGTGCTGCGTCCCGCGCCGGGCGGAGATGGGCTCGATGCTGCCCGAAACCGCGAGACAATTGTTACATCTGCGACGCAGCACGAGGATCCAGCGTCAGCCGAAGGGGCAGGGCTTCGTCGCCCGACGCTCGGGCTGGCAACGCGGTAGGCGGATCGTGAAGGTGGTGCCTTGGCCGACCTGGCTGCGCACCTGGATGCTGCCTTGGTGCTCGTTGACGATCGCCTTGCAGATGGCGAGGCCGAGCCCCGAGCCTTCTTCGTGGCGCTTGGTGGTGAAGCCACAGTTGAAGATCTGATTCAGGTGTTCGGGCGCGACCCCGATGCCATCGTCTTTGACCTCGATCTCGACCTCATCGCCGAGGGCGCGCGTCTCCAGAGTGATGGTGCCTCGCCCGCGCGCGCGAACTGCATGCGCGGCATTCACCAGCAGGTTCACCAGCATCTGATTCAAGCGCCCGGGATTGCCCATCAGGCTGACGCCGGAGCCGAACTTCTTGCAGATCGCCACCTCATGCCGCATCTCGTGCTGCACCAGCGCCAGCGTTTCTTCGGCGATCGCATTCACGTCCACCGCACACAGCTTCGACTCTTCGCTGCAGGCAAAGCGCCGCAGCCGCTGTACGATCTCGCTCACGCGCGTCGAGCCCGCGCCCACCACGCGCGCGGAGTCCCCCAGCACCTTCAGCAGCCGCGAAACGCTGGCGTCGGAGATCACCTCGGGGTGTGCTTCGCGCAGCTCGAGTGTGAGCTTGTCGAGCGCCTGCGCCAGCGTCTGCTGCGTGCTGCCCACCGCGCCCAGCGGTGTGCGCACCTCGTGGGCGATGCCCGCGAGCAACATGCCGAGGCTCGCCATTTTCTCACGCTCGAGCAGCTGCATCTGGGCGTCGCGCAGGTGCTGGTTTGCGGCCTGCAGCTCCAGGATCGCTTGCTTCTCCTGGGTGATGTCGTGCGCCGTGCCGGTCAAGCCCACCAGCTGGCCCTGCTCGTTTCTGGAGGGGGCGAGTGTAGAGCAGAACCAGCGCGTGCTGCCGTCCTGGTGTTGCAAACGGAATTCGCAGCTGGGCTGCACCACGCCGCTTTGTTGCGTCAGCTCGGCGCAACGCCAGAGCTGCGGCAAGTCGTCCGCATGCACCAGGGCATCGAAACTCTGGCCAATCAACAGCTGCGGCTCACGGCCGAGGAGGCGCGTGGCGTTGGGAGATACGTACGTGAACAGTGCCTGCCGATCGAGCGCGAACACCAGCTCGCTCGCGTTCTCGACGAAGCCGCGAAAGCGCGCTTCACTCTCCTGAAGCCGGCGCTCGACCTCTTTGCGACGAGTCACGTCCGTCAACGCGACCAGCGCCAGCTGCTCACCGCCGAGATGCCAGGGCTCGATGTTGCAGACCACCCACACCGCCTCGCCCGAGGCCGTCTTCAGCAGCAGCTCCCGGTCTCGAACGCGCCCGCTCTCGCGTAGCTCCGCGAAGATCGAGGCGCGTTCCGCGGCCGCACCATAAAAGTCGAGCGTGCGGCGACCCACCAGCTCGCGCGCGGGGAGCCCGACGAGTGTGCCGGTCTTCTCGTTGCAGTACAGAATCTCGCCGTCGCTCTGGCGCGAGATGAGCAGTGGGATCGGCGACACCTCCGCCAGCGCGCGCAGCACTTCGTCCCGGGGCAGGCTGGCCTTGGAGCTCGGGCCGTCGGCTACCGTATCCGGAGTAGCAGCGTTGGAAGCGCGTGAACCCTTCAGAGCCCCTCCCTCCCTGGAGTACGTTGCCTTCGTTGGTCGAGCTGGTTCTGCTTTTCGAACTGCAGCGCCGAGGCTGCCCTCGACAGGCAGTCGACCAAGGCGCCCAGCTTGGGCTGCTCCGGGCTGAGGTCGGCGTGCACGCCGTGGCGCTCCAGCGCTTCGCTCGTGACGGGCCCGAGCGAGGCGACCAGCACCGAGCCCGACAGCGCCTCGCGCAATGGCTGCAGCAGCGCGACGCGCGCGGCGTACTCGAAGGTGTTGTCGACTTGATGCGTGCTGGTGAAGATGGCCACGTCGGCGTTGCCGTTCACGATCTCGCTGAGCCCGTGCTGCAGCTCCCGAGGGTCTGCCGGCAGCGCCCAGCGATACACGCGCACCCGGGCCACACTGGCGCCGCGCGCGCGCAAGCCATCCAGAAATTCTTCGAAGCTCGGGGCACGAGTTGCCCCTGCAGAATCGAGCGAGCCGTAGTCCTGCACGAACACGCGCCGACCACCGACTGCGAACTCCTGGTCGAGGCAGGCGAGCAGCTCGCGCTCGCCATGGGGCTCCGGCGCGACCAGCCGTGGGCTGAGCCCCGCGGCGCGCAGGGCGTTCGCCGGCTTCGGCCCGCGGCAGAGCAGGGAAGTATGCTGGAGTTGCGCGAGCACGGATGGGCGGGGCCAGCGCGTGCACAGCGCATCGATCAGGATGGTGGTGCCGATGCCCGTGAAGAGCACCAGACTGTCACAGTTGCCCTGGAACAGCTGCGACCCGAAGTCGAGGATCGCCTGCTCATCGGCGAGCGGCACCTCGCGCGTCGCGGGCGCGTAGCAAATCTCGCCGCCGCTCTGCCGGATCAACAAGCCCAGGTCCTGTGCGCGCCGGCTCTCGAAGCTCACGATGCGCAGCCCCGCCAGACCGCGCGGCTTGGTGCGCGCGACGGCACCGAGCCGGGCTGGGACGCTGCCTGCCGGGGGTGGTGCCGCTGGACCCTGAGTGGCCATCTCCGAGCGATCTAAACCCCCGTACCGAGCTTGGCCAGTGTTTCGGCGGGGGGCAGCGCGCCCTTGCGGCGCCAAAAAAGCACCCGCAGGGGGTGACGGCTCCTCGAGCGCCCTCGGCGCTCAGTGCAGCCACCAGGCGAATACTGTTCCAGCCGCCATGAACATCAACCAAAGCGTCCAGCTCAGCTGGCTCCGAGACATGAACGGACGCTTGGGCGGTGGGGGGGGCGGCGGCAGGCTGGGCTGAGGAACGGGCGAAGCGGAGGTCGTGCTCGTCACCGGGCCGGCATCTTTGGGGGCCGGCGCTTGCGGCTGGGCAAGCCAGCGCTCCCGCGCGTCGGGGCCGGCATCGAGAGCGGTCACGGCCTCGCGGATCAGGGTGCGGTGGTGCTCGATGCGCCCGCCGAGCACGCGCTTGACCAGGCCGCCGACGCCCGCTGGCGGGACCACGATGCGCTCCGCGCGCAGATACTGCTCCAGGGCGTTCTTGAATTCCTCGGCGGATTGAAAGCGCAGCGCCAGGTCGCGCTGCAGCGCCTTGAGCACAACGGCTTCCAGCTCCTTGGGATAGCCGTTCATGATCTGGGTGGGGCGAGGAATGCGGGCCTGGCGCACGAGCTCGATCGTGTGCCGGCTGTCCTTGCCACGAAACAGCCGGAAACCGGTCGTGAGCTCGAACAGGACGATGCCGAGCGAGAAGATGTCGCTGCGCCGATCGAGCACCTCGGCCCGGGTCTGCTCGGGGGACATGTAGCCCACCTTGCCGCGCACGAACGGAACGCCGTCTGCTCCCAGCCGCCCGACGGTGCTGGCGACGCCGAAATCCACGAGTTTCACCGTGCCATCGAGGCCCACCAGGATGTTTTGGGGGGACATGTCGCAGTGGACCAGGTTGCGCGGAACTCCCTTCTGATCCTTCATCTCGTGGGCAGCGTGCAAGCCACCCGCGGTGTCCGCGATCAGGCGCACGGCATGTTCCGCGGGGATTGCGCGCCGCTTGTTGGCTTCCGAGATCAGGGCGTGCAGCGCAGCACCTTCCACCCATTCCATCACCATGTAGAGGATGCCCTGGCTCTGGCTCACCTCGAACACGCGCACCACGTGCGGATGTCGGATGCCTGCTACCACGGCCCCTTCGACCAGGAACATGGTGCGCGCCTTGGGCTCGCGTGCGAGCTCCTCGCGGATCACTTTGATCGCGACGGGCCTGTCGTGCTTACCGGTGGTGTCACGCGCGACCCAGACGCTCGCCATACCCCCCTTACCGATCAGTACGAGCAGCTCATAGCGGCCGAGCATCGTGCCTCGCAGGTTCGAGGGATCGAAGTCTGCGGCGAGCGCATTCAGGTTTGCGTCGGGGCTGCTCATGCTGGCTCGGAGGGGGCGAGAAAGGGGCGGGTTCACGGCTGCAACCGCCCGCGGTGACTCACTGATCTAGCCAGAAAGCCCTCTGGGGCAAAGTGTGCTGCCACGTCACCGGCCGACAGGCCATGCGCCCCAGGGAGCTCCTGTGCTCGCTCAATGCGGCGCGTCAGGCTTGCTACTCGGGCCTGGACTGGATAGGGAGTCCCGAGACGCCGTGACCGAATTCCTCCGGGTAGATGACCTCCTCGCCGCGCTGATCCTCACGCTGGTGATGATGCGCAGGATTGAGGTCAGGACCGCCCGGGCAGAGGACAATGCCGGCGTTCCCGCCGAAAAATTCGCAGATTGGCGGCATCGCGCGCTGCGCGCTTACGATTGGGTGGCCTGGGCGTCCGTCGCCAAGGTCATCGGCAGCGTCGGCTGGCTCGTGCTCGCGGTGCGACTGAGGGTGGGGGCACCCTGGTTTCAGCTGGGTGGTTTTTTGGTGTTTCTCGGCTGGCTGCTGAGCCTGGTTTGGGCATGGAAGGCAGCGACCGATGCGGCTCACCTACGGCGCGAGCTCGGCATCCAGCTGCGCTCACGCCAGGCGCGCGCAGCGGAAGCCAAATCCGGGCCGCCCGGGCGCTAGTAGGAGAACCCGAAGTCCGCGCCGGGTTCTCCAAATGTAGAGGAAGTACCGAGCGCAGAGTGCCGCCGGCACGAACTTGGGGCACGAGGTACTAGCCGCCCAGAGTGCCTCGCGAGATACCGGCAGAGTGGCCCGCGGGCGGGGGCAGCGTCTCGGCAGGCCGCTCGCGCAGGCAGCGTTCGATCCCATTCACCAGCTCGGGCGGGGCACCATCGGGGAGCCGTGGATGACCCATCACGCCGGTCCCCATGCGGCTCGCGGGGAACCAGATGATCAGCGCGCGGCCCTTGATGTTCGCATATGGCACGCCCGCGCCCATCCCGCCATCCGCGCGGATCCACGCCCGCGAGTCGAGGCTGTTGTGCCGATTGTCTCCCATCACCCAGACCTCACCGGGCTTGACCTCGTACGGGCCCTGGCGCTGGGGTAGGCGATGCTCCTCGTACCACGTGAGGTACGACTGCTCGCCGAGGAACTCGACGTACAAGGCGCCCGTGTGCCCACCGAAGGAAGCGCCGTCGTCTTCCGTGTACATGCCGACGCGACAGCTCGGCACCCTCCAGCCGTTGAGGATCGGATGCCCCGAGTCCACCTCGAGCACATCGCCGGGCACGGCGATCACGCGCTTGATAAAGTCCTGGCGCTCGTTGGCGGGGTTGGCATCGGGGTACTCGAAGACCATCACGTCGCCCCGCTTCGGCGGCAAATTCTCGAAGAATCGCCAGTTCAGAAAGGGCAGCTTGGGCCCATAGCTGAACTTGCTGACGAAGATGTGGTCGCCGATCTGCAAGGTCGGCTTCATCGACCCGCTGGGGATCTTGAAGGCCTCGATCACGACGGCGCGCAGCAGCAGCGCGACCAGAATCGCGACCCCGATCGACTCGGCATACTCGCGCAGCTCGCCCTTGCGCCAGGGCGCGAGCTGCTCCGCCGCCCGCTGGCTGGCCGTGGCATACGCCTCGCTGAAGCGCGCGCGCTCGAAGGGCTCCGCCTTGAGGGCCAAGCTGAGCTCACTCAGAGCGTCTTGCAGTGAACGCAGCGCCGCGCTGCCCAGGCGAGCGGCCACGTCCGCCTCGTGACGATCGAGCAGCCGATCCGTCTCCTCCAGCAGCTGCACCGCCGCCTCGAAGTCCTTGCGTAGCTCGGCAGGTACGTCGCTCCTGCCGCCGGGCGAGAAGGGAGCGGAGAACGGCAGCCGATGCCGATAGTACCAGAGCACGCCTTCCACCAGCGTAAACACCACGATGCCGGCAGGCACGCTCTGATCGCGAGCCGCGTCATCGAGGGGACCGGCGATTTCGTGCGCGCTCAGCCAGTGGATGAGGCCGTAGGCGGCGAGCGCCGGCACGACGAAAAACCAGAAGGCCCAGTACAGATAGCGCAGGGCTTCGGAACGAGGGAGCGACGACGACGCCAAGATGAAGGCAGCCTTATTACATTCAGTCCCCGAGCTGCACCAGATAGTCGATTTTGGCCGCCTGGTCGCCGGGAGGAGGCTGGGAACGACCCACCGCTGCGCTGTGATCGAGCAACAGATAGTAGTTGCCGGGCTGCACGCTCAGCTCCAGGTGCAGCGGCTGGCCCGCCCGGAGCTCCGCGTCCGCCACCGGCGCGGCTCGCAGCCGCGCGGGACCAGCCTGGTTGACGTACCCCTGCAGCAGCGCCCGAGCATCGCTCTCGCTCACGAGCAGCACGTCGATCGCCGCCGTGCCGTCGAGGCTCAACTCCAGCGAAAGCTTCTGACCGCGCTCGGGAACGTAGAGTCCGCCCACGAAGTCCTGCTGCCCGCCGTGCACCTCCGTACGATCGTCGTCCAGGGTGCGTTTGTCGGAGTTGACGACCTGAAAGGGGCGAAACGGGCTCTGCCCGACCGGCACCAGACCGGGGCTAAACTCCACATCGCCTCGAGCGGAGTGGCGGATCACGGTGAACCCGCGCTCGATCTGCTTGCGCACGATGTCCTGGCCGATGGCATTGGCGTCTACCCCCGCCACGCCCATGCCGATCTGGGCCAGCGCCGACTCGATCATCAGCGTGCGAAACGCGATCCCCGCGACGCTGCGCGGGCGGAAGTAGATGTACATGGCGTCCGCCTGCTGCTGAAAGTCGACGGCGTATTCCACCGAGCCACTGCTGGTGAAGCCGAGCCGGCCGGTGAGGTTGGTCCAGCCGTAGCCATTGCCGGAGTAGCTCACGATCACGCTCTGGCGTTGCTCCTCATCGAGCACACGTGACTGGCAGCTGTCAGCGAAGAAGCGGCCGACCACTGGCTCGCTGTCGCTCAGCTTCAGCGGCGCGCCGCGGCGCTGCATTTCCGAGCAGAAGCGCTCCAAACCGAACTTCAGCAAATCGAAGCGCAGCGACTTGTTCGCGGGGTCATTCACCACGCCGGCGCTGACCACGGACAATGCGCTGATCCCCAGCGACTCCTGGTTGCCACATCCGCCGAACAGCAGCGGCAGCAGCAAGACCCCAGCGGCGCCGCAGCGCAGCGTTTTCACCCGCACTATATAGCCAATGGTTGACAGGGCGTGCAACGCGCGAAAGTGTCTGTGCGTGGTGCAGCACACGAGTGAAGGAGGCGCATGGATCGGGTAGCAGTCCTGGGTGCCGGCGCGTGGGGCACCGCTCTGGCGCAACATCTCGGCGTGCACGGTGTCCCGGTGGCGCTCTGGGCGCGCCGGGCCGAGCTTGCCGAGCAGCTCCGGCGCACCCGCCTCAATCCGCTCCTGCCGGGGGTCGCGCTCGCCGCGGCCGTCACCGTCAGCGATCGTCTGGAGGAGGCGCTCGTGGGGGCCGAGCTGGTGCTGCTCGCCGCGCCCTCGCACACTGTACGTGAGCTGTTGTCCCACGCCGCGCCCCACTGGCCACAGGCCGCCATCCTGATGAGCGCCGCCAAGGGCATCGAGAACCATACGCTGCTCACGACTGCCGAGGTCGCCGGACAGGTTCTCGGCGAACGGCTGGGGCCACGCATCGTGGTGCTCTCGGGGCCGAGCTTCGCGGCGGAGGTCGCCGCCGGGCAGCCGACGAGCCTCGTGGCAGCCGCGGAGGACATCCAGCTCGCCGAGCGAGTGCAGCGCGAGCTCTCGCTCGGGCGGCTGCGCGTCTATACCAGCTCCGATCCGATGGGGGTCCAGGTCGCCGGAGCGCTCAAGAATGTGATTGCGATCGCGGTGGGCGCGAGCGACGGGCTCGGCTTCGGGCAAAATGCGCGCGCTGCGCTGATCACCCGGGGGCTATCCGAGATCGCTCGGCTCGGCGTCGCCAAGGGCGGACGCGCCGGCACCGCTGCTG
>JAICTU010000466.1 GCA_025936205.1 Polyangiaceae bacterium | reverse complement strand
GCCAGCAGTACCCGAGCTGCCGCCCGCGCTGTTGCCAGCCGCGCCCGCGTTGCCCGCGCTGCCGCCGGTGCCGGCGCCCGCCGAGCCACCCGAGCCGCCTTGAGGCGTGGTGGTGCCATCGCCGCTATCATCGCCGCAGGCGTAGAGCGCCGCGACGCCCACGAGAGAGATGAACCCATAGGTCAAGAAACTACGCATTGAACAATGTCCTTTCCGTTCTGCTCAGCAGAGGGGGGCTCAAAAGAGGCAAATTTAGATATGTGAGAGGGGATGAGGGATTGGAGGAGGAAACGATTCCGGGTGGTCCGGACGAATCAGGGCTGGAGGATCTCCGCAGCACTCCAGTGCCCTCGCTGTCTCGCGACAGCTGGCCCCTCGCAGCCGGCGGCGGTTACACCACTGCCGATTGCCCGACTGGCGTTATTACTAGTGATGAAAAACTGCAAGACAAACTCTCGATGCGCGCGTTCGGGAACAGTGTTCGGGACGGGCTGCGCGCACCTGCTCCGTTCACACGGAGCCCCAGTCACGTCAGTAATGTGCACGACGCATGCCGCCGATCCCCTGCTCGTCGACGAAATCCCGGTGCCGGGGCAAAAAAGCCGCGCTTACAGTTGAATTGAATTCGAAGCCTCGGCGACAGCGCAAATCCTGCTGCCGTTCGCACTGCGGTGCGATGTGCGACAGAGTGTGCAACTCCGTCCGCGATCATTTTGATCATCGTCCATGTCTTCACATCGCATGTGCAGGCGCGGCACGATCGCGACATGGCGATCAGGTTTGGCCGTGAGCTCTGGCACATCGCTACCCGAGCTTCACGTCGTCCACTGACGATGGGCGCGGCTGCGTAACGGGACACGCGGAGTGTTTCCAAATGTCGTGTGGTACCGGTAGCGGGAGTCGCGAAATCGGGTCACGCGACCCTCGCTGGAGCGAAAAAAAAACGGCGACTCCTTCGAGGAGCCGCCGTTTTCCGGCGTATAGGGCCGCCGACTTCGTCAGTTCAGGGCTGCGTCACACGTACCGACTGACCAGATTCTCGAGCGCTTCCTGGCGACCGCTCTTGGGCCGCGGCTCCAGATCCTGATCGAGGACTAGCTTCGAGAGATCCGCCAGGCTAGCGCCCTTCAGGATGCGTTGCCCGAGCTCACCGTTCCAGCCCGCGTAGCGGTCCTTCACGACCTTCTCCAGCTTGCCATCGTTGATCATCTTCTCCGCGGCGAGCAGGCCGCGCGCCATGGCGTCGAGGCCGCCGATGTGCGCGTGGAACAGATCGTCGGGCTCGAAGCTCGGGCGCCGCAGCTTGGCGTCGAAGTTCATGCCGCCCGTCGTGAAGCCGCCGGCCTTGTACAGGGTGTACATGACCAGAACCATTTCCAGCGGATCGTTCGGGAACTGATCGGTGTCCCAACCGAGCAGGTAGTCGCCCCGGTTCATGTCCAGGCTGCCGAAGATGTCGTTCTCGAGGGCGTAGGTGACCTCGTGCTGGAAGCTGTGGCCCGCGAGGATGGCGTGGTTCGCCTCGATGTTCACCTTGTACTCCTTCTCCAGCTTGTACTTCTGGAGGAAGGCGTAGACCGTGGCGGTGTCGAAGTCGTACTGGTGCTTGGTCGGCTCTTTCGGCTTCGGCTCGATCAGCAGCGTGCCCTTGAAGCCGATCTTGTGCTTGTGCTCGGCCACCAGCGTCAGGAAGCGACCGAGTTGATCGACCTCGCGCTTCATGTCGGTGTTGAGCAGGGTCTCATAGCCTTCACGGCCACCCCAGAGCACGTAGTTCTCGCCGTTGAGGCGATGGGTCCAGTCGAGGACCTTGACGACCTGCGCGGCGGCGTAGGCGAACACTTCCGGATCGGGGTTCGTGGCGGCGCCGGCCAGGTAGCGACGGTTGCTGAAGAGATTCGCGGTGCCCCAGAGCAGCTTCACGCCGGTGCGCTGCATCTGGGCCTGCATCCCTTCCAGGATCAGGTCGAGGTTCTTGTGGCTCTCCTTGAGCGTGGCACCCTCGGGCGCCACGTCGCGATCGTGGAAGGTGAAGTACGGAACGCCGAGCTTCGTGAACAGCTCGAAGGCCGCGCCCAGCTTCTCTTGCGCGCGCTGCATGACGTCGCCCGGGCGATGCCACGGGCGCTGGAAGGTGCCGCCACCGAAGACATCCGTGCCTTCCCACGCGAAGGTATGCCAGTAGCAAACCGCCGGCCGAAGCTGGGCCGCCATGCTCTTGCCGAGCACCTTGCGATCCTTGTCGTAATAGCGGTACGCGAGCGGGTTATCGCTCTGGGGGCCCTCATATTTGATGGGCGCAATGCTTCCAAAATAGCTCTCAGTCATGGCTTCGATTCCGGGTTGGGGTCGGCGCAGCGGCGCAGCGGCGCAGCGCGTTGGTGGCCTTGCTCGAGTGGCGCCACCCCTGCATGGGGTGCCCCCGCAGCAGAAGTTGCGCACGCGTAGACCATTTGGGGTAACGTTTCCAGAAGGCTGTGCTACACGAAGCAGCACCCACAAGCTATAGAGCGCCGCGGCCGATCGCGAGCAGATTTCGTCTTTTTGTGATGTGTTGTTGCGGACTTTTCGCGCGCTCGAGCGTGCGGACGGCGCGGCGGTCGCTTTCGGCGCGGACGGTGGCGTCGGCGGCGGGGATGGGGCCCGGCTGCGGCGCCCAGGACGTCCTTTTTGGCTGAGAGTGTCCCGTAGAGGCGCACCAGAGGTGTAGCGTGGCGGTGCGGCGAAGGAGTGACGCGGCCCAGCTGGTGATCGCAGACCTGTGACTGTGCGGCCGTGTGCTGACCGAGAACGATCCGAATCCGAAAGCGATGAGCAAGCGACAGGAAGTCGAGCGAGTGAACAGCTCAGATGGTGGACGGGCGCGCTGTCGAGCGCGCTGCTGTGGCGCAGGAACAGGGGACCACGGACGCCAGCGGCCCGTTCAAACTGCGCGGCTTCAAAGGCAACTACGACGTGGAAGTGAAACGCGCTAGCCACACGTGCACCGTCAAGGCCACTCTCGCCGATGGCGGTTCCCGCCTCGACGTCGAGCTCTGAATCAGGACCCAGCCATGCCCTACGAAAAACTCAGTCTGAAGAATCGCACCGCTGTCGTCATCGGCGGCACCACCGGCATCGGCCGCGCGCTGGCGCTCGGCCTCGCCGAGGCGGGCGCGAACGTCGTCGCCTCCTCGCGGCGCGCAAATGAAGTGGAGAACGTTTCGCGCGAGATCGAGCAGCGCGGTGTGCGCACCCTGCGCCAGGTCTCGGACGTCACCGATCGCGCGAGCCTGGAGGTCTTGCGCGACAAGGCGGTCGAGCAGTTCGACAAGGTCGACATCCTGGTCAACTGTGCCGGCTTCACCAAGCGCGGCCCGACGCTCGACTATTCGGAGCAAGACTGGAACGCCATCTTCGACTGCAACCTGAACGGCACCCTGCGAGGTTGCCAGGTGTTCGGTCGTCACATGCTGGAGCGTGGCTACGGACGCATCATCAACATTGCCTCGCTGTCGACCTTCGTGGCTCTACTCGAGGTGGCGGCCTACGGCGCGAGCAAGGCGGCCGTCGGCGCGCTCACCAAGTCGCTGGCCGTCGAATGGGGTCCGCGCGGCGTGTGCGTGAACGCCATCGCTCCCGGCGTCTTCCGGACGGCGCTGAACGCCGCCCTGCTCGACGGCACCGAGCGCGGTCGTGAGCTCAAGGCGCGCACGCCGATGCGCCGCTTCGGCGACGTCGAGGAGCTGGTGGGCGCCGGCATCTTCCTCGCGTCCGAGGCTGCCAGCTTCGTCAATGGCGAGATCCTGACCGTGGACGGCGGGTTCTTGGCCAGCGGAGTCAATCAGTGACAATTTCTCGGGGACACCCCGCGACCCCGGGTTTTATCCACGCCGATTTCCTGCTGGAGACGGAGACGGCGCGGCGGCTCTATCACGAGGTCGCGAAGCAGCAGCCGATCATCGATTACCATTGCCACCTGCCGCCGGATCAGATTGCGCAGAACCACCGCTTTCGTTCGCTGACCGAGATCTGGCTGGATGGTGACCACTACAAGTGGCGCGCGATGCGCGCGCACGGCATCCCCGAGCAGTATTGTACCGGCGAGGCCAGCGACTGGGAGAAGTTCGCCGCTTGGGCGCGCACGGTGCCAGCGACGCTGCGCAATCCGCTCTTTCACTGGACGCACCTGGAGCTGGCGTTTCCGTTCGGCATCAGCGACCGGCTGCTGAACCCCGACAGCGCGCGCGGCATCTTCGATCGCTGCAATCAACTGCTGGGGGATCCGTCGTTCACTGCTCCGGGGCTGCTGGAGCAGTACCGGGTGAAGGTGGTCTGCACCACCGACGATCCCACCGACAGCCTGGAGCACCACCTCGCGTACGCCAAGTCAGCGCGCTCGACGCGGCTATTACCCACCTGGCGTCCCGATGGGGCGATGGGCGTCGCGGACCTCGAAGCGTACGCGATCTGGCTCGGGCGCCTGGAGGCTGTCGCCAACGTTTCCATCACGAGCTACTCCGAGTTGCTCGACGCGCTGGAGCGCCGGCACGCCTTCTTCCATCAGGTGGGTTGCCGGCTGTCCGATCGCGGGCTGGACATCGTGCCCGACGTACACTGCACGCCGGAGCGCGCCCGCACGCTGTTCGAGAAGGCGCGAGCCAAGAAGGCGCTGGCGCAGGAAGAGCAGGACGCGCTGCGCTGGCGACTGCTGCACGACCTCGCGGTCCTGGACCACGGGCGCGGCTGGGTGATGCAGCTGCACATCGGAGCGCTGCGCAACGTGAATACGCGCATGCGCAACAAGCTCGGGCCGAACACCGGCTTCGACTCGATCGGCGATGCCCCGGTGGCGGGTCCACTCGCGCGCCTGCTCGACGAGCTGGACCGCGAGGATCGCCTCCCGCGCACGGTGCTCTACAACCTGAACCCGGCGGACAACGAGCTGATGGCGGCGCTGGCCGGCAGCTTCCAGGACGGCAGCGTGGCGACCAAGGTGCAGTACGGAAGCGCCTGGTGGTTCCTGGATCAGCTGAACGGCATGGAGCGACAGATGGATGCGCTGTCGAACCTCGGCTTGCTCTCGCACTTCGTGGGCATGCTGACCGACTCGCGTAGCTTCCTCTCCTATTCACGCCACGACTACTTCCGCCGCCTGCTCTGCAACATGCTCGGTCACGACGTGCGGCGTGGCCTGCTGCCGGACGATCATTCGCTCCTGGCTCCACTGGTCAAGGCGGTCAGTTTCGACAACGCGCGAGGGTACTTTGGTTTCGATGTCTGAAGCAGGGAAGAGTGGGGAGACGGCAGTGAACACGAACATTCCGTTCTACGATACGAAGCTCTCCTTCGAGGAGCGGGCGCGCGACATCGTTTCGCGCCTGACCATGGAGGAGAAGGCTGCGCAGATGTTGCACGAGGCGCCGGCCATCCCGCGCTTCGGCATCCCGGCGTACAACTGGTGGAACGAGTGCTTGCACGGCGTGGCGCGCGCCGGCGTGGCGACGGTGTTCCCGCAAGCGATCGGTCTCGCGGCGATCTGGAGCAGCCAGCGCATGACGCAGATCGCGCGGGTGATCGCGGATGAGGGACGCGCCAAGCATCACGAGTTCGCGCGCCAGGATGACCGCGGCTACTACAAGGGCCTCACCTTCTGGACGCCAAACATCAACATTTTCCGCGATCCGCGCTGGGGCAGGGGGCACGAGACCTACGGAGAGTGCCCCCACCTGACGGGGCGGCTCGGCGTGGCGTTCTGCAAGGAGCTGCAAGGGGATGACCCCAAGTACCTGAAGCTGGTGGCAACGCCCAAGCACTACGCCGTGCACAGCGGCCCGGAGGGGTTGCGTCACTCCTTCAACGCCATCGCGTCGCCGAAGGATCTGCGCGAGACATACCTGCCGGCCTTCCGTGACTGCATCATCGAGGCCAGGGCGTACAGCATCATGGCCGCCTACAACCGCACGAATGGCGAGCCGTGTTCGTCGAGCAAGGCGCTGCTGGTCGACATTCTGCGCGAGGAGTGGAAGTTCGACGGCTACGTGGTGAGCGACTGCTGGGCCATCCGTGACATCCACGAGCACCACAAGGTGACCAACACGCCGGAAGAGTCCGCGCGCGATGCGGTCAAGGCCGGCTTGGACCTGGATTGCGGCTGCTCCTACGAGCACATTCCATCCGCTGTCCGGCAGGGACTGATCCAGGAGGCGGAGCTCGACGTGTGCCTCACGCGCCTGTTCGTGGCCCGCTTGAAGCTCGGCATGTTCGATCCACCGGAGCAGGTGCCCTACGCCTCGATTCCGTACGAGGTGAATGACTGTCCCGAGCACGCCGAGCTGGCGCGCATCGCCGCGCGCGAATCGATGGTGCTGCTGAAGAACCAGGGCTCGCTGCTTCCGCTCGCCAAAGATCTGCGCAGCATCGCGGTGATCGGCCCGAACGCGAACGATCCCCACGTGCTGGTCGGCAACTACTTCGGCGTCCCTTCCGATCCGATCACGCCGCTGCAAGGCATCCGCGAGCGCGTCGCACCAGGGACCAAGGTCTGGTACACGGAGGGCTGCAAGCGCCAGGGCGACAAGCGCGAAGGCCTGGGTCGAGCCGGGCTGATCTCGGAAGCCGTGAGCATGGCTCAGCGCGCCGACGTCGTGGTGCTGTGTCTCGGGCTGTCCGCGGACATCGAAGGTGAGCAGGGCGATGCCGGCAACTCGGAGGCGGCAGGCGACAAGGCCAACCTGGAGCTGCCGGGTCTGCAGCAAGCGCTGCTCGAAGAGGTCGTCGCCGTGGGCAAGCCCACGGTGCTGATCTTGATCAGCGGCAGCGCGCTCAGCGTGAACTGGGCCGACGAGCACGTGCGGGCGATCGTGCAAGCCTGGTATCCCGGGCAAGCCGGCGGGCGCGCGCTCGCGGATGTGCTGTTCGGCGATTACTCCCCCGCCGGGCGCCTGCCCATCACCTTCCCGCGCAGCCTGGAGGACGTGCCCGAGTTCACGGACTACCGCATGAAGGGTAGGACGTACCGCTACCTGGAGCGTGAGCCCCTCTATCCCTTTGGCTACGGCCTCTCGTACACGCGCTTCGCGTACAGCAACATCCAGGTGAGCAAGACGCGGGTGGGGTTCCAGGATACCATGGAGATCAGTGCCGAGGTCGAGAACGTCGGCGAGTGCAGCGGTGACGAGGT
>JAICTU010000042.1 GCA_025936205.1 Polyangiaceae bacterium | reverse complement strand
GATCAGTTCGGCGGCTGCGGGAACGGCACGGTCAACCCCTCGTACTTCTCGCCCGGGCACTATCGGCTGTTCGCGCGCGTGCAGACCGATCGCGCGGACTTCTGGAACAAGCTCGCGACCGACACGTACACGATGCTGAAGGGCATGCAGGACGCCAAGGCGGGCCTGATTCCCGACTGGGGCTTCGGAGACGGTCGCTCGGAGAACGGTGACCGCGGAAACTTCGGTTACGAGGCGGTGCGCAATCCCTGGCGCGTCGCGCTCGACTACGGCTGGTCCGGCAACGCCGACGCGAAGAGCTTCTTGCAGCGGATGAGCCAGGCCGTGGACGCCAAGGGCGGCATCAAGGCCATGGCCGACGCCGACGACTTCGACGACAAGCGCAACAGCGCGTTCCTGGGTTCGCTCTCGCTCAGCGGCTCCGCGGTGGATGCGAACAAGCTCAACACTTACGTTGCCGAGTGGCAGGCGTACGATGACCTGGACGACCGCTGGTATTATCAAGCCACGCTGCGCGTGCTGTTCCTGATGGCGGCGGGTGGATACTTCCCCGCCAGCTACAAGTGAGGAGCCCGGAACGGCACATGGGTGGCCGCCCGGCTGGACGACGAGCGTAGACCTGCGGTTGATGCAGAAGCGGGCAGGGTATACGCTCGCAAGTACCAGTTCTGCTTCTCACTTATGCAGCGATCGCCGTCGGCTCTCGTCACCGTCTTCTGGGGTGCCCTTGCCCTGCTTTCGCTTCCCGCCCGCAGCGCCAGCGCCCAAGCCAATGAGCCCGCCAGCTGCGACGCCGTGCAACGCACGGACGCCCTGCGAAGCTCCGGCCAGTACCGTGCGGCGCGTACGCTGCTGCTCGAGTGCGTCAACGCCCAGTGCGGAGGCGACGTACGGCGGCGCTGCGCCACCGTGCTCCAGAAGCTCGATGCCGTGACGCCGTCGATCGTCGTCCGAGCTCAGCTCGCCGACGGGAATGACGTGACGGACGTGGCGGTGCGCATGGAAGACCAGCAGCTGGCGAGCTCGCTCAACGGCCTGGCCATCCCGGTGGATCCCGGCGAGCACACGCTGGTGTTCGAGCGCGCGGGCTTGCCGCCGGTGTCTCAGAGCGTGACACTGCGGGAAGGCGAAAAGTTTCGTCCCATCGACGTGCAGCTCGAGCCGAGTGCGCCTGCTCCCGGCGGCGAACAGTCCAAAGGCGCCCAGGGCTCGTGGCTCGATGGGCAGCGCTGGGCCATCGGCGGCACGCTGATCGGCGTGGGCGTGGTGAGCCTCGGCGCCTTCACGGCGCTGGGCCTGAAGGCGCGCTCCGACGAGAAGGAGCTGAAAGACTCCAACTGCAAGCCGAACTGCAGTGAAGCGGCCGTGGAGAGCATTCGCACGCGCTACGTGCTGTCCAACGTCGCGCTGGGCGTGGGGGTGCTGGCGCTGGGCTCCGCCACTTGGGTGCTGGTGAGCGGCCCCAGCAAGCCGAGCACGCCCGTCTCCGACCTGGCGGGGCTGTCGATCGTCGCCGGCTCCGGCGGCGCGTTCGCCGCCTACGCACATCAGTTCTGAAGCGGCGCTCGCCGGGCCCTGCCGTTACAGGCTCTGCTCGCACACGTACGCCTTCAGCTCCGAGCACGGGCGATCGCGCCAGGGCGAGGCGGGGCTGGGCGGCGCGGCGGCTTCGCCCGTCTTGGCGACGCAGAACTGATCGGCGACGGCGTCGGGCTCGCCCGAGGCCCAGGTGCCCAGCACCAGACTGACGGGCGTGTTGTCGCGCCAGACGAAAGCGTTGGCGCCGGGGTTGGCGCCCGGATCGTTGCCGCCGGTCCAGATGTCCGTGCTGCCGATCAGGCTGGTCAAGAAGTCGTTGCGCGCGATGTCCTGGATCGAGACCAGCACGGAGCTGCGCGACTGGCACGCCAGGGCCGCCGCTTGCCAGGTCACCCGCGCAGCAGAGGCAAAGAACAGACAGACGTTCGTCCCCGTCTGCAGGCTGCCCTGGGTCGCCGCGCAGGCGTTGGCGAGCTGCCCCGCGTCGCCCGTGCCCGAGTCGCCGGGGGAGGCATCGAGCTCGGAGATACCGGCGTCTGCTACGGGAGCCGCCGCGTCCGCCAGCTCCGAGCCGCTGCCGCCGAGGGGCAGGTTCGGGTCGCTGATCTCTCCGGAGTTGCCGCCCTGACCTTCGAGGCCCCCGCTGCCCGCGCTCGAAGCGTCGGGGGACGAATTGGGATCGGAACTGCCCTGGCCTACGGAGTTGCTCGAATAGCTCGACAGGTCATCGCGAGGCAGGCACGCCGCCAGCAGCAGGGCTGCCAGAAACGGGGCCGCCAGAAACGGGGCCGCCAGAAACGGGTGCCCTGGGTTGCTCATCCGCCTGCGTTCGACCCACCCGCGCCCTGCCCGGAGACCCACAACGAAGCTACGTATGATCCCGCCGCGCGGTCGTCAACCGACGGGTATGGCTGCACTGCAGACAGGCGCTCCTTACCCCCGCGGCCCTGGAGCATGCCTACTTTGGCGCAGCAGGTGGTCCACCCGTGGCGCCGGGCAACACCACGGCGGGAGCACTGCTCGCGAGGGTGAGCTTGCAGCGCTTGGACTTTCCATCCAGGGGCTTTCCGTACACCGCTCCCGCGGGTTCAATCAGCACGGAGCCCGTGCCCTGCGGGCGGGGAATGATCGCGCCGCTCGTCGGCGGCCGCCCTTCGCCGAGGGCCTCCACCGAGACGACCACGTCATTTCCGTCGATGGCGTAGCCCTGGTACGAGGCGCCCAGCGTGCCCGCGGGGGGCGAGTCACAACTGACCCCATTGGAGGTGAAGGCGATCACCAGCTGAGTGCTGGGCTCCAGATGCGGGGCTCCCAGCTCCCACTGGAAGGCAGGATCTTCCGCCTTGTCACTGAGCGCGACCGCCAGGCACTGGCATGCCGGAGTCTTGCTACCCGCGTAGTTCAGGTCGTGACGTGCGCCGAGCAAGGCATATTCCGGCGCTGCGGCAGCGTCGGCGGCGGGTTCCGCCTTGCCCGCGGCGGCGGGGTCCAGGGGGCGATCGAAGTCTCGCACCTTTTCTTCGGAGTCTTTGCCGGTGTTCAGCTGGGCATCTGCCTGGACCGAAGCGTGGCAAGCGCAGCAAGCCCAGGCAGCCAGTGCGGCCGCCACGGCGGTTCGCCGCCCTGCCCGTGACTGACTTCGAGTCGTCTTCATGGTTCTGCTTTCTTCGCGACGCGGTCCCCCGCGGCTCGATATGGGACGGCCAGCGTGTAGAGCCAGAAAACCACATCGCGCGGCTCCGGGCGAATTTTGGCTCGCTGGCACGGCACCACGAAAGGCTATGCTCGTCGTATGGACCTCAACCAGCTCCGAGCCGAGCTGGCGCGGACCCCGTCGGTGGTGCCCGCGGGGCGCGTGCGCGCCGTGACCGGGCTTGCCGTGCGCGCGACGCTGCCGGGGGCTCGAATCGGCGAGGTGGTGCGGATCCGTCGCCGTGGTGAGCCGCTGGACGCCGAGATTGTCGGTTTTAGCGCCGGTGAAATCGTGGCCCTCGCCCTCGGCGATGTCGTCGGTGTGGGTCCGGACGACGTGGTGGAAGCCACGGGACAGACGTTGCACGTGCGGGTGGGGCCGGGCTTGCTCGGGCGTGTCCTGGACGGGCTGGGACGACCGCTCGACGGGCTCGGGCCGCTGGACGCCAGCACCACGGTTCCCGTGGACCGCGCGCCGCCGCCCGCGCTCGACCGCCAGCCCGTGACGCGCGTGATGCCGACCGGTACCCGCGCCATCGATGCCCTCGCCACGCTGGGTCAGGGGCAGCGCGTGGGCCTCTTTGCCGGCTCCGGCGTGGGCAAGAGCCGGCTCCTCGGAGCGCTCGCGCGCGGCGCGGCCGTGGACGTGGTGGTCGTGGCCCTGGTGGGAGAGCGCGGGCGCGAGGTCGGTGATTTCCTGCGCGACCAGCTGGGCCCGAGCGGGCGCCAGCGGGCGGTGGTGGTGGTCTCGACCAGCGACGCGCCCGCGCTGGAGCGGCTGCGTGCGGCTCAGGTCGCGACCGCGATCGCCGAATCGTTCCGCGACCAGGGCCAGAGCGTGCTCTTGCTGGTGGACTCGATCACGCGCGTCGCGCGCGCGCAGCGCGACGTGGGCCTGGCCGCCGGTGAGCCGCCGGTGCGGCGCGGCTATCCGCCCAGCGTGTTCTCGATGCTGCCGCGCCTGCTGGAGCGCGGCGGGCAAGCGGCGAAGGGCGCGATCACTGCCATCTACACCGTGCTGGTCGAGGGCGACGACCTGTCCGAGCCGATCGCCGACGAGGTGCGCGGTCTGCTCGACGGCCACATCATCCTGGAGCGCGAGCTGGCTGCGCGCGGCCACTACCCGGCGATCGACGTGCTGCGTTCGCTCTCGCGCGTGATGGGCGACGTCAGCGCCGAGCCGCAGCGGCGCGCGGCGCGGCAGCTGCGCGAGCTCCTGGCGGCGCACGAGAGCAAGCGCGACTTGATCGCCCTGGGCGCATATGTGCGCGGCAAAGATCCTCTCACCGATCGTGCCATCGCCGCGATGCCGGAGATCCAGCGCTTCCTGTGCCAGGAGAGCAGCGAGGTGAGCAGCTTCGAAGAGACGCTGGAGCGGCTGCAGCACCTGGTCGGCGGCCCGTAACGTTACAGGGCGCGCCGGCCGCGGAGAGTAGCCGCAGGCTCAGCGCGGGCGGGTGAGCTCTTCGATCACGAAGGGGTGCTCGTTGCGTTCGTCGGCGGCCTGCTCGCCGAGCTGCCGCACCTGCCACTCGCTCTCGTCGAAGCGGGGGAAGAACACATCGCCCGGTACGTCGGCGAGCACGCGCGTGCGGTACAGCGTGTCGGCGAGCGGCAGCGCGAGCGCGTAGATCTCGCCGCCGCCGATCACGAAGGCCTCGCTCTCCCCCGCTGCGCGGGCCAGCTCGAGCGCGCGCTCGAGGCTCGGCACGACCGGGCAGTCCGCGAGAAAATCCGGATTGCGGCTGATCACGAGGTTCGGGCGGCGCGGCAGGGAGTGACCGACCGACTCGTATTGCTTGCGCCCCATGATCACGTGGTGGCCCTGCGTCTTCTGCACGAAGAAGCGCAAGTCGTCGCGCAGCCGCCAGGGCAGGGTGTTGCCGCGGCCGATCACGCCGTTTCGGGCGACCGCGAAGATCAGGCTGATCTTCATTCAGACCGCGATCGGCGCCTTGATGCCGGGATGCGGATCGTAGCCGACCAGCTCGAAGTCCTTCGGCGTGAAGGCGAACAGGTCGCGCACCTCGGGAGCGAGCCGCATCTGGGGCAGTGGCCGCGGCTCGCGCGTGAGCTGCAGGCGCGCCTGGCTCTCGTGGTTCAGATACAGGTGCACATCGCCGAAGCTGTGCACGAACTCGCCCGGTGCCAGGCCGCACACCTGCGCCACCATCAGCGTGAGCAGCGCGTAGGAGGCGATGTTGAAGGGCACGCCGAGGAACAGATCCGCGCTGCGCTGGTAGAGCTGGCAGGAGAGCTTGCCGTCCGCCACGTAGAACTGGAACAGGCAGTGGCAGGGCGGGAGCGCCATCTCCTCGATCTGAGCCACGTTCCAGGCGCTGACGATCAACCGGCGCGAGTCGGGGTTCTCTTTGATCTGTTCGACCACGCGCGCGATCTGGTCGATGTGACCCCCGTCCGGGGTGGGCCAGGAGCGCCACTGGTAGCCGTACACCGGACCCAGATCGCCGTTCTCCCGCGCCCACTCGTCCCAGATGCTGACGTCGTGCTCGTGCAGGTAGCGCACGTTGCTGTCGCCGCGCAGGAACCAGAGCAACTCCACGATGATCGAGCGCAGGTGCAGCTTCTTGGTCGTCAGGCAGGGGAAGCCCTGCGCGAGGTCGAAGCGCATCTGGTGACCGAACAGGCTGAGCGTGCCGGTGCCCGTCCGGTCGCTCTTGCGCGCGCCGTGGTCCAGGACTTTCTGCAGCAGATCGAGGTAGGCTCGCACCGGTCCAGAGTAGCTTCGAGGCCCCGCCATGCGCAACCACTACAGTCCCGCTGTTCGGCTCTCGTTCACCGGCTTTCTTGCCGCTTTTCTCGCTTTCTCGTGCTCGCCGGCGGCTCCGGCGCGCGCCCCCGAACCGGGCGCCAGCAGCGAGCCAGAGCACAGCCACGGCATGCACAAGAACTTCTCGGACGCGAAGGGCTTTTCCAAGTCATTCGACGACCCCGCGCGCGACGCCTGGCAGCGCCCCGCCGAGGTGATCGAGCACATGAAGATCGCCCCGGGCAGCGTGGTGGCCGATCTCGGCACGGGCACCGGCTACTTCGTGGGCTGGCTCTCGCGGGCAGTGGGCCCCGGGGGCAAGGTGCTGGCGCTCGACGTCGAGGCCGAGATGGTCCGATTCGTGACCCAGCGCGCCGAGCAGCAGCAGCTGGCCAACGTCGAGCCGCGCCAGGTGGCCGCGGATGATCCCGGGCTCGCAGCGGGGAGCGTGGCGCGGGTCTTGATCGTCGACACCTGGCACCACATCGACGACCGCGCGCAGTACGCGCGCAAGCTCGCGGCGGCGCTGGCGCCGGGCGGCGAGGTCTGGATCGTGGACTTCACCGCGGACTCCGACATCGGGCCGCCCGCGCGCTACCGCGTGTCGCCCGAACAAGCCGTGACAGAGCTCGAGGGCGGCGGCTTGAAAGCGGAGATCGTGCAGGGCGAGACCTTGCCCAAGCAGTACATCGTGCGGGGAACGCGGCCGTAGTACCATGGCCAACACAACCCTCGAGTTCGTCCAGGTCTTCGGCACCCGCAAGTGCCAGGACACGCGCAAGGCCGAGCGCTATTTCAAGGAGCGCGGCGTGCGCTTTCAGGCCGTCGACCTGAGCGAAAAGGGGCTGTCACCGGCTGAGCTGAGGGCCGTCGCCGCGCGTGTGGGCGGGATGGAGGCGCTGATCGACCGGGACGGCAAGCGCTACGTGAACAAGGGGCTCAAACACTCTGCGCCGACGGGGCCGAGAATCGAGCAGCTGCTGCTCGAAGATCCGCTGCTGCTGCGCACGCCCATCGTGCGTTCGGACGCCGGTTGCACGATCGGTCATCAGCCGGACGTCTGGGGCCAATGGCTGACGCGCCCGGCGGCGAAATAGCGGCTCAGCCGGTGCCTGTCCCCTGATCGGGACCGCCGCGTGGCGGCACGGTGCCGGCCTTGGCGGCGGCTTCGCGCAGCTTGTCTTTCTTGCTCTTGCGCCTGCCCTTCACGCCGCCGTGAGGATCGCCCGGGGGCACGTCCAGCTCGACCGGCACGAACCCGGCGATCTGCTCGCGTACGATGGCGAGCTTGTTCCGCTTCTCGATCAGGCGGAAGTGCGCCTCCGTCGCGGCGCTCACGAAGCTGATGGCGACCCCTGTTTCACCGGCTCGCCCGGTGCGGCCGATGCGGTGCAAGTAGTCGACCGGCGATCGCGGCAAGTCGTAGTTCACCACGGCTGGCAGCTGCAGGATGTCCAGGCCTCTCGCTGCAACATCGGTGGCGACGAGCACCCGCAGCTGCTGCGTCTTGAAATCGGAGAGGGCCTGTGTGCGCGAACCGGAGCTGAGCCCACCGTGCAGCGGGGCCGCGGCGATGCCCAGTCGCCCCAACTTCAGCGCCACGTGCTCGGCGCGGTACTGGCTCTCCACGAACACGAGCACGTGGGACCAGCCACAGGTTTGGAGCAGGTGTGCGAGCAGCCGGGTCCGCTTGTCGGCATCCACCTCGATCGCGCGCTGCACGATGCTGGCGGCTCCGGGCGTTGCGCCGGCGTCGATGTCGATGCGCGTGGGCTGCTGCAACAGGTGCTCCGCCAGCCGGAGCACAGGCCCGGGCAGCGTGGCGGAGAAGAGCAGATGCTGACAGCGAGCGGGCACGAGCTCGAGCACGCGCGCGAGCTCATCGGCAAAGCCCAGCGAGAATAGCCGATCGGCTTCATCGAGCACGAGCGCCTGCAGACGATCGAGGTGCAGGCCGTTGCGCGACACGAGATCGAGCAGCCGCCCCGGAGTGGCGATGACGACGTCCGCCCCGCCGCGCAAGCCCATGAGCTGCGGATTGATCGAGACGCCGCCGATCAGGACGGCGGTGCGCGGCGGGTTCGTCAGATACCGCCCGAAGCGACCCACGGCCTCTGCGATCTGTGCCGCCAGCTCGTGCGTGGGCACGAGCACCAGCACCCGTACCGGCTTCGGGGACTCCGTGGGGCGTGCCGCGAGCCGCTCCAGCAAGGGCAGCACGAACGCCGCCGTCTTGCCCGAGCCCGTGCGGGCGGACGCGAGCACATCCCCGCCGCGCAGGATCGCCGGAATGGCCGCGCTTTGCACCGGCGTGGGCTCGACCAACTCGAGCTCAGCCAGCGCTCGCGTGAGGGCAGCAGACAGGCCGAGAGCCGCGAAGGTCATGGGCTCAACGAGGCGGAGCAGCGCTGACCGGGCCAGTGGCTCCGGGCGCAGTTGCGGGCACAACAGCCGGCTCTGCGGGCTTCGCGCTGGCCGATGACGCAGCCGGTTTCTCCACGCGCACGCTGTCGAGCAGCTTGTAGAACGGCTTGCGCGCCGCCTTCACCGCCTTGCGCGGCGCCGTCCGCTTTAATAAAAACTCCGCGCCCGCGGGCGCGACCACGATCGCGCCGAGCAGGCCGTAGTTGTCGCTCTCCTTGGTCTCGCCCATGCCGCCGCTGAAACGCCCGCTGGGGATTTCGACGATCGTCTGCTGCATCTCGTTCACCTTGCGGCTGGAGCGCACGACCGTCTTCAGGTCAAAGTTGGAGAACTCGTCGACCCAACGTTGAATGTTGGCGTCCACGTCGCCCCCCAGGATGAAGACATTGAGCTCCCCACCCAGCTTGTCGCCCTGGGCGGCGGGGATCTCGTAGCTCGCGTAGCGCATGCCGGAAGACGCCAGGCGCTTCCACTCCGGCGGATCGTTCCAGATCACCTTTTCGTCGATCAAGGGCGGCGCGGGCCTGGCCGGCTTCACGGGCGCGCGGTTGGCCGGCGCAGCGGCGGCCTTTGCCGGCGCTGGAGCAACGGGCCTTGCCGGTGCCTTCGCTGCGGGGGCGGACGGCTCCGGTTCGACCTGCTTGCCTCCCGGGCCGCTGAAGAGCGCGAGCCCGGCTGCGACGGCGAGAGCGCCCACGAAGGCGAGCGTCGTGATGGTGCGCCGGCGCTGGAACGCTGCGTGCGACTGCTGCGTCATACGCACAGCGTGTACTGCCCAGGTCCCGAGAAATCGAGCGAAACCGGCAGCGACGGAACGCGGGTCGAAGGCGCCTCGAGGCCAGATGTCGGTTCACAGCCTCGTGGAGCAGGCGGCCCCCGGCCCCCGGCGAGGGCTGATGGTCTGCTTTTTGAAGGGACTCTCGTTGCGCTGGCTGGAACACGAAGCGCGTGGTCGCGCCAGCTCGAGAGCAGCTTGAACAACATGAGGTGAAGCATGTATCGCGACCTGAAACAGGCGGCCATTTTGACCGCCGTGGCTCTGGGGCTGGCTTGCCAGAGCGGGGGCAAAAGCGACGTCGCACAGCAAGAGAAGGAACTGCGAGAAGCGCAAAGCCACAGCCCGCAGGTGGTCAAGGACCTCGAGGGGCAGCTCACCAAGGCCAAGGCAGAGGTGGCGCAGCTCGAGCAGAAGCTCGCGCTCGCCCGTCAAGGTGTCACCGATGACGTGTTGAAGGAACGCAAAGACCTGCAGCAATCGCTGCAAAATCAGGAGCGTCGCGTCCAGGGTGACATCAACCAGGCCCAGCGCGAGGCCGCCCAGCACAACCAGGACAGTGCCAAGGCGGCGCAGGCGCTGCAGGAGACCCAGCCGCCACAGGTCCAGGCCAAGGTGAATACGGAGACCCGGGTGACGCCGGCTCCCGCCGCCCCGCCCCCGACGAACGAGCGCGAGGAGGTCATCCGGGTGCGCGGTCAGGACACGACGGCCGCCGGCGATGCCGGGGCCGAGCCGACGCCCTGAGACGTGTCACAGCCGGGGCTGAAATGTGGACGCTGTCGGGCACTCCTGATGGGCTCGGCGCCGTACGGCACCGAGCCCTCCAGGAAAGCCCGCTGCACGACCGAAGCGCGCTCCAGCGCCAACCCGTTGCTCAGATGGAGTCCGGGAGCTTGCTGGGGATTGCCGGTAGGCGCACGCGCAGCGACTTGGACTCGGCGGCGCGGGGCTCGCTGAGCTCCAGGATCGCGTACTGGCCGCGCGCGGGCACGCCCCAGGGATCGACGGACACGACCTCGCCCGGCACCAGCTCCGCCACGCGCCCCGCGGGCTGGCAGCGGAACAGTCCCCAGACCTTGCACTCGAGCACGAGCGCGTCGGCGCGCACGCCGTCGATCTGGGTGTAGGGCACGAAGGCAACGTTCTGGCTGGAGTCGATGGCGCGGAAGAGCGGGCGCTGCTTCATGTCGGCCACCAGAGCGTCCAGCTTGGCGAGCTGGGCGCGGTCCGCGTCCGACTGCATGCGCTTGGCCTGCACCTGTGCGCGCAGCTCGAGCACCTCCAGCTCCAGCTTTGCCAGCTGGCCCTGGTGGGCGAGTACTTCCGGGGTGGGAGCGACGCCCTTGGCCAGCGGCCGCTCCAGAGAACGTTGCGCCAGCTCCGCGGCGCGGCGCTGCTGCTCGTTGCCGAGCCGGTCGCGCTCGTTGGCGAGCGCGGCCAGGCGCAGCTGGTTGAGCATCAGCTCTTCGCGCGACAGGTCGGCCTTGTGCACCATGCCCTTCGCCAGCTGCTCGCGCAGCTCCGCCACCAGCGCCTCTTGTTTGGAGAGCATGGCCTCGAGCACCTGCTGCTGCGCTCCGAGCGTCGACAGGTCGCGCTCCCCGAGATCGGTCTGCTGCGCCGTGATCGCGACCGACCAATCGAGCGCCTTGGCCGCGCTCGTGCGCACCTGCTCCAGGCGCAGGATCGCCTGCTCGGAGGCCTGCACAGACATTTCGTTCTCGCGAATGCGCACCTGGATCGCGTCGCGCTCGGCCAGCAAATGGCTCAGCGAGAGCTTGCTCTGCACCACCTCGTCGCTGTTTTGCGAGAGGATCAGGGGTGAGACGAAGGCATCGGTGGCGGCCCGGTAGGCGGCGAGGCCTACATTCGAGAAGCTCCACAACACTCCGCCCAGCATGCCCATGGACGCGAGCCGCGTCAGCAGGCTGCCACGCTCACGGCGCAGGCGCATTTCCGAAGGCCGCGGTTTCTCTCCGCTCGCGGGTTCGGCGGCTTGCTCCGCGCCGGAGCCGACAGACAGCTCAGGAATCACGGATCG
Organism: Polyangiaceae bacterium; assembly: GCA_025936205.1. The sequence continues at coordinate 17,242 of JAICTU010000042.1, read as the reverse complement.
TCTCCAGCAAGCTGACCAGCTCGCGCAGCTTGGTGCGCAGAAACACCGCGTCCGTCTCGACCGAGATCTGTTCGATCAGCACCTTGGTCCTCCCCTGCGCGGCGCTAGCCGCGTCCACGCCCTTGAATGCCCCGAGTGCCTGCTGCAAGTAGGTCAGCTCGGCCTCGGTGTTCTCCAGCTTGCGGCGCGCGTTGCTGTACTCCGCGCCCACCACCTTGCGCAGCGCGGCCAGCTTGCTGGTTCGCTCGTAGGGTGCCTGGCGCAGCTCTTCGTCGCGCGCGCGCAGATAGCTGGCTTCGCTCGAGCCGCGGAACAGGCCTCCCAGGTTGTAGGTCAGCTCCGCGAAGCCGAACCACGCCGGCCGCTGCTCGTCGCTGAGCGTGGCAACTCCGCCCGTGATCTGCAGCGACCAGGGGCCGAAGGCGCGCAGCTTCGACACCGCTTGCTCCAGCGCGCCGGCGCGCTCGAGGTAGCTCCGGCTGAGCGACTGTGGGGCGCTCGCGCCCGGCACGCGCTGGCCGTCCAGGCGTGCCTCGAGCCGTGACACTGCGAGCTGTGCTTCGAGCCAGCGCTCATCCAGGCCGCGGGTGGAGCGACGCAGATCATGCAGCTCGCTCAGGGTGAGCAGGCCCGCCGCCAACGCGCCCTCTGCGTCTTGCAGCGTGCGCTGCCAGTCGGGGCGGCGCGCGGCCAGGTGCTCCGCTTCCGCGCGGTGCGCCGCGAGCTCGGAGCGATCGGTCGCCTGTAGCAGCACGTCGTCGATCTGGGTCGCCGCGTCATGATGCTGGCAGTCGGCCTCGCCCACTCTCGTCAGCAGCTTGCCGCGCACCGCGTCGATGGGCGAATAGGACAGGCCCGCGCGGAGCTCGAGCCCCGGGCCACCGCTGCCGCTTTCCCGCGCCAGCGAAGGGCGGGTGCTGGCCGGAAAATGCAGCGCTTCGGCGCTGAGCTTGGGGGCCATCAGCAGGATCGAGTCTGCCGCGGCGCGCGCCTTGACCTTGCGGCAATACGCGGACTCGTCCGCCAGCGCCGCTCTCGGCGTGCCGACGCTGCACACGAACAGACTCGAGACGGAAGCAAAGCGAAGCAGGGCGGCAACACGCGGGAACACGATCATCCACTCAGGCGGGGTGCGAGGTGTGCGCAAAGCTCGGAGGCATCGGTCGCACGGCGCGGCGACAGATCTCCGAGGTTCTCTCTATCTCAAACTGCAGCGATGCGGTCCAGCGCTGGGACACCGTGAAATACGCGTGAATCTCGGAAGACGGGACGCGCTCCTGCGACAGTGCCGCACCGCAGACATGAACTCGTTGCATAAACGCCACGAAACGGCACGGTCGCTCCCGTTGCATCGCATCCGCATCGCACTCTGCCCCCTCAACATTTTTTAACAGTGTGCCGCGCACCCGCTCAACACGCCGAGCGCAGGTTTGGTTCGTGACGGTCGCCAGTGCGGCGGCCTCCGACTCCAGAAAGGAGACAAGCATGTTCGGGTTCGTGATCGGCGTGTTGTGTTTGCTCGGCTTCGTGAGCGTGCTGCGCCGTCGCGGCTGGCATCGCTACGGCCACGGCTGGCACGGCCACGGCTGGCACGGCCGCGGTGGATATGGCCGCGGCTGGCACGGCCGCTCGGGCTGGCGCGGCGGCGGCTGGATGATGTACCGCGCCTTCGAGGCACTCGACACTTCTCCGGGACAGGAGAAGGCGATCCGCGGAGCGCTCACTGAGCTGCGCGAGGCGCTCACGGAGCTGAGGCCCGAAGTGCACGCCACCCGCGCCGAGGTGGCGCAGTCCCTCGCTGCAGAGAGCTTTGATGCGTCCGGAGTGGAGGCGACGGTGGAACGCCAGCTGGACTCGCTGCGTCGCGTCGGGCCGGTGCTGTCGCGTGCGCTGGGACAGATCCACGAGGCCCTCGATCCGGACCAGCGCCGCCGGCTGGCGCGCTTTCTGGAGCTGGGGCCCGGCTACGGCTACGGCGCCGTGTGACCGGCGCGACACGAGCTCGGAAAAAAGGAGTCGAGTCATGAGAAGACCAGTGTTGTTGGTGCTGCTCGCTCTGGGCAGCGTGGCTGGATTCGGGTCAGCCTTTTTCGGCTGGCGATACCACCACGACCTGGGCTGGGGCGGGCCCTGGTACGAACGGCGCATGGACGCGGTCGCGGAGGCCTGCGTGCGCGCCGCCGAGCGCGCGAATGCCGGCAAATCGAGCCCGGCACCGCCCGCGGTGGTGCCACAAAACGGGGCGCTCTGAGCGCTGAGCCCGTGCGGCGGCGTGATAGACTCGGGACACCAGCATGGCCCTGCAGGTCCTGATCGTCGATGACGATGCGCGGCTGTTCGAGCTTCTGAGCAGCTACCTCGAGCAAAACGCCGTGACGGCGCGGTCGGCCGGTGACGGTCCGACCGCGCTGCGCCTGCTGGAGAAGCAAAGCGTGGACGCGGTGCTGCTGGACGTGATGATGCCGGGCATGGACGGGCTCAGCGTGCTGCGCAAGATCCGCGAAAAGAGCGATGTGCCCGTGATCATGCTGACCGCCAAGGGCGATGAAACGGACCGCGTCGTGGGGCTGGAGCTGGGGGCAGACGACTATTTGCCCAAGCCGTTCAGCCCGCGCGAGCTGCTGGCGCGGCTGCGCGCGGTGATCCGGCGCACCCAGGCACGCGGCGAGCGGCGGCAGTTCGCGATCTCGGGGGTGACCGTGGACCTGGAGAGCCGCCGCATCGAGCGCGATGGACGCAACCTGGAGCTCACCGGTCTGGAGTTCGATCTGCTGGTCGCGCTGATGCAGCGCGCCGGTCGCGTCGTGGCGCGCAGCGCGCTGATGGACCTGGCCGGGCGCAATGACGTGAACGTCAATGACCGCGCGGTGGATGTGCACGTTTCGCACCTGCGCCGCAAGCTCGGCGATGATCCGCCGCGCTTGATCCGCACGGTGCGCGGCGTCGGCTACATGTTCGCGCGCGAGGAGCCATGAGCTTCCGCGCCGCGCTGGGCCTGCGCGGAGCTCATGGCAGGACACCCGGAACGCCGGGCCTCGGCCGCCCGCGCCTGCAACGGCAACTGTTCCTGTGGCTCGGACTCACCAGTCTGGCCACGGTGGTCGCCGCTGGGCTAGCCCTGCACACGCTCGAGCCGGCAGCTTCGGCCTGGTCGCAGCGGCTGCGGCAGGTGAGCTCGTTTGCTGCCGACCAGTTCGCGGAGCGCTGGTCGGACCCGGCGGCGCGTCACGCCTTCGCGCAGCAGGTGTCGGAAGCGTTCGACGCGGGTCTGTCGCTGCGCGATGCGCAGGGGCGCGAGCTGGAACGGGTGGGGTCCGTCTCCTGTCGAGGACCGCGCCAGGAGCTGGAGGTCACACGTCAAGGGCAGGCGCTCGGCAGCGTGCGCGTGTGCGTGGAGGGCGCGCGCAACTTCGGGCGCGCGTTGCTCGCGGTGCTGGGCAGCGCGGTGCTCGTGCTCTGGATGTCGGCGGCGCTCGTGGCGCGGCGCCTGGTCCGGCCGCTCTCGCTATTGATCGCCACCACGCGCGAGATCGGCAGCGGAAACCTGAGCGCGCGCGTGCGGCTCGGGCGCCACCAGCGCGGGGAGCTCGGGCTGCTCGCCGAGTCGGTGAACGACATGGCGCAACGCATCGAACGGCAGATGCGCGATCAGCGCGAGCTCCTGGCGGCGGTGTCGCACGAGGTGCGCAGCCCGCTGGCGCGGCTGCGCATCGCGAGCGAGATCCTGCGCAGCGGAGCGCCCAACCCGCAGGTGCTGGATGCGGTCGAGCGCGAAGTGAGCGAGCTGGACGTGCTGGTGGGCAAGCTGCTCGCCAGCTCGCGACTCGACTTCGAGACGTTGAGCAAGCAGCCGGTGGTGGCGGCGGAGCTGTTCACGGAGGTCCTGGAACGGCGTCAGCTGGACCCGGGGCTGCTGGAAGATCAGACGCAGGGCCAGCCGGATCGCCGCGTGGCCTCGGTGGATGCGACCCTGATCGCGCGCGCTCTCGACAACCTGCTCGACAACGCCGAGCGGCACGGCGGCGGTGTCGCGCGCTGTGTGCTGCGGCTCGATGGCGGCACCACGAGCGCGGCCGGTGTCCGGCCTGCCGCGACCTTGATCTTCGAGGTGTGCGATGCCGGGCCCGGCTTCGATCCAGTAGCGCTGCCGCGCGCGTTCGAGGCCTTCCATCGCTCGGCGGACCGCCAACGCGTGGGCCCCGGGTCGCTCGGGCTGGGGCTCTCGCTGGTGCAGCGCATCGCGCGCGCGCACGGCGGCCGAGCCTGGGCAGAGAACCTGCCCGAGCGAGGTGCGAAGGTGGCGTTCAGCGTGGCGGTTTGAGCTCAGCGACCCGGTTCGAGCTCCACGTCGTCGTCGCGGAGATCGTCCTGCTCGTCTTCTTCGTCCATGCCTTCCAGGTACGCCGCCAGCAGCGCACGGCCCTGCACGGCTCGCTCGTTCAGCTCGATGCGGCAGTCCTCGAAGAAGGCGACCAGCTCGTGATTCTTGGCGCGCCGTGCGTCTTCCTCGTACTTCGCACAGGTCTCCGCGCCCTGCAGCGAATGGTAGATCACGCTGATCAGACCGTAGGTATCGTCGCGCTCGGCGGTTGCGCCGGACCGGTTGGTGCTCGTGCGCTCGCCCGGTCGCCTGCCCACGGTGGTGTGAGCCGATGAGGACTTACGAGCCGGGGCGGATGTCGCGTTGGAATGGGCCATCCCGACGCTACTGCACGGCTCATGCCGCCGGGAGCGCGCCGCGCCCGTGCGGTGCCTCGAAGTTCAGCTCTGGCCCGAGCGGGACGATGCCGGTCGGGTCGAGCGCCGGATGGCTCTCGTAGTAATGGTGCTTGATGTGGTCGAGGTGTACGGTGCGCCGGATCGCCTGCATCTGGTACAGCTCGCGCGTGTAGGCCCAGAGCGCGGGGTAGTCGACCAGCCGCCGCAGGTTGCATTTGAAGTGGCCATGATAGGCTGCGTCAAAACGGACGAGCGTGACGAAGAGCCTCACATCGGCTTCCGTGAAGCGGCCGCCGAACAGGTAGCGCTGGCGCGCGAGGCGCCCCTCCAGCTCGTCCAGCTGCGCGAACACCTGGCGCACGGCTTCTTCGTGGGCAGCCTGGCTGCGCGCGAAACCAGCCCGGTACACGCCGTTGTTCAGCGTGCGGTAGATCGTCTCTTCGAGCGCGTCGATCTCGGCGCGCAGCGGACCGGGATAGTAGTCGCCGGGCTGGGCGCCGATCGCGTCGAACGCCGAGTTGAACATGCGCACGATGTCCGCTGACTCGTTGCTCACGACGCGCCCGTGCTGCTTGTCCCAAAGCACCGGCGTCGTGGCGTGGCCGTCGAAGGGGCGCGGATCGGCGCGATAGATCTGCGACAGCAATGCCGCCGAATGCAGCGGGTCCGGGACGACCCCGGGCCCCGGTTGAAAGGACCAGCCTTCGGAGCCCAGCTTCCAGTTCACGACCGAGATCGGAATCAGCTGCTCCAGCCCCTTGAGGGCGCGCAGGATCAGCGTGCGGTGCGCCCAGGGGCAAGCATACGAGACGTACAGATGATAGCGCTCGGGCTGCGCGGAAAATCCGGCGTCTCCTGTTGGTCCCGCGGCGCCGTCCGGCGTAATCCAGTTTCGATACACGGAGGGCTGGCGGACGAAGCGACCGGTAGCGTCAGTTGTTGGGGGATGCTGCACTGATCGCCCCCAGCGCGGAAAAAGGGTCCCGTTCCAGCGCCAGATCGCCGAGCGAGAGGATGCCCACGGCTTTGCCGTTCTTGACCACGGGAATGCGCCGGATTGCCTTGTCGCGCATCAGCCGCACGGCATGATCGACATCATCGTCCGGATGCAACGCGACCAGGTTGAGGCTGCAAATCTCGTGCAGCTGGGTCTCGTCGCAGTTGCCGTCTCGGGCCAGGCAGCGCACCACGATGTCGCGGTCCGTTACGATGCCGCACACCTCGCCATGCCGGTGCACCACGATGGCGCCGACGTTCCGCTCGCGCATGTAGCGCGCGGCGTCACGCACCGTGGCTTCTGTGGAAAGCGAAATGGGGGCTGGGGTCATGATGTCGCCGACTGCTTGTACCATGCATTCTCCTGTGATCCGGGGGGGCGCGCCACTGGTTCCGGGCGCGCCGGGTCGTTCACTTCAGCAACTGATGTACCAATGCAACGATCCGGTCAAACACTGCACTGAAAGCCGCGTTTGCCCCGGGCCGTCGCCATTTTGGGGAGGCGAATCGCCACCTTCGTGGCAAGGTCGCACCTGCGCCCGGCTCAGAACATGTGGCCCGCGAGCATGTAGCCGCTCGTGCCCGGCTTTTCCGGGGACCAAGCCAGGTCCAGCCGCAGCATGAAGGTCTTGCCCGAGGCGATGCGCAAGCCGCCTCCCACGCCATATTTCAAACCGAGACCGGTGCCGTCGAGGTCGGGGTGCGAGGCGTAATCCGCCCAGAGCCGCCCGGTATCAAAGAAGGCGACCACGCCGAGCCGGCGTTCCACGCCCAGGATCTTCATCGCGACCAGCTCGCTGCGCAGCTCGGCATTGCCCAGCACCTTGATCTTTCCGTAGTAGCGCTGCGCCGGGATGCCGCGCACCCCGCGCGAGCCGCCGAGCGCGAACGTGTCGTCGAAGCGCGGCAGCTCCCAGAATGGAGAGTGGCCGAACAACAGATCCCAGCCGAGGCGCGCCGCGAACACCAGGCGCCGGTTCTTGGGCAGCAAGGGTACGAAGCCGTCGATGGTGTTCGTCCAGCGCGCATAGCTGTAGTGTGCCTCGCCGAACGTGCCTGGGATCAAGTCGACTTCCGTGCCCAGGTTCATCCCGCGCACCGGTGCGCTTTCGTCGTCGCGCGTGTCCCAGCCCACCCCGAAGTTCACCTCGGGTACGCCATGCGGGCGGTCGTTGCCCAGCAGTTCGCGGACGTAGGAGCGATCGCTCTGCATGTCCTCCGCGAGCAGCGTGCCCTGCGCCACCTCGAAGCGGTTTTCCGTGTACGAGACACCCCAGGACAGAATCAGCGGTCGCGGGTGGTACTCGAAGCTCGCGCGCAACGTCGGGTGCAGGCGCTCGTGTTCGAAGTACTCGTCGCCGCGCTCGTGCCCCGCGGGCAGCGCCGCCGCGTTGCCGAGCCCGTAGTAGCCGAGGTTGGTCTCGCGGGTGAACGAGGCGCGCAGCTCCAGCCCGAGTAGGTTCGGGATCAGGTGCGGGAACTTCCAGCGCAAGAACACGTCGACGTAGGGCACCCGCAAACCGCCATCGCGGCTGCTGGCGAAGGTAGCGCTGCCGGTGGTGTCGATGCGATACAGATAGGGCTCGCGATGTTGCTGCAGGCGCGCCAGCGACGCGATGTATCCGCCGCCGAAGCCCTGGTCGCTATTGCCGCCCACGAACGGCACGAGCGAGAACTCCGTGTCGCGCGGCGGCGCCTGATCGGACTGCTGTGCTTCCGAGCTCGGCGGCTCGGCCGCTGCACTGGCGCTCGCGACTGCCACCAGGGCGCAGGGCGCCAGTGCCCGCGCCAGTGTCACGAAGAGGACTTGGAGACGCGCCAAGCGCCCGAACCCTTTTCTTCACCCTGGCCATCATCGATTCGTACCGCATTCTTGGTGGGCTCGATGCGCCTGCCGAAGCGCGTCGCGTAGACCTGCGCGAACTCCGCGCCCAGGAACAGGATCTGTGCCGAGTAGTAGACCCAGACCGTCAAGGCCACGAGCGAGCCTGCCGCACCAAAGGGTGAAACGGTGGCGCTGCGCCCGACGTACCAGGCCAACGCGCCCTTGCCGAGAGCGAAGCAGCAGGCGGTGGCGAAGGCGCCCACCCAGACATCGCGCCAGGCGATCTTTGCGTCCGGCACCACCTTGAAGATCAACGCGAACAGCACGGTGCTCACGGCCAGCCCGACCAGCGCATTGAGCCCGTGCCAGAGCGCAGGCCAGGGCACCAGATTCGAGAAGTGCGTGGTCACCGTCGCCAGCACGGCGCTGACGACCAGCGAGACCAACAGCAGAAAGCCGACACCCATCACCATCGAGAAGGAGAAGAAGCGGTCGCGCAGCACACCGCGCACACCGCGGCCGCTGCGCTGCTTCACATTCCAGATCTGGTTCAGCGCGACCTGTAACTCGCCGAAGACGCCGGAGGCGCCGAACAGCAGCACCGCGATGCCGATCACCGAACCGAGGATGCCTGCGCTCGGCGCGTGTGCGTTATCGATCAGCGCCTCGATGGCCCGGCCAGCCTGCTCCCCGACTACGCCAGCCAGCTGGTGACTCAGCTGACCTCGCGCGGCCTCGTCCCCGAACACCAGGCCCGCCACGGCGATGGCGACCACTATCAGGGGTGCGATCGACAACAACGTGTACAGGGCGAGCGAAGCCGCGAGCCGAGATGCCTGGTCTTCTTCCCATTGTACGAATGTCTCCCGAATCAAACCCCAGATCTGCTTTGCCACTGCATCGAGCTTTGCCATGTGTCGGAGCTGGTTCGCAGAGCTGGAGTAGCAAGCGCCATGCCCGGAGCGCATGGGCGGTGGCATCGCGCTTGCAGTGTCATCGGAGCATGAGACGGCGTGCAGCAACACGTGGAGCGGCAGCGTTGAAAGCAGTTGCTGCCGCCGCCTTCGCTTGCTCCACGTGGCTCGGGTGTGCCCGCTCCACCGTGACTCGCGGGGCGGATTTCTACCAGCAAGGGCGCTACATCGATGCCGATCAGGTGTTCGAGCACTCCGAGGCGCAGCTGGCGAGCTGGGGCACGAGCGAGCGTGCGCGCTACGGCCTGTACCGCGGCTTGACGTATCTGGCGCTGGGAGATCAGTCGCTGGCGCGTCGCTGGCTGCGCTACGGGGCCACGCTCGACGAGGCCGAGCTCGACCGGCTCAGCGCCGCTGAACGCCAGTTGCTCTCCGAGAGTCTGCGTGCCGTCGGAGGCCCCGCCGCAGCGCTGAATACAGCGAGCAGCGGAGCTGCAGCCGGCGCTGGACTGGTGACGCGCTCGGTGCGACTCGCGCCCTGAAGCGCAGGGCGCCCCGAACTGGGCCCTGCGCAACAGAGCGTGCGCGCGCGAGCCGCCCGCCAATGGCGCTCGGCGTCAGGCGGCGCGCCCGTGGGTGCTCTCGGGCGCTTCTTCGCGCGCCTTCACCGTGAGCACCGGGCAATGAGCCGTGCGCAGCACGCGCTCCGCGACGGAGCCCATCAGCAAGTGACTCAAACCGGTGCGGCCGTGCGTGCCCATCACGATCAGGTCGAAGCCGTTATCGCGTGCGAAATCCACGATCTCGAGCGCGGCGGCTCCGTTGAGCACGTGGCTCTCGACACGGCTCACGCCCATGGCCTCCACATCGCGTTGCGATTGCAGCAGCCGCGCTTTGAAATCGTCCATGAGCCGGCCCGTTTGCTCCGGGGTGTACAGGGCGTAGCCCTCGGGCAGCGCGTAGTCGAGCGGCTCGTACACATAGATCAACGTCAGCGACGCCGAGTAGTGCTGCGCCAGATCGACGGCGCGGCGGATCGCCTCCGCCGAGTGCAACGCAAAATCCACGGGCACCAGGATCTTTTCGTAGGGTTTCATGGCTGACCTCCAGCGGCACGGGTTCCAGCGGCTCGGCCCGCGGCAGTGGACGGCGGAGCCGGCGCAGCCGTGCCATTCGCGGCGACTTGCCGGTAGTTGGCGGGGATGCTGAGCAGCTCCCGATCCACGGGGCCCGCCGAGTATTCCGTCAGCTCCAGGCGATAGAGCTCATTGCCTCGCGCATCGCGCGCGGTGGCTCGCAGCGGCAGCAGCTGCTGCTTCAGCAGGGTTTCCGCCCAGGCGGGCACGTCGAGGCCCGTCGCGGCCTCGAACTTGTCGATATCGAACTCGCCCGGCAGCCCGCCGGCACAGGCATCGACGTGTACGGGGCCGTCCTGCAGCGACACTGCCTCACACATCACGCCCTGGATAGTGCTGCGTTCCCCGGTCTTTTTCAGATCGACGTGCGCCTCTGGCTCCTCCCTGGGGCGAATCTGCTGTAGCGAAAGCGTACGCACTGTGCGCTGCTCGTGGTCGAGCACCGAGAGCTGCTCGCCCCAGAACAGCACATCGACATGCTGCGCAGGGGAGGAAGGCGGAGCCTGACCCGCGGCATCGACCTGCAGTCGAGCCGTGTTGCCGAGGCTCAGAAAGCGCACTTGTTCTTGTGCGCCGTTGCTCTTCGTCAGCCGCAGTGCCAGCTTGCCCTGGAAGCCCCGCCCCATATTCTGTTGCAGGCTCGGGCGCTCTCCCATTGCGCCCGCAGCCGGCGGTAGTGCCGCGGTACCAGCAGCGCCTGCAGCACCGGGGGGCGCGGCGGCGCTATTTTGCTCCGCTGCGAGATGGGTGGTTGAAGCGGGCAGCTCTTCCATCTGCTTCGCTCTGCACGCCGGCAGAATGCCGGCGATCGCGAGCAGCGTTGCACCGCTGGTGATCCACCGATTGGATTCGAGATTCCGCATCTTGCTGAGTCCAGCAAGTGCCGTGCCCGAAACCGGGGGGCCCGCCGTTCGAGCGAGCAAACGAAGTGGTGGAGCCGCCGCTCAGAGAAAACCGATCAATCCGATACGGATCGACGGCAAGAACGCCTCGACGTTACCGTCACGGTCGATCAGCGGCGAGAGATGCCGAATCTCCGCCACACCTTCCGCCGGCAATTGCGTCCATACGAACGCCACGCCGCCACGTACAAAAAACATCAGCCCCGCGCGTTCGATTTCCCAACCCGCCTGCAGATTGACGAAGTTGTAATCAAAGTGTTCGAGCACTCGATTGTCGTCGAATCGGGAGCCCGCAACCGCGGCGAAGATGCCGTTCACATCGCCGGGGAAGAAGTGCCCGCCATCGAGGTTGAAGGCCAGCTCGCGCAAGTGGAGAAACGGCGACACCGCAGCGCCGAAGCGTAGCCCCGGAGCCGCAGTGTTGCTGCCTCCGCCGCCGTACACACGCAGCCAGGGCGAAGGTCGGTAGACCAACGATAGCATACCGCCGTCGACGCTCCCGAGATCGAACATCAAGCCCAGCCGCGGCAGATGGTCGCTCAGTGGTTGTCCCAGCGGGTCCAGTGCTGGAGCGGCGGGCTCGGAACCGCTATCGGTCTGTGCGCTCTCCGTCTGTGCGGCAGCGAGCGGACCGCCGAGCGCCAAGGCAGCGCCCAGCGCCACCGCCATGGAGCGGCGCAAACGGACTGGGGATTGCGGAGAACTTGCAGCCGACGCTCGCGTTGTCGAGGGCATCCAGATCCTTTCTCCTGTCAGTGCTTGGAATCTGCGGTGAATCGATCGGCCAGCGCTGCGTCAGCGCAGCGCTGGCCCGTCAGTGTCGCTCAGCGACGCCAGCCGGCGCCGCGCGCCCCGCGTTGGCCCAGCTCATGACGTGCAAGCACGCCATCGCGGTTCGCATCGAAGCGATAGAAGGCGCGCCGGATCGCATCCTGATGCTCGCCGTAGCTGACCACGCCGTTTCGGTCTCGATCGTCTTGCGCGAACTCACCCCACGACACCTCGCGGCGCGTGAGCACGCGGTTGCGATCCTGATCGCTGCTGCGGAACTGGTAGCGACCGTCTTGCAGCGCCTCCGCCAGCGTCACGACGCCATCGCGATTCAGATCGGCGCGGCGCAGGTCCTCGAGCTCGCCGCCGCCACGGTAACCGCGCGCACCAGGAGGGACCGCTGGGCGAGGACCGGCGTGGGCATATCCGGGATAGCCGACCGGCGTGTAGACGGTGGGCGCGGGGGCAGTATAGGTCGTCGGTGCACGGTCACCGTCTCGGCAACCGTCTCCATCGTGAGCAGCAGCCTGACCGGCCATGGCCGTGACGATGGCAGCGCCCAGGAGGGAAGGAATTTTGGCGATCATGAATGCTCCTTTTCATGGCCCGACTGCGGGCCTCGCCAAGTGCCAACGTAGGCAGCGCGCGGGTCCGTCGCTGTGGCTCCGCAAAAATTCGCAGAAAAATGCCTCAACTTGCGCCCGCTGCCCGGTCGGGCCTGCCTCGAAGCTGCAACGTCAGCCGACTCGGCCGGATTCGCTGGACCGCTGCTCAGTGTGAAGCGACGACTTCGCTGCCGAACTGCTCCAGCGCTTCCACGCAGTGTCGCGCGCTCGACGGCCGCTGCGCGGGATCGTGCGCGAGGCAGCGATCCAGGAAGCGCACGAAGCGCCTCTCTTCCTCGTCAGCGCCGGGCTTGGGCTCACCCGAGCGCGGGTTCTGCAGCATGGCGCGTACGACCGCGGTGACCGGGCCCTCCTCGTCATACAGCGGCTTGCCGCGATAGCACTGATAGAGCGTCGCACCGAACGCATAGACGTCAGCGCGTTCATCGATCTCGTCGCCGAACAGCTGCTCTGGTGCGGAGGTGTGCTTGCTGCCCAGGAACACGCTCGCCTCGGTCAGGCCGTTCTCCCCGATCAGCGACACGATGCCCAGGTCGAGCAGCTTGATGCTGAGAGTATCGCCGGGCAGCACGATGATGTTCGCGGGCTTGATGTCTCGATGCAGAGCCCCGTGGCTGTGCAGCTCTGCCAGCGCGGCGCCCAGCTGGCGCCCCAGCGTCACGCAGCACTGCCAATCGAAGCCATCCGCCGGAATGCGCGACTTCAGGCTCTCGCCGGCTACGTACTCCATGACCAGGAACGAGCCGAAGGTGCGGCTGGGCGAGAGCACCAGGTCGAACACGCTCACCAGGTTCTCGTGCCTGAGCTCGGAGGCCACGCGGAACTCGCGCTGGATGCGCAGGGAGTCCGAGCTGCGCGTGAGCACGGAGGGGAAGTATTGCTTCATCGCCACTACCTGCCCCGGCACCACCGTGACGCCGGGGGGCGGTGAGATCACCTCCGCCTGCCAGACCTCGCCCGAGTAGCCAGCCCCGAGCCGACGGATCAGCCGGTAATGGTCCACTTGCAGCCCGGGCAGCAGCCGAGCCGGCGGGGCGCCGACGGGATCTCCGCTGCTTTCGCGCGACGGGGCGGCTTCTGGTACTTGCGGCACTTCTGCACGTGGAAACTTGGCGTGTACGGTGGCGACCAGGTCGCGCGCCACGGTGCTATCTGCAGCGTGCTGCACGTCGATGGACACGACGTGTTGCACGGGGCTCGCCGTCAACGTGAGCGTGCGCCGCGCGCTGGTCTGTGGCGCGTTGCTCGACAAGCGGAAGAGTGCGGACTGCAGACCTTCGATGTCCTGCGGCTGCAAGTTCGAGCGAACTTCATCGATGCTGCCGGAGAGCTCTTCGAAGGCGAGGTTCAAGCTCACGTGCTCCGTCGCTGGCTCGGGCACGATGCGCAGCGAGACGGCCGCCCGAGCGCAGTCGAGAAATGCATCGACAAAGGCTCGACCCGAGAGTGCGTGGCGCCAGGACTCTGCGATGGGGCGTGGCCTGCGGGGCATCGTCGCAAGGTACTGCGGGCGCTCGTCTGGAACAAACGCTTCTCTGTCAGCGGTGCGGAGCGGGATCGGTAACGAAGGCATGTGCTTTGCAGTTACCGAGCGTAAAGACTCCAGACCGTCGCCATGCTGAACCGCGTGGCGAAAATGCCTGGGGCAAACGCGCGAACGAGGAGACTCATGGAACAGACGAACTTTGACTCCAGCAACGGCTCGAATCCCGATCGGCGCGTCGACTCCTCGCGCCGGCGCGCGGAAGTCGAGGCTGCCAATCAACAGGCGCGGGAAGAGGAGTGGAGAACGCGAGAGGCAGAGGAGGTCCGCATTCCCCCCGCGGATCAGGGCTCGATCGATCAGGGCTCGATGGATCAGGACCAGCTGTGGCAGCGCTGGCGAGACATCCAGAGCACCTTTGTGGATGACCCCCGCAACGCGATCACCCAGGCGCACGCGCTGGTGAGCGGCGAAATCGATCGCGTGGTGCAGCAGCTCCAGGAGCAGCGCAGCCAGCTCGAACGCGGCTGGTCGAACGGCGAAAACACGTCGACCGAAGATCTGCGGCGCGGGCTGCAGGGCTACCGCGAGTTTCTGGGTCGCCTGCTGTCACGAGGCAACATCCCCAACGCCTGAGCCAGACTCGGTCTGAGCTCCGATCGAGATCGGCGGCGGCGCTCGGCGCCGCCGCTCCTTCAAGACCCTCGCCATCACACCCCGGCAGGAACGCTGCGGCGGGACAGGGGGGACCGCTCCAGCGCATAGCGCAGAAACAAGTGCGAGCCGTGTCGCCGCAGGCTCAGCAGATCGAGCGTGGTGGCGCCGAAATCTGCGCCCTCCACGAGACTCTTGCGCTGGTCGTTCGTGAAGCGGCCGAGCAGGGTAGGGGAGCTGGTCAGGAACAGCTCGTCCACCAGCTGCTCCGCGACCAGGCGCGCAAACAGCAACGGCCCGCCCTCGGTGAGCAGGCGCGGGTAGCCCTCGCGCTGCAAGCGCCCGAACACCACGCTCAAGCGCAAGTCCTGGAGCTCGAGCATCATCAGCCGCGCCGTCTCGGGCAACTGCGGGCGTAGCTTGGAGGCGCCCGAAACGGTGGTCACGATCACTGCGTTGCGCAGCGCTGGACGGGTCACGTCGAGCGCTCCCGTGGCCGTCACCACCACCAGCTGCGGCAACGGGCTCAGGCCGATCCGCCGCCGCGCTTCCGAGTAGAACGCCGCCGCCGGCGGGTGGATGGCTCCCGGATGCCAGAGGTGATCCGGAGCTCGGCGGAAGGTGCCGGCGCCGATCACCACCGCGTCCACACACGAGCGCAAGAGCCCCATCACGAAACGGTCCGCTTCGCTGTTCTGGCTGATGATCTGGCCAGACTCGGCGTTGGCGGGCACTGCCACGACGCCGTCGACGGAGGCGACGAAGTTGGCGATCACGCGCGGGCTCTCGAAGCCCAGGCTACTGCCGTACGCGGCAGCCAGCGGGTCCGGCAGCGGGAATTGAGGCAGACCCGAGCGCTCGAACAGCAGCTCGAAGGTGGGGCCCGACAGATCGACGTCACTCATGGCCGGCAGTCCTGAAGGTGCTATTCTATCATGCTGCGCGGAGCACGCGACGAGTTTGCGGCGCACGCCCAGCGCGGCTGCTCCGGAGCAACCCGTCATCCGCGCAGCGATCTATCGAGTGCTCGCGCGAGCGAGCACCCGGGGGCGGAGGGTGCCCGCGCGCCTCAGCGGTGCAGCCAGAGCCGCAAGGTGGCCAGCAGCTGATCGGTGTTCACGGGCTTGGCGAGATAGTCCGAGGCCCCCGCGTCCAGGCATTTTTCGCGGTCGCCCTTCATCGCCTTGGCGGTCAGGGCGACGATCGGCAGTCTGCGCAGGGGCGGCTGCTTCCGGATCAGCTGGATGGTCTGATAACCGTCCATTTCCGGCATCATGATGTCCATCAGCACGATGGCGATGTCGGAGTTTTTCTCCAGGGTCGCAATGCCCTCGCGCCCCGTCTGAGCCGCGAACACCTTCATGCCGTGGCGCTCCAGGACGCTGCCGAGCGCGAAGATATTGCGCACGTCGTCGTCCACGACGAGCACCTTCTTACCGTGCAGGTCCTCGTCGGAGCGGTGCAGCTGCTCCAGCATCTGCTGTTTCTGTGCGGGTAGATCTTTGATCACCCGGTGCAGGAACAGCGCTGTCTCGTCCAGGAGTCGCTCGGGCGACTCCACGCCCTTGATCACGACCTTCCGCGCCAGCTCTTGCAGCTGCAGGTCCTGATCGGGGGTGAGCTCCTTGCCGGTGAACACCACCACGGGCAGCTCTGACAAGCTGGCGTCGTCCCGGATCCGGCGCAGCACGTCGAAGCCCGAGATATCCGGCAGGCGTAGATCCAGCACCACGCAGTCGACGGACTGGTGCTTGATGATGTCGAGCGCCGCTGCGCCGGTACCGGCCGCGATGATCTCGATGTCGTCGTGCCCCAGCAATTCGCGAATGCTGAGCTGCTCGAGGTCGTTGTCTTCCACCACCAGCAGCCGCCGCCGGCGCGGCTCCGCGTACTGCTTGATGCGTGCAAACGCCGCCTCCAGGCCCTCGGTCGTGGCGGGCTTGGTGATGAACGAGAATGCGCCCCGCGAGAGACCGTGCTGGCGGTTCTCGTCGAGCGTGACGATCTGCACGGGGATGTGCCTTAGGTTCGCGTCCTGCTTCAGGTGGCTGAGCACGGTCCAGCCCAGCATGTCGGGCAAGAACACGTCCAGGGAGACCGAGGTGGGGTGAAACTCGCGCGCCAGATCCAGCGCTTCCGCGCCGCGCGAGGCGACCAGCACCTTGAAGCCCTTGTCGCGCGCCAGATCGGCCAGAATGCGCGCGTAATGCGGGTCGTCCTCGACGATCAGAATGCTCGCGTCGCCCGGAGACAGGTTGGCTCGGTCGTCCGGCACCCGCTCCGGGGTGGCATCGGCGATGCGCACGACGGCCGGTGAAGGCGCCTGCGCGACCGTAGGATGCGGGCGCGGGACCTCGCGCACGGCCAGCGACGGTCCCGCATACTTGACCGGCAAGTACAGCGTGAAGGTGCTGCCCAGGCCCGGTGTGCTGCGCAGCTGGATCTCGCCGCCGAGCAGGCTGGAGAGCTCGCGGCTGATCGCCAGACCGAGCCCCGTTCCGCCGTACTTGCGGCTGGTGCCAGCGTCGGCCTGTTGAAACGCTTCGAACACGATCTTCTGCTTGTCCGGCGCGATGCCGATGCCGGTATCGGAGACCTCGAACGCCGCCGCGTGCTGGCCCTGGCCCAGGATTGGATGATCGCTGCTCCAGCCGCCGGACACGGAGGACACGCTCAGTCGCACGCCGCCCGCGTCGGAGAACTTGAAGGCGTTCGAGAGCAAGTTCTTGAGCACCTGCTGCAGGCGCTTCTGGTCCGTCACGATGCTGCGACCGAGCTTGGGATCGAGCTGCACGTCGAAGGTGAGGCCGCGCGTCTCCGCGTCGTGGCGGAAGGGGCGGGCCACCGTCTCCAGCAGCGTGCTGAAGAACACCTCCGCCGGCTCCACGGTCACGGTACCGGACTCGATCTTCGACAGATCCAGGATGTCGCTGATCAGGTTCAGCAGATCCGTGCCCGCGCTGTGGATGGTGCGAGCGAACTCGACCTGCTTGTTGGTCAGGTTCTGCTCGGGGTTGTCGCTCAGCTGTTGCCCCAGGATCAGGATGCTGTTGAGCGGCGTGCGCAGCTCGTGCGACATGTTGGCCAAGAACTCGGATTTGTACTTGGAGGTGAGCGCGAGCTCTTCGGCCTTGTCCTCCAGCGCGCGGCGCGCCTGCTCGATCTGCTGGTTCTTGCGCTCCACCTCGGCGTTCTGCTCGGCGAGCTGCCGCGCTT
>JAICTU010000030.1 GCA_025936205.1 Polyangiaceae bacterium | reverse complement strand
GATCTGCACCGACTGCCGGCCGCAGTAGTGCACGGGCCGCACCGTGCCCACCGGCCGCGGAGCGTCCGGGCCTTCGCCGGCGGCGCTATCGAACTCGTAGCGGATATTGGCGTGAGGCTGGCGGAGGTCCACCGTGCCATCCGAACCGACCTGCGCCATGGTGATGCGGCGCAGTTGATCCCGATCGGTAAGTCCGCGTGCTCGCGTCAACATCGCGATCGGATCGACATGTTCCGGGAACCCCGCGAGCCCCTCCGACGTCGGGGGGGCAGGCTCCGCCGCGAGATTCGGCCGGACCGCCTCGCTAGCTTTCCAGGACACAACTAAAGCTGCGCTGAAAGCCGCGAAAAGAATGGAGAATCCTGCGATGCGGTCGCGCTCCATCGGCGCCTTGCGGGATTTGGGGGATTCATCGGGCGCGGAACCCATGCGCCCGCCATACCATCACGCCGACTTTCCCGCGCGCGCAAAAAGCCCGTAAGCTCTCCTCGGTGCTTGGGCTCGCGTGGCTACGCTGGGGGGTCACTGCTCTGTGTTGTGTGCCGGCGGCCGCGTTTGTCGCCGAGGTGCTGATCGGAACTCCCGCGCCCCGGCGCCGGCCCGTAGCGCAGACGGCGCCGCGGCCCCGAACGGTGATCCTGGTGCCAGCGCACAACGAGCAAGCGGTGATCGAGGGCACGCTCGCGAACCTGCGCGCAGAGCTGAACGAGCAAGTATCTCTGCTCGTCGTCGCTGACAACTGCGAGGACGATACGCCCCGGCTCGCCGAAGGCGCCGGAGCCCGCGTCGTACGGCGCGTCGACCCTCATCGGCGTGGCAAGGGCTATGCGATCGAATTCGGGCTGGAGGAGCTCGCCAAGGACCCGCCCGAGATCGTGGTGATCGTGGACGCAGACTGCCGCGTCGAGCCCGGCAGCATCGCCATCCTGGCCGAGCGCGCGCAGCGCACGAACCGGCCCGTTCAGGCCGAGTACCTGATCCTACCGCCGCGGCTGGAGCCGCGCACGGCGGTCAACGCGCTCGCTTTCTTGATCAAGAACCGCGTGCGGCCGCTGGGGCTCTTGCGCATGGGATTGCCCTGCCAGCTGACGGGCAGCGGGATGGCATTCCCCTGGGCGGTGATCCGCAAAGCGCCTGCCATGGGTGCCTATCTGGTGGAAGACATGCTGATGGGGCTCGAGCTGGCACGGCTCGGCAGCCCGCCGCTCTTCTGTCCGGAGGCGCGCATTCGCAGCGAGCTGCCGGTGCGCGATCAGGCACAACAGAAGCAGCGCCGCCGCTGGGAGCACGGGCATTTGGCAACGCTGATCCAGCAGGGCCCGCGCCTCGTGCTGGAGGGGCTAGAACGGCAGGACTTGGAGCTTCTGGCGCTCGGACTCGATCTGCTCGTGCCCCCCCTCAGCTTGTTCGTGCTCGGGTTGTGTGCGCTGGTCGGCTTCAACGCTCTGCTCAGCCTCGGTTTCGGGGCGGGGCCCGGGCCGCTGGTGCTCTCGTTTGGGGCGCTGGTGGCGGTCGGCGCCAGCGTGCTCGGTGCCTGGCTGGTGCAGGGCCGAGAGTTGGTCCCGCTGCGCTACGCCTTGCTAGTGCCGGGATACGTCTTCTGGAAGCTACCGCTGTACCTGGCGTTCGCCGCGCGCAAGAAGCAGGCGACCTGGGAACAGACGGAGCGCACCCCGTAACGGCTCATGCGCATCGCTTACCTGGTCAGTCAGTACCCCGCGGCTTCGCACACGTTCATTCGGCGTGAGGTCGCCGGGCTGCGCGCCCGCGGCTTCGACGTGGAGACGTTCAGCATCCGGCCGCCCACCGGCGTTTCCAAGCTGGCCGACGTCGATCAGCGCGAGGCGCAGACCACCTGGTACGTGTTGCCGGCCTCGGCAGCCCGGCTGGCACGCTCGCATGCGCGAGCACTGCTGAAGCGGCCGGGCTCCTACATGAGCACCCTGCGCCGCGCTCTGGGGCACCGGGTCCCCGGGGTTCGCGCGCTGCTCTGGGCGGCGTTCCATTTCGCGGAGTCGATCGATTTGGCGGGCGAGATCGAGCGTCGCGGTGTCGATCATCTGCACAATCACTTCGCCAATTCCGGCGCCAACGTGGGCTTGCTGGCGGCGCACTTCCTGCGGCTGAACTGGAGCCTCACGCTGCACGGCACGAGCGAGTTCGACTACCCCGCGGGTCAGCTGCTGGCCGAGAAGATCGAGGCAGCGCGCTTTGTGGCATGTGTGACGCACTTCGGTCGTGCGCAAGCCATGCGCATCGTCGACCCCAAGCACTGGCACAAGTTCGTGATCGTGCGGGCGGGCATCGAGCGCCCGCCGCTGCCGCCCCGCGATGGACCGGCGCCGGGAGCCAACGGCAGCGCGCAGCGCCCGCTGGTGTTGTGCGTGGCGAGGCTCTCGCCCGAGAAGGGACACGCAGGTCTGCTGCAAGCCTTTGCTCGGCTCGTGGCGGGCGGTGTCGATGCGCAGCTGGAGCTGCTGGGAGATGGCCCCGATCGGCAGCGGGTCGAGGAACAGATCCGTGTGCTGGGCCTGGGCGAGCGCGTGAACCTGCGCGGGCAAGTCTCCGAGGATCAGGTGCTGGAGGCGCTGACGCGGGCGACCGTGCTCGTTCTGGCGAGCTTCATGGAAGGGCTGCCGGTGACGTTGATGGAGGCGCTCGCGCTGGGCGTTCCCGTGGTGGCCCCGTGCGTCGCGGGGATCCCCGAGCTAGTGGAGCACGGCGTGTCCGGGCTCACGTTCCCGCCCGGTGACTGGGATCGGCTGGCTCAGGTATTGCGAGAGTTGCTCGCGGATCCGGCACTGCAGCAGCGTCTGGCCCGGGAGGGCCGCCGGCGCGTGGAATCTGAGTACTTCGTGGAACGATCGCTCGAGCCGTTGGTCGGTGCTTTCGGGCAGCCTGGCGCGCTCTGAGCGCAGAGAGGAGCGACGAGCATGAACTTCACACAGGTGCTCGACGAGCTGAATCTGACACAAGTGATCGACGAGCTGAGGACGCGTAGCGCCGCGGAGTGGATCCGCGAAGGCTGGCAACGTCTGCAGCCGCTCCCCGGCGGTCCGCGTCTTTTCGATCGACTGATCGGTCTCGCGATCCCTTACACCGGCTCGCTGGGCGCCGAGGTCCTGAGCCTCGCGAGCGGGCACGCGCGCGTGCGACTGCGCGATCGTCGCGCGGTGCGCAACCATCTGGACAGCATCCACGCCGTCGCGCTGGCAAATCTCGCGGAGCTCACGGGCAACCTCGCGCTCGTCTACTCATTGCCCAAGGACGGTCGCTTCATCGTGAAGGCACTGGGCATCGAGTACCTGAAGAAGGCGCGCGGAACGATCCTCGCGGAATGCCGCTGCCAGCCGATCAGCTCCTCGGAGCGGCGCGAGTATGAGCTCTCGGTCGAGCTTACCGACGGCGGCGGCGCGCTGGTCGCTCGAGCCCGTTTGACGACGCTCGTCGGTCCCGTGACAGACAAGGGAAACTGAGCCTTCGGCGCACGGCGCCGGGGCGCGCCCCGAGGTGCCGCGAAGGACCGGGCCAGTGCAGGCCCGGCCCCACTCCTGCGGCACGTGCGGATACGCTCACTCTGCCGGACGCGCCAGCGGAACCACGCGCCCGCGCGCGGGCTCACGCTCGCGCCGGATACGGTTGATGGCGCTCAGCACCGCCAGGATCGAAGCCGTGAGGATGCTCTCGTGCCGCCCGACGCCGTAGCTCGAGCCTTCGCCGTCGATCGACAGCTCGACGTAGGCCACGGACGCCGCGTTGGCGCCCTTCCCCATCGAGTGCTGGTGGAAGTCGAGCACCTCACAGCCCAGCTGGAGATCCGCGCGCAAGCCGGCGATCAGCGCGTCGATGGGACCGTTGCCGGAGCCCTCGATGCGGTGCGTCTGGGTGCCCTCCGTGATCTCCACGGTCACGCGCCGCGCGCTATCGCCCTGCTTGTGGAAGTCGACATTGGCGAGGCGGAAGCCCTGATTGCTGTCCAGGTATTCGCGAGAAAAGATGTCCCAGATGTGCTTGGGAGAGAGCTCGGCGCCCGTGTCATCGGTGACTTGCTGCACCGTCTTGCTGAACTCGACCTGCAGCTGCCGTGGCAGCACGAAGCCGAAATCCTGCTCCATCACGTAAGCGATGCCGCCCTTGCCGGACTGGCTGTTGATGCGGATCACGGGCTCGTAGCGCCGGCCGATGTCATCCGGATCGATGGGCAGATACGGCACCTCCCAGAGCGCCCCCGGTTCGCGCAAGCGCGCAGCGATGCCTTTCTTGATCGCATCCTGGTGCGAACCGGAGAAGGCGGTGAATACCAGCTCGCCCGCGTAGGGATGACGGCAGTGTACCGGCAAGCGGTTACAGTACTCGGCGACCTCCACCAACTCCTTGATGTTGGAGACGTCCAGCCCGGGGTCCACGCCCTGCGTGAACATGTTGAGCGCCAGGTTCACGACGTCCACATTGCCGGTGCGCTCACCGTTGCCGAACAGAGTGCCCTCCACGCGATCGGCGCCGGCCATCATGCCCAGCTCCGCCGCGGCCGTGCCCGTGCCGCGATCGTTATGCGGATGCAGGCTGAGGATGTACAGGTGGCGGTTCTTCATGTTGCGTCCGAACCACTCGATCTGATCCGCATAGACGTTCGGCGTCGCCATCTCCACCGTCGCCGGCAGATTGAAGATCATCTTCCGCTCGGCGGTGGGCTGCCAGGTGTCCATCACCGCGCTGCAGATCTCGACGCTGAACTCGAGCTCGGTGCCCGTGAAGCTTTCCGGCGAGTACTCGAAGAAGACCTCGGTGCCCGTCACCGTTTGACTCAGCTCTCGGATCAACCGCGTGCCCTTGACCGCAATGTCGACGATGCCCTGCCGTGGCAAGCCGAATACCACCCGCCGCTGCAGCGTCGAGGTGGAGTTGTAGAGATGTACGATCACGCGCTGAGCGCCTTCGATCGCCTCGAAGGTGCGCCGGATCAGCGGCTCGCGCGCCTGCGTCAGCACCTGGATCGTCACGTCATCGGGGATCATGTGCTCCTCGATGATCTCGCGCACGAAGTCGAAGTCCGTCTGCGAAGCGCTCGGGAAACCGACCTCAATCTCCTTGAAGCCCATCTGCACGAGCTTGCGAAACATGCGCAGCTTGCGCGCCGAGCTCATCGGCTCCGGCAGTGCCTGATTGCCGTCGCGAAGATCGACGCTGCACCAGATCGGTGCTTTTTCGATCACCCGGCTCGGCCACCTGCGATCGGGCAAATTGACAGGCTGAAACGGTCGGTACTTTTGAACTGGCATGCGGAACATGGCTTGGACTCCTCGACGTCTTGGTACCGGTGGGGGGAGCTGCGCGGGCCGCGAGCGTTTGACTGGTAACACCTCAGTTAGGACATCTGCCCACGCGAAAAAACCCTCTCCCCTCGCACGCGGCGAAAAAAGTGGGGAAACCGCACAGGGAGCCGAGACGGCGGACCAAACTGAGTCCTCCCGCTGGCTACCTTCGGGGTCCGGCGGGAGAGGGCGATTTCAGTGGCTGCGAATGACAGGGTGCGGACTGAAAGCGCGCTAGACCTCTCCCGCCTTGGTAAGCAGGAGCGGCAAAAGCAGCAGCGCGAGCAGAGCCTGGGACATCGACGGCCCACAGCCTAACGGTAGAGCCACAGCGATGCAAGGTTCTCGTGCGGAGCATGTGCCATTGGGCCGATTCTGACCCAAGTGGACGGAAAGTATGTCGCAAGATCGTCATTACGGAACCAGCAACTTTGCGCTTCTGGCGACCGACAGAGCACGAACCGAGCGTGTTGGCGGCGTGTGAGCGGTTCGATAGGGTGCGCCCTCAGGCGCGCCGCTGCGCTGGGAGGGTCTTATGCTTCGCTTCAATGGTTGGATCGTCGGCATCGCCTGTGTTCTTGCAGGCTGCGAAGGAGAGCACCGGGAATATGTGCAACCAGCACCGCTGCAGCCCGCGGCCACAGGCATAGCTGGAGCGGCGGCGGTCGCGGGGGGACCCGGTGCATCAGGGGGTGACCGGAGTCCTTCCGCCGTGAGTCTTCAATCAGGTGATGCCCAGCTGGGCGCTGTCTGTGACGCTAACGCGGACTGCCTTTCGGGATTTTGCGTGGACGGCGTGTGCTGTCGAAGCTCCTGCGACACGGTTTGCAGTCGTTGCGATGCACCGGGCAGCGAAGGTGAATGCACGGTCGTGGCGAATGACGAGGCGTGTTCGTTGAGCTGTCCGGCGAGCACTGACTGCCGCAGCTACGGATCAGGCGCACTCACCGCGAATTGCGAAGCCCTGGGGCTCTGTCGCACGCTGGCGGACTGCCAGGCGACGAACGCGCCTGTCGGGACGGTATGCGCGCAAGGAGCTGGCAGTTGCGATGGCCAGGGTGAATGCGTTGTCGCGGGCAAGAAGCGACTTGGTGACACCTGCTCTGGGGACGGTGAGTGCGGCGAAGGCAACTGCGTCGTTGGTAGTGGTGGGGCAGCCATCTGCTGCGACGTAAAATGCGCGGGCTTGTGTCAAACATGTGGTCCGGACGGTCATTGCGATGACATCCCTCGCGACGACGCTCGTTGCGGTAGCGTTGACTGTCCCGAGAGCAATCTTTGCCGCAACTACGTCGATGATATCACCGTCAACCTGTGCCGAGGCTTCGCCCAATGCAAGACGGGCGCGGATTGCACGTTTACGGAGTTGCGACCGGGCGCGGAGTGTAGCTGCACTACCCAGTGCGGTAACGGCTGCAACACCGCAACGGGCGTTTGCAATGGCTTACTTCCCAATGCGCAGCCCTGCACTGCCGGCGGCCAGTGTGCTTCGAATACTTGTGCGGCGGATTTGAACGGCAAACCAGCGATGCTGCACGCCGAACTGCGCAGCTTCGGGCCGCGTGTGCGGAGTAGACGGATCGTGTGTCTGTCGCAGTCCAACGGACGTATTCGTGAACGGCGCCTGCCGACATAGCGAGGGCCAGGCGTGCGCCGCCGACGTCGATTGCCGCTCCGGCGCGTGCGAATCAACCCAAGCTGGTGGCCAGGTCTGCTGCAGCGGCGCATGCAATGGCCAGATCTGTCGAGCTAGTGGTCAGGGCTGCGTCGCCTGTGAAGGCAATGGTGCCAGCTGCCAGGGCAATAGCTCGCGAGCTTGCCTGAACAACGCGTTTGTGACAACGACTTGCGCCAACGGCTGCAATGCCAGCACGGGGCAATGCAACAGCTTGCTTCCACGTGGGAGCACGGGCTGTTCGACCAATGCGCAGTGCGCGGGAAACGGCGCGAGTTGTCAGGGCGGACGCTGCTGCGAGTTCAACTGCTCAGCGGCGGGCAAGTCGTGCGATGGCGCCGGGTTGTGTCAATGCCCCAATGGCACTGTGGCCGTGGGCAGCGCTTGTCTACTCGTGAATGGCTCTGCTTGCACAGGTCCAGGGGACTGTGCGAGCGGGCGATGCAACCGCTGGTTCCCGGATACTGATGGAGACCTGCATGGCGATTCATCGCGTCCAACGGACCGCTGCGGGAACGCTGGGGAAGCGCCACCGGCAGGGCTCGTCGCCTCAGGCGATGATTGCTGCGATACGAATCGCGACGTGTTCCCAGGTCAAACGACGCTCTTCCCAACGGCACAAACAAGCTGCCCGGCGCGGCCCGGAAACGACGCTTTCACCACCTCGTTTGACTACGATTGCAGCAACTCTATCGAGTATAGTTTTCAGACAGCCACGGAACGTTTCGCAGGAATCGACTGCAACAATATCCCGATTTCTGACTGCCGCGGTGGGTTGGTCATTTGGACCGGGGCAGTGCCCGCGTGCGGAGCCACGGGAGCAATCGTCGCCTGTAACGTGATGAGCTTATCCGCCCTCAATGGGCGGGAGCAGTGCGTGTCTGTGACCGGTTCAGCAGGTGTCGTCAATAACTGCCGGTAGCTCAGCGCGAGACGACGCTCTACAGAGCCGCAATCTGTTGACGCCGACGCCACCCGACTCAGGATCGGGTGACGTCGTGAAGCGAAGGTGGGACCCCATCGGTCCGAGCCTCAGCCCATCCTTTTTCGTCTTCAGACGGGATGACCTTACTGAACGATGGCTTTCAAATTCTCGATGCAGAAATTGAATGGCGTTGCTGCCGTGACCACCGTGGCCACCTGCCACTTGAGTGAAGCAAGCATCGCCGTGTCCGGTAGGGCTGCGCCGGGTGTTGCGTTGTAACACTGGCTATGCAGTGCAGAGAACATGATGGTGTTCGTCCCCATCTTGATGTTGCCCACACATGGCCCATCATCGTTGATCGTCGAGCCCTCATAGGGAGCAACGCCGAAACGGAACTGTGCCAGCGGAGGAATGGTCGTGCCCGTGATGTCGAAGGAAAATCCGACGACTCTCCCGCGGACCCACGGCACTTTCGGCATCATTTGTCCGGGGTCTCCCAGATCGAACGCAACGCCGCCGCCCCAGTACCGAGCGTAGTCTGGCATGGCGGTTGTTGGGTTGTTCACCACCTGGGACGCTGAACCCGACACGCAGATCTTGGCATCCGTCGCCGCCATGAAATTGGTCGGCATGATGGTGGTCGCACCCGGAGTTGCGGCGGTGGCATCCGAGATCGTCGAGAACGCCCCCTGAATGCCCGCCTCGTTAGTGCCCCCTGCGACCCAGCCTTGCACCGGCGTCAGGTTGAAACCAGTACCGGGGGCGCCCCTCGGAATGGCACCCGCTGCCGGCATCGCGCCCGCTCCGCCCGCGCCGGCACCCGCGCCACCCGCGCCTGGCGCCGGGTTTTGCGCCACGTTCGTCGGCATGTTGGTTTCGGTGTTCTGCGTGGGCTGCGGGTTGTTGACCGGCGTGTTGTTCGCCGCGGGCGCCGGCGCAGGCTGAGTGAGGTACGGCGGTTGCCCGACGGGCGCCGGCTTCATCGTGCCATCGTCGTCATCCGCGGGCGAAGAACAGCCCAGCCCAATGACTCCAGCCATCAACAGAAGCGTACCCTTGCTCGTCATCTTCATCGCCCTTTCACCGTCGAAGCCGTGCGCATGCTGCCCATCGAGGTTGGTAAGTGGGAGCAGCAGCCGCGCCATAGAATGGATGATCTCGCGCCTGCCGCGCCGGGGCGCTTGCTGCCGAGATCGCGTCGCAACAGCCGCAGTATAGTCAGCGCCTCGCGCGCGCGAGCAGAAATTCAGTGGATCTCTGCGCCATTTCCACTTCGGCACCTCGAGCTCTGGAACTCAGTATCGCTCGGGTACGAATTGCGCGGTTTGGTGCGCGATCTCGGCGATCGCTCGGCAGATCCTTGCAGCTAACGCGTCGCGCCAGCTCGTGGGCTGATGCATTTTGGGCTTTGAATGAGAATGAATTCCTCCGTTCTGAGGAGATGCTGGATGGACTGGCGACGGCTCCTGCGTGGGTGCTAGTTTGCACGCGCAGCGGGCACTCTGATGGGCAGATGGCCCTCGAGTTCTGCGGCACAACCCGCACCCCGATGTTCCTGAGCAGTGGTTCCGCAGCAGTGAAGCCCTCATTCCGATCGAGTCGGTGGTTGAATTGGTGTTGGTTGGGCCTTGGCTTGGTGGCTCTGCTACGTGCGGAGCCTGCGAGCGCGGCCACGCAAGATGCAGCGGCTCAAGAGCTCGCCGATCAGGCCATCTTCACGGACTATCTCCAGCTGGACTTCAAGGCCGGTGAAAAGAAGCTGAAGAAGGCCATCCAGCTCTGCGAGACAGGGACCTGCTCGCCGACGGTGACAGCGCAGGTCTATCGCGATCTCGCGGTCATTTACGTTACGGGCATGAAGCGCTCTGGCGAGGGGCACGACCTGCTGGTGAAGGCGCTGCAGCTCGACTCGAGCCTGGCGCTCGACGCCGACCTGACGACACCCGAGCTCGTGCGTGTCTTCAACGCCGCCAAAGCAGACGCGGCGCGGGAGGCAGCGGAAAAGAAGGCAGCACCTGCTGCCGCTGCAGCCGCGCCTGCCGAGGCCGAGCCAGCACCAAAGAAGGAGCTGGCCCCAAAGCAAGGAGCGACAGCGGAGGAAGAGGGCGCAGCAGCGGCGAGCGGCACGGGTTCGATGGATGAACCCAAGCCACAGGGCTCCGTGGACTGTCCCCCTGATTTTCCGGGCTGTGAGGCCATCACAGACGAGCCGGCAACTTCCGCGCGGGACGAGAAAGGTCCCGATCTCGGCGTGCGCAACTGGCTCTCGGCGGCGCTGCAACAAGATTTTCTGATGTTTTCAGGCGGCAACGGCGTCTGTGGTCCGGATCGCCCGGAGGAGCTGTCTTGTTTCCGAGCAGGAGATAAGTTCCGCCCGGGTACCGCGGACAACACGGCGGGCAGCGGAGGCGGCGTCGCCGGTGGGTTCCGGTTTGCGACGACGCGGCTGCTCCTCGGTTATGATCGGACCCTGTTCCCCAATATCGCGGTGGGCATTCGCGTCGGCTACGCGTTTGGTGGTGGTCCGGCGGAGCCTGATGGCGCGGCCTTCGTGCCGATTCACGCGGAGCTGCGGGGCACCTATTGGTTCGGCCCGATTCAGCTCGGCAAGCTGCGGCCCTACGCGACGCTGGGCGGCGGTCTCGCGCAAGTGGACAGCTCGGTAACGACTCAGGTGGTCGATCGCTGCCCAGACAGCAACCAGAACCCGCCCTGCACGGTGGGCCAGATCGCTCTGTCGCGCGTCACGGTCTGGAAAAAGACGGGCACCACCTTCGCGGGTCTGGGCGCCGGCGCGCTGTACCCGTTGAACGATCACAGCGGCATCAGCGCGGAGCTCAAGGCCGTCCTGTTGTTCCCGTCCTCGGGCATGAGCATGGCCCTACAAGCCGGCTATCAGCACGGCTTCTAGGCAGGTACTCTGCACTAAAGCGCGGACCAGGCAACTCCGCGCTTTAGCGCGGAGCTGGTAGTTGCGCGCCGGAGTCGCAGCTCAGGCGTGTGAAGAATGCCTGGGGCTGCGTGCTGTCCGGGCTCTGTCCGGTGAACAGAACGCCGATTTCCCCACTGGGTCCGAAGGTCGCGAGCGGAGCGTAGGCGTCGAGGGCCGACTGCGTGATCAGGCGTTCGTTCCCCAGTGGCTCGAGCTCCGGGCTGAGCTCGCGCGAATAGATCTCGTACCGATCGGTTCGCCACTCCGACCACAGCAGCAGCAGCCGATCGCCGAGCGGGAGCAGGCTATGATAGCGCGCGAACTGAGCGGGCGCCGTCAATGCCTTGGCGTCTACCAGGAGGTTCCCCGTTTCACTCAACACACTGCCGAAGATCTGCGGCCCCGGCAGCGAGTTGGCTTGCACGACGTGCCACGCGACCACGAAGCGCCCCGCGTTGCTGACCATGGTCGCGCCGTCGGGGTTTTCGCCGCTCAGCGTCACCCGATCCGTGGCAGTGCCCAGGTCTCGATCGAAGCTCATGAAGCCCAGGCTGCGCCCGCTGTCCTCCGCCTGATTGAACAGCAATCCCAGGCGCTGCTGACCCGCGATCAGGACCGGTGAGCTCGCAGCGACGCCCTCGGGAGTGAGCGGGAAGTTGCCATCGACGAGCTCTGCCTCACCACTGAGGCGCTGACCATAGATCCTGGCGCCCGGGCCCTCGCGCTCGTCTTCCCAGGCCAGGCGATACTCTCGGCCGCGTGCGGTGGGCAGCTCCAGCAGGCTGGGACGCAAGGAGAAGCCCGCCGCGTTGGTCACGCGTACATCGGGTCCGAGCTTCTCACCGCGCGTGTTGAGCCGGTTGAAGTAGATTTCGTAGTCATCGTCCCTGCGATCTTCCCAGGCGGTGGCGTACACGCTGTCACGCCCCACGATCGGGCCCGCAAAGGTGTCGTTGTTGACTTCCGGCACCGGCAGCACCGGGCCCAGCGTCTGCTGGCCCGGCTGGATGCTGGTGAAGCTGTTCTGCGAGGAAGTGACGCGGCGGGTGAAGACGGCGCCGTAGGTACCGGCGCTGTCGCTGAACGTGAGTCCTCCGGGTGTCCCCTGACGGGCACCGGTCGACAGCAACAGAGCCGGCGCACCCGTTGGCTCGAAAGACGAGCCGACATCGATGATACCGTCGCAGTCGTTGTCGATGCCGTCGCAGAGCTCGATGCCTCCAGGGAAAGCCGCCGCCGAGGAGTCATTGCAATCGTCTCCGCAGGCTCCGGGCGCGCCCGGCGCAAAGCCCGGGAGCGGGCGCCGATGGCCGTCACCATCTGCGTCGATGGTCACTGGATCGTACACGCACGAGCCGGTGCCGCTGTCGCAGCGGTCTTCCGTGCAGGGATCGCCGTCGTCGCACACCACCCGCGTGCTCACGCATCGTGAGTTCATGCAGGACTGCGGCGCGCAGCGATCGCTGCTCTCGCAATCGCTATCGACCACGCACTGCTGGTTCGAGTCGCCGACGCTCAAAGCGGGAGGCATCGGCAGCGCGAGTGGTTCATCTCGCCCGCCACACGCCGAGGCCAGGAGCCAACCCAGCGCTGCGGCGATCCGTGGTCCGCGAGTCAGCAGCCGCCTGGGGGCGACGCTCACAGACAACCTCCGAAGCCTTCGATGTCGATCGGCAGGCACAGCAGCCCGGGCGCGCAGACATTGGGTGCCCCATCGGCAAAGCTGCAGAGACGCGCGCACTGTGTACCGCGGCCCGTGCTGATACAAATGTGCTCGGCCGCACAGGCCTGACGTTCGCAGGACTCTCCCTGGGTACCGGGTCCGGCAGGCAGACAGGTGGTGCCATATTGCTCCACCTCGCAGGGCCCCGTCGGGTAGCGCACGAATGGGAAACAAGACTGCCCTGCCGGGCAGCTCACCGTACTGGCCATTGGATCGCATTCGTTCGCGACCGACGGCGCCGGCACGGGTGGGCAACCGGGATCCTCGAACGGCGCAGGTTCGTCGGGTGGCGGATCGCGCGGCTCAGGCGCGGGAGTGAACGAAGATGGCGGAATGACCCCCGCATCGGCGCCTGCAGCACCCGGCGTCGGGACCTCCCGGCCTCGTCGCGTCACGTCCGCTCCCGCCTGGCCACCGCATGCAAACGCCAAGAGCGCGAACACCGCGGCCACAGCGAGACGGCGCATCTCACCGAGCATACCGTCGTCGGAGGCGCGCGCCAGCAGCAAACGCAGCGTAAACTGTTGCGGTTTCCGCTGCCAAAACGTGCTACGAGCGGAGGCCGTGAAGACTGCCGGGAGCGAGGGTTCTTCCGTGCGCCGTTGCGGCGTCGTCGCACTGGTCGCGTGCGCTGTGGCGAGCTGCGAGCTCGGGGGCCCCCGCCCTTCGGGCTCTGAGGGTGCGAGCGTTGCAGCCGTGCCAGCCGCCGCCCCATCTCGCCCCGAGCTGCAGCCAAAATCTGCGGGGTCACATTCCGGGGAGCCACAGCCCGGGGAGTCTCAGCCGGCACAGTCAGGCACCACGGCTAAAGTGGGGCGTTGTGTGCAGCCGCTGGCGACGCCGGCACCACCTGTCGCAGCGCCGGCGCGCCATTGCCCCGTCGATCCCGAGGGGCCGCTTTCATTGCCCACCGGACAGGTGCATTTCACCGACGCTCCCTCCGCGCCGCGGGTGAAGGTCGAGCTGGCCCTCAATGACCCTGCGCGCGCGCGTGGCCTGATGTACCGCACGCAGATGGACGGGGACAGCGGCATGCTGTTCTCCTGGGACGAGGACTCGCGCCGCTCCTTCTGGATGCAGAACACCTGCATCCCGCTCGACATGCTGTTCATCGCGGGAGACGGGACGGTCGTGGGCATTCTGGAGCAGGTACCGACGCTCAACACCCTGCCTCGCGAAGTCCCCTGCCCGGCTCGCCACGTGCTGGAGCTGAATGCGGGCTGGGCTCGCGCGCACGGCGTCACGCCGGGGCAGCATGTGGATCTCGAGACCTGATCGCGCGTGACGTTCTCTCGAAGCGGGCGGCGAAACTTGACTCCCGCCGCTGCTCGAGCCCACATCTCGGCGCATGTCACGTCTCGAGGCTTCCTCCTCTCGGTTTGCATGCCGCTGTAGCAGTGCGGCGCTTCTCCTCAGCTGCCTGGTCGCCGCTGCGGCCTGCGAGTCCGGCAAGGTCCCGGAGCCCAAGTCCAAACCCGCCAGCACCACCGCGGCCGCGAGCTCGGGGGGCGCTGGCGGCACGGTGGACAAGGCGGCTGCCGATCGCGCTGCAGCGCTGAAGGCCGCGATCGAGAAGGCCACCGCGGAGAAGGCGCAGCTGCGGCAGCCCCAATTCGGTAAGGTGCAAGCCAAGCCCGTCGCCGAAGTTCAGCCGACGCCCGGCGATCCCGTGCAAGGCAAGTTCAGCATGGACGACGCGCTCAAGGGGTTGCCCGGCAAAGGAACCAAGCTCTTCGCGGACGTGGCCACGTCCGACGGGAAGCTGGAGTGCGAGCTGTGGCCGGACAAGGCGCCGATCACGGTTGCCAACTTCGTGGGGCTGGCGCGCGGGATTCGCCCCTGGAAGAAGGGCGACTAGTGGGTGAAGCAGCCGCTGTACGACGGTACGGTAATCCACCGCGTCGTCAAAGGCTTCATGGTGCAAGGCGGTGACCCCGATGGCAACGGCTCGGGCGGCCCCGGCTACGTCATTCCGGACGAGATCTGGGAAGACGCGCACCACGACCAGCGCGGTCTGCTGTGCATGGCCAACCGGGGTCCCAACACCAACGGTTCTCAGTTCTTCATCATGGATGGCGCCGCCCCGCACCTGGACGGCGGCTACACGATCTTCGGCAAATGCACTCCGGATGACGTGGTGCAAAAGCTGGCCAGCACGCAGACGATGGGGGATCGAGCCGTCGATCCGCCCAAGATCTCCAAGGTTGTCGTGCGCCGCGGCGGCTGAGGCGCTCCGTCCTAGCTGCAAAAGTCGGCTCAGCCCAAACGGCAAGGCGCGGCGGCTCGCACTGAGCTCCGCGCCTTGTGAATGCGTCTGCCGCTTTCACCGCTGACACAACGCCCAGCCGTGCCTGCTGCCCCGTGTCGGAGCGACGCGATCGCCGGAATCGCAGCGGAATTTGGCTTGCCCGCCGGTCGTGGCAACTCTAATTTTCCGGAGCGCACGGTGGCACCGTCAGGGGCCATTCACCCCGCTGGAGGCCTTGGCACATGCACAGACTCAACGATTCGACTCTCGTCGTCAGCAGCTTGCTCGCTCTGCTCGGCGCCTTCGCCTGTTCGTCGGACTCGGGCGGCAACAACAACAGTGGCAATCCCGTGGGGCCGGCCTTCGGCTCGCAGACTCCGAGCACGAACAGCAACACCAACACGAATCAGCCCGGTGCGGGCGGCAGCGCGGGTTTGGTGGGTGGCACCAACAACAACCCGAATGAGAACCCTGCCAACCCGGCGCTGAACAATCCGGGCATGGGCGCCGCCGGCTCCGGCACCGTCGACATGACGCCGGTCGTGGACCAGGCACCGCAGGAGACGCCGGGGGGGTACTTTGAGAGCGGCTCCTGGCACGGATATGCCTGGACGGGGGACGACGCGCTCAACATCGGCACCACGCGCTCTGCGCAGAATTTCACGGACCTCCCCGCGGGTTCTCCCTTCTGCCTTCAGGGCACGGTGGGTCCAGATCCGGACACCGACGGTCCCAACGGCCCCGCGGGCTACCGCGGCGTCGCTCTGCTCGGCTTCAACATCGCGCAGGACGAGTTTGCCGCTACTGCAGGCCAGGATCCCGCCATCGGTACGATCGTGCCGAGCGGGATGGGGGTCGCCGTGAACTACACGAAGACGGCGGGGCAGACGCTGCGCATTCAGCTGCAGGGCACGCAAACGGGCCAGCAATGGTGCGCAGAACTCACCGCCGTGCAGGGCCCCGCGTTCATTCCCTATACGGGCTTCCGGACGCAATGCTGGCTCGCGGCGGGCGCAGCGGGAAGCGTGGCGTACAACCACGAGCCGTTGTCGGCGGTCGTGATGACCGTACCGGGCGACGATGCGGACCCTGTTCCGTACAACGTCTGCATTTCCGGCTTTGCCGATGGCAATAGCGTTGCAGATGCCCCGACGAGCATCAGTCTCCCAGCGGGGCTGCTCACGGGAACGCTCTCGGGTGAAGCCGCACGCATCAAGGTGGTGGGCAAGGACGGTAAGAGCTACGTGATCAACAACAACGCCTGGGGCGACAACTCGGGCGACGGCACGCAGCAGATTCGCTACACGGCCAACAGCTTCGAAGTTGTGAAGCAGTCAGCGGGTCCGGGCGCGAATGATTCCCCCGCGTCGTTCCCTTCTATCTACATCGGCCAGAACGGCTCCACGAGCGGTGTGAACGGCGCGAGCACTACGGGTGAGAACCCCCTGCCGATCCGCGTCAGCGACATCCGAACCCTCCCGAGCACTTTCAGGATCAGCGGCCCGCAGGGCGCGCAGAACAACGCTGCGTACGACATCTGGTTCGCGAGCGCTTCTCCAGCCCCCGGAAGTTACAATACCGCTCAGGCTGCCTTCTTGATGGTGTGGACACACAAGCCCGGTAGCCACAACCCGATCGGAAACAACAACCAGGCCTTCGCGACGGCTCAGACCGTCACGGGGGTCGCCGGCACCTGGGACATCTGGGCGGGCCGCCGTGGTGGCAACGGACCCGACGCCAACCTGCCCGTCATCAACTACGTCGCCTCCGGCGGGGACGTGACGAACTTCAGCGCGGACCTGAAACTGTTCATGAACGATGCCGTGGCGCGCAGCGGCTCCGGTCGCCTGAATGGCTTCACGTTCTCCGACCAGTTCTTCTTGACCGATGTCTTTGCCGGCTTCGAAATCTGGAGCGGCGGTGCCGGACTGAAGGTGGACGAGTTCACGGCCGTCATCAACCCGTAAGATCGAGTCTTGCAGCGAATTGACACCCGAGCGCGGAGGCGACTGGGTGGCTCGTTGCTCTCGCGCTCACGCCGAGCGGGCTCTCGTCCGTTCGGCGTGGCTCGTTTGGAGCGCGGCGAGAGTGCAAGCGCCCGTGGCCCGCCGAGTCAGTTCGGCTGGTACAGCGTCTCTTGCGAGGCCTGCTGGTAGTAATAGCGGGCGTATTGTGCGCGGTCGAAGGTCACGGCGCCGAAGGCATTGATGGCCACGCCCCAGACACCGAGCGCCCAGAAGTGCCAGCGCAGGCGCGGGCGTGACAGCGCCAGCGCCGCGAACAGCAGCGGCGCGTAGTCGTTCGAGAAGCGGTAGCCGAACTGCATCCAGCCGGTGTTCTGGTAGAAGAGCGCGGGGATGCCGATGCATGCGGCTGCCACCAGCAGGCCGGTGAAGCCAGCTCGCGGCTCCCGCGGCCAGAGCAGATACAGGTAAATCGGCGTCGTCAGCCACAAGGCGAGGCCGTGCAGGTTGATACGCAGCGGCTGAATCCAGGGCAGGCTGGTCAGCATCACGCCCAGGTTCTTGGCGAGATAATGGTAGTGGAACAGCCCCCATTTCTCGATCCGCCCCTGCCAGGCGATCTGCAGGTAGCGATAGCCCACTTCGAACGGGTCGTCGAAGCGCGCGTAGTTGTGCAGCAACGAGACTCCGAAGCAGAGCGCAAACGGCAAGGCAAATAGCGCGACGCGCTTGCCCAGCTCACCCCAGGCCGGCCAGCGACCGCCGGGGCGGCAAGCGCCCCACGCTTCGAACAGAAAAAATGGTGCCCCAAACAGCAGCGTCGAGCGCGAAAGATAGCCGAGCCCCAGGCATAGCCCCGCCCACACCGGCTTGCGCGCATCGATCGACGTCAAGATGTAGCCCGCGCACAGCGCGACCGCGACGACGTGTGCCGCAAACCAAACGCTGCCTTGTACCGCCGTGAAGAAGTAGACGCTGCCCAGGCCGAAGGCGAAGGTCAGCGCCAGATTCTCCGCAAGCGTACGGCTGCTGCGGCCCAGCTGGCGCAGCTTTTCCAAGACAAGGAACAGCAGCGCCGGACCGAGTGGCGCCAGCGCGATGAAAAACTGGGCATCGCGCACGAGCTCGGCACTGCCCGCGAAGTAGACGAGCGGCAGCAGCAGCAGCGCAGGGAACGCGGGAAATGGCACGTACCACTTGCCGTCGTACTGGGAGAAGTCGTTGGCTCCGGCGTAGTCGGGGGGCGCGCCTCCGAGGTCGAGCCTGCCATGCAGCCACGAGTCGGCGAGCAGCGCGAAGTGATTGTACGGCGTATGGTCCGTCAGCCGCGTGGGCCCGGCCACCAGCAGGTAGACCACCAGCAGCGCGAGGTAGCAGCCGCCCGCCCAAAGCCAGGTGCGGAAGCGTTCATTGGCCAGCCAAGCTCGCATGTTCGGCGCGACCCTATATGACCCGCGGCCGTTTCGAAACGTTCCAGCAGTTTCCCGGGTTCGTAGGCGCAGGGCAGGTTGGAACCAGAAAATCCCATCGCGCCGACGAAGGTGGAGCGCTACGGTCGGGTCCATGCAGCGTGCGCAATTTTCGGTTTCGATCCGCGAGCTCGAACGGTCGGACCAGCACCGGCAATATGAGCTCTCGCCGGAATGGCTCAACGAGGCGCTGCGCGAGAGCGAAGCCCGCAGCGATGGCAGCCCGGGTAGCTTCGAAGTTCACCTGCGCAAGAACGGCCGTGAGGTGCTGGTCAAGGGCATGGCCCGGGCGCGCGTGACCATGCCTTGCGCCCGCACCATGGAGCCGGTCCCGGTGCCCCTGGAGGCAGAGATTTTGTTGCTGCTCAGTCCCCGCGCTCCGGCCCCCGCCGGCGCGCCCGCTCAGCGGCGCGGCCGGCGCCTGCGCGAGGAAAACGACGCAACGGACGAGCAGTTGTCAGCTGAATTGGCGGCCCGGGACGAATACGAAGGCGACAATGTGGAGCTCGATGCCTTCGTCCGTGAGCACCTACTGCTCGAATTACCACTGTTCCCCGTCAAATCCGACTTGCCTTTCGAGCCGGCTGCCGCTACCGATCCGCGCCCTGACGAAGCCGAGGCAGAGGAAGAAACCGTAGATCCACGGTTGGCTCCCCTGGCTGCCCTGGCCAAGCAATTGCAGCGAACGCGCGAGGAGTAAAGCGGTGCCGGTACCGAAGCGACGAACTACCCCCAGCAGGCGAGGCATGCGGAGGGCGAACCACGACAAGGTCGCCGCCCCGAACGTCGTCCCCTGCTCCAACTGTTCCTCCCCCAGCCTGTCGCACCGTGTTTGTCCGAGCTGCGGTCACTACGCCGGCAAGGCCGTGGTGGCGAAGAAGTCGGAACAGGAGACGGACACGGGCTCCACGCCCGCCGCGTAAAAGGCGGATTTCATCGAGCGCGCACGACTGCGCGGCGGCCCTGGTGGTTCAGCGACCCCGATGCTCGGCAGCGCGTGCTGCACGGGGAGGGTCGCGATTCGCTGAAGGTCGCTTCGCGCCGGTGGCGCGCTCGATACGCGTTGGTGAGCTCACGTGATAGCTTGGATTTTTCCGGGTCAAGGGACGCAGAAGGTCGGCATGGGGCGCGCGCTGTGCAGCGCTTCAGCTGCGGCCCGCGCCGTTTTCGATGCGGCCGATGAAGCGCTCGGCGAGGCCTTTTCTCAGCTGGTGTTCGAAGGTCCAGCCGAGCAGCTGACGTACACGGCGAACGCGCAGCCAGCGATCCTGACTGCCAGCGTGGCAGCGCTCGCGGCCTTGCGCGAGGCCCAGCCGGAGTTGCCTGCGCCGCAGGTGGCGGCAGGTCATTCGCTGGGTGAATACAGCGCGCTGGTCGCGGCAGGCGCGCTCGACTTCCGACGGGCGGTGCAGCTGGTGCGCCTGCGCGGCGAGGCCATGCAACGCGCGGTGGCACCCGGTGAGGGTGCGATGGCGGCAGTGGTCGGGGGCGACGCGGCGGCCGTGCAGCAGCTCTGTGCCGACGTCAGCGTCGAGCTCGGAGACGGAAGCGTGGTCTCGCCGGCGAACTTCAATGCCCCGGGCCAGGTGGTGATCGCCGGACATGCAGCGGCAGTCGAGCGGGCTTCCGCGCTCGCAAAGGACCGCAAGCTGAAGGCGATCCCGCTGAAGGTGAGCGCACCCTTTCATTGCTCGCTGATGGCGCCAGCCGCCGTTGCGCTGGAGCGGGCCCTGCGCGAGGTCGAATTCAGGTCCTTGCAGTTCCCCGTCATCAGCAATGTCGAAGCCACGCCGAACGCCGATCCCGCGCGCGTGGGCGAGCTCTTGGTGCGCCAGGTCGCTGGTGCCGTACGCTGGCAAGAGACGCTGGAGTGGATGGCGAGCCGAGGCGTGCAGAGCGCCTGGGAGATCGGTCCGGGCCAGGTACTTGCCGGCCTGGCAAAGCGCACCGTGCCGAACCTGGTCGTGCGGCCGGCGTTTGAACCTGAAGAGGTGTTGGGGATCGCGGCCAACTCGCGACCCTCGTGATTCCAGCCTTTCGACGCAAGGCGCCAAAGCGGCCGGGCGGAAATTCTTCTGCTTGCCTCCCTGGCAAGCGTGGTAAACAGCCGCGCGTTCCTGCGGGCGGCTCTTTCGATGTTTGATCTCAGCGGCAAAACTGCACTAGTTACGGGTGGATCTCGCGGTATCGGAAGCGCTACCGCGGAGGTGTTGGCTCGTCAGGGGGCAAGGGTGATTCTCACGTACGTTCGCGACGCAGAGGCGGCGCAGCGGACCGTCCAGCGCATCGAGGCTGCGGGCGGGCGTGCGGAAGCGGAGAAGCTGGACACCGCCAGCTACGCGCAGTGTGAGGCTGCAGTGTCGGCTCTCGCCAAGCGCATCGGCGCTCTCGACATCCTGGTCGCCAACGCGGGCATCGCGATCGATGGCTTGCTCCTGCGTCTGCGCGAGGAAGACCTGGATTCCACCCTGAACGTGAACCTCAAGGGCGCGTTGGCCTGCGCACAGGCGGCCATCAAGCCGATGCTGAAGGCGCGAGGCGGGCGCATCATCTTCGTGTCCAGCGTCGTCGGGCAGATGGGCAACGCCGGACAGGTGGCGTACGCGGCCAGCAAGGCCGCACTGATCGGAGCTGCTAAGTCGTTGGCGCGCGAGTACGCCTCGCGCAACATCACGGTCAACGCGCTCGCTCCGGGTTACGTGGACACCGACATGACCTCCAAGCTCGAGCCCGCTCAGCGGGAAGCCATGCTGGCCGGCGTCCCCCTTGGGCGCCCGGCGACTGCGGCGGAAGTTGCTGCGGCCATCGCGTTTCTCGCTTCCGGTGAAGCCGCCTACATCACCGGTCAAGTTTTGGCCGTCAACGGCGGCATGTACATGTGAGGGGCTCGCTTCATTTTTGATGTGAGCTCTGATTAGGACCGCTTTCTCGCGGTCGGCTCGCTGCGGCGAGCGGCGCCTGTTTCGACAGGCAAGGATCCCACTCTCAGTTCGAGAGAGAATGTTTGGAGGCAAAAATGGCGGCAGGTCGCGATGTTACGGCCGAAGTAAAGCGGATCATCAAGGAACAGCTGGACGTCGACGAGTCGGACATTAAACCAGAGTCCGTCTTCATCGATGATCTGGGTGCTGATTCTCTCGGCCTCGTCGAGCTCGTCCTGGCGTTCGAAGAGGCGTTCGAGATCGACATTCCGGACGAGGACACGGAGCAGATCCGCACCGTCCAGGACGCCGTGAAGTACATCGAGCAACACAGCAGCACCTGAGTCGTTAGTGCGCCCCTTGAAACCTTCTCCGTGGGGTACACCCCAAACCCCGGCTTCGAATCTGACCGGGTTCTCGTTGCGAGGATAGACTCGATGGAACGCATCGTCGTCACGGGACTCGGTTTGGTCACGCCCAACGGCGTCGGGACGGAAGCGTCCTGGCAGTCGGTGATCTCGGGGAAGAGCGCGGTGCGCACCATCACCGCATTCGACGCGCAGGGGTACAGCTGCAGGATCGCCGCGGAAGTTCCTAATTTCGAGCCCGAGGCGTTCATGCCTCGGCGCAAGATCAAGGAGATGTGCCGCTTCACTCAGTTCTCCATGGCCGCAACCAAGATGGCGATGGAGGATGCCGGCCTGGAGCTGACGGAGGAGGAGCGGCTGCGCACCGGGTGTTTCATCGGCGTAGGGCTCGGTGGGCTGGAGAACCTCGAGCGCGTCACGCTGATGTTGAATGAAAAGGGGCCTGACAAGGTCAGCCCCTATTTCATTCCGTCGATCATCGGCAACCTGGCTGCGGGCCAGGTCGCGATCGAGTACGGCCTACATGGCCCGAGCTACTGTCAGACCAGCGCGTGCGCATCCAGCGCGCACTCCATCGGTGAGGCGCTCGAATGGATGCGGCGCGGGCACGTCGACGTGATGGTCTGCGGCGGTGCCGAAGCGACGATCACGCCGATCGGCATCGCAGGCTTTTCGGCGATGTTCG
Source organism: Polyangiaceae bacterium (assembly GCA_025936205.1). The sequence goes on along the minus strand of JAICTU010000030.1, from coordinate 9,427 downwards.
CCCTGAGCCGGCGTAACGATGAGCCTGCTCGAGCCAGCCGCCCCTTCGATGCTGGCCGCGACGGCTTCGTCTGTGGCGAGGGCGCAGGCACGTTGATCCTGGAGACGGCCACGCGTGCGCGCAAGCGCGGGGCTCGCATCCTGTGCGAAGTCAGCGGCTGGGGAGCGACGACGGACGGCTACCACATCACGAAGCCGGTGCCCAACCATGCGCAAGCGGCGCGCGCAATGCGGCTCGCGCTCGCGGACGCTCGCATCGAAGCGCAACAGATCGATTACGTGAACGCTCACGGTACGTCGACGCCGGTCGGCGACGTCGAGGAGTCACGCGCGCTGGCCGACACCTTCGGAGCGCACGCACTGGAAAAGCGGCTCTGGGTGAGCTCCACCAAGAGCATGACCGGACACATGCTGGGAGCGGCGGGCGCGGTGGAGGCGGCGTTGTGCGCCAAGGCCATCGCGACCGGCATCGTGCCCCCCACGATCAACCTCGACGAGCCCGATCCGGAGTGCGTGCTCGACTACGTGCCGCACCGAGCGCGCGAACGCACGCTGGAGCACGTGATGAGCAACTCCTTCGGCTTCGGCGGCACCAACGTGGCCCTGGTACTTTCCAAATACAGGGGCTGAATCACATGGGCTTGGGGCGTCCGAGGGTGGGTTGCCCACGCCGAGCGTTCCCGGTGCCGCATTTTTCATGGTGATGCCACGATGCATTGTCCTTATTGCAGCGTGACGGATTGCCGAGTCGTCGACTCGCGCCTCGTAGCCGAAGGTGCGGTGACGTGGCGCCGTCGTGAATGCGAGGGCTGTAAGCGGCGCTTCACCACCTACGAGCGCGTCGAATACAGCCTGCCGATCGTCGTCAAAAAGAACGGTCAGCGCGAGGCGTTCAGCCGGGAGAAGCTGCTGCGCAGCTTGCAGATCGCCTGCAACAAGCGTCCGGTACCCGTCGATGTGCTCGATGAGATAGCCGCGCGCGTCGAGCGCAACTTGGGCGAGTCGGGTGACCGCGAGGTGTCTTCGCAGGCCATCGGGTTAGCCGTCATGGAGGCGCTGAAGCGCACCGACGAAGTCGCCTACGTGCGGTTCGCGAGCGTCTACAAGTCTTTCCGCGACATTGACGCCTTCATGCTGGAGATGAGCCAGCTTGTTCGCGACCGTTCGAAAGGCTAAGTCACGGACATGGTCGATGACGGCTCCCGGGCTTCCGAACCACCGCCCGTCGTTGGAGATGGCAGGGCCAGTGAGTGGATGGCGCAAGCCGTTGAAATTGCCCATCTCGGCGATCCCTCCCCCAACCCACATGTGGGTTGTGTCATCGTCAAAGACGGCCGCCTGATCGCCACCGGGTACCACGCGAGCGCTGGCGATCGGCACGCGGAGATCATGGCGCTGGAGAAAGCCGGCCCCCAGGCGCGGGGAGCTACCCTCTACGTCACCATCGAGCCGTGTAACCACTTCGGTAGGACCCCCCCCTGCACCGAGGCGATCATCGCCTCCGGCATCACGCGCGTCGTCGCGGGCTGCCCCGACCCGAACCCCAACGTCCCTGGGGGCAGCGTGGCGAAGCTGCGAGAGCACGGCATCGAGGTAACTACGGGGGTGTTGTCGGCGGCCTGCAAGGGCCTAATCCGGCCCTGGAAGAAGTACATCACCCAGGGCACCGCCTATCTGACGCTCAAGCTGGCGATGTCACTCGATGGCCGCATCGCGACCCGCACCGGTGCTTCGCGCTGGATCACGAGCCCAGAGTCGCGCGCTCGTGGCCACCGGCTACGCGCGGTGCACGACGCGGTGCTCGTTGGCGTGAGCACCATCGTCTCGGATGATCCCCAGCTGACGGTGCGCGAGGGGCCACCGGCGCGCAACCCGATCCGCGTGATCGTTGACAGTGCCTTGCGCATTCCGCTGTCGAGCATCGTGGTGTCCACGGCCGCCGAGATTCCCACCTGCGTGCTCACCACGCCCACGTCCTCAGTCAAAGCGGAAGAAGCGCTCGCCGAACGCGGCGTGAGCGTGGTGCGGGTGACCGCCAACAGCCAGGGCCGTTGCGACATGCGTGAGGCGCTGCGCGCGCTCGCGCAGCGCGAGGTAGTGAGCGTCCTGTGTGAAGGCGGAGCAGAGTTGGCGGGGAGTCTGCTCGCCGATCAGCTCGCCGAAGAGCTGCACCTGTTCATCGCGCCGGTGTTGCTGGGCCCCCGGGGCCGGCCCTGCGCCGTCGATTGGGCAGGCCCCGACGACTTGAGCGCTGCCCCGCGCCTGCACCGCCCCAAATGGGATCTGTCCGGCACCGACGCCTATTTGACCGGGCGCGTGCGATATCCGTCGCGGCCGATGGACGACGCCTAGCGGCCAGATCCCACTTGCGCGGCGGAAATAGTTGCTCTAGGTTAACTATTGCCGATGGGAAACTCTGCGGCCCGAACTGACATCCACGAGGCCATCGAGTGCCTTGGTCGTCTGACCGAAGTATACGGTCAGCGTCGCCAGGATCTGGCTGAGCAGGTCGGTTTGACCGAGCAGCAGTGGTTCGTGCTCGACGAGATCGAGAATGAGGCCTTCATGCCCAGCCTGTTTGCGCGCCGGCGCGAGAGCAGCGCGGCTGCGGTGTCCAAGATCCTGCGTCAGCTGCAGGACAAGGAGCTGGTGGTGGTCTCGGTGCGCCCCCATGACGGCCGGCAGCGCCACTATGAGCTGAGCCCGCTGGGCAAGCGGACGATGGGTCAGCTGCGCGCGTTGCGGCAGCACGCCATCGCCGAGGTCTGGGAGCAGTTCGGCTCCGCGGAGCTGAAAGCCTTCACGCGTTTTGGCAATGAGCTGCTGGAGCGGCTCGAGCGCTATTCACGAGAGCAAGATCAGGCGAGCCCGGGAGCTCGGAGAGGATCAGACAATGGGAAAGACGCTGTACGACAAGGTCTTTGACAGCCACACCGTGGCGCAGCTGCCTTCGGGCCAGACGCAGCTGTTCATGGGCCTGCACCTGCTGCACGAGGTGACCTCCCCTCAGGCCTTCAGCTCGCTCGACGAGCGGGGTCTGCGCGTCGCGCATCCCGAGCGCACGTTTGCCACGGCCGATCACATCATCCCCACGCACACGCGCCTGCGTCCGCTGCAGGACTCGCTGGCGGAAGAGATGCTGGGGGCGCTGGAGAGCAACGTCGCCAAGCATGGCATTCCCTTCTTCTCGCCGGCTCGCGGCGAGCAGGGCATCGTACACGTGCTCGGACCGGAGCTGGGGCTCACGCAGCCGGGCATGATGATCTGCTGTGGCGACTCGCACACGTCGACCCACGGTGCTTTCGGGTCCCTCGCGTTCGGTATCGGCACCTCGCAGGTGCGCGACGTGCTCGCCACGCAGACCCTGTCGATGAACCGGCTCGGCGTGCGCCGGATCGAGGTCAACGGCAAGCTGCGCCCGGGCGTCTACGCCAAGGACGTGGCGCTCTACATCATCAACCGCCTGGGTGTGAAGGGCGGCGTCGGCTTCACCTACGAGTACGCCGGCGAGGTGATCGAGCGCTTCACCATGGATGAGCGCATGACACTGTGCAACATGAGCATCGAGGGTGGCGCGCGCGCCGGCTACATCAATCCGGACGAGACGACCTATGCGTACCTGAAGGGGCGGCGCTTCTCCCCCTCCGGGGCCAACTGGGACCGGGCGGTCCGCTACTGGAACTCGGTTCGCAGTGACGCCGACGCTGTCTACGCCGATGTGGTGCGCTTCGACGGCGCGCAGATCGAGCCCATGGTCACCTGGGGCATCACCCCGGGGCAGTCGGTGGGCGTCGGCGACAAGGTGCCGGACCTGGCCAGCTTCCCCACCAACGAGCGCGAGACGGCGGAAGAAGCCTATCGCTACATGTCCTTCGAGCCGGGCCAGCCGATCTCCGGGACCAAGGTCGACGTGGCCTTCATCGGTTCGTGCACCAATGGGCGTCTCAGCGATTTCGAGGAAGTCGCGCGACTGATCCAGAAGAGCCGGCGCAAGGTGGCGCCGGGTGTGCGCGCGCTGATCGTGCCCGGCTCGCACAACGTGCGCCAGGCCTTGATCGAGCGTGGGTACGACAAGCTGTTCACCGACGCGGGGTTCGAGTTCCGTGAGCCCGGCTGCTCGATGTGCCTGGCGATGAATCCCGATAAGCTCAGCGGGCGCCAGGTGTGTGCTTCGTCCTCGAACCGCAACTTCAAGGGCCGCCAGGGGTCGCCCAGCGGTCGCACTCTGCTGATGAGCCCTGCGATGGTGGCCGCAGCCGCCCTGTCCGGCAGCGTCACCGACGCTCGTCAGCTGTTCGATCTTCGCTGAGCCTCCCCCCATTTTTGAAACCAGGACCAGACCCATGTCTCTAGATACTCGACGCATCGTGATCGAGGGCACCGCGGTGCCCGTGAGGGGCGACGACATCGACACCGACCGCATCATCCCGGCGCGCTACTTGCGCACCGTGACCTTCTCCGGGCTGGGCGCCCACGCTTTCGAGGACGACCGCGCGGAGCTCACCAAGGCAGGCAAACAGCACCCGCTGGACGTACCCGCCTACTCGGGCGCCCGCATCCTGCTGGCCAACAAGAACTTCGGCTGCGGCTCGTCGCGCGAGCATGCACCCCAGGCGCTGATGCGCTGGGGCAAGGGCATCACCGCCATCATCGCGGAGAGCTTTGCCGAGATCTTCAACGGCAACTGCTTCTCGCTGGGCATCCCGTGCGTGAGGGTGGACGAGGCCACGGCGCAGGCCCTGATGGCGGCTGCCGAGGCTCGCCCGGACCTGGTCTTCCAGATCAACCTGGAGCGCTCCACGATCGAGGCCGGCCCTCACCGGGTCAGCTTCGAGATGCCCGACGGTGTGCGCCGCCGGTTCCTGGAGGGTTCCTGGGACTCGACGGCCGAGCTGTTGGCGAATCTGCCCCAAATCGAGGCCACAGCTGCGCGCTTACCCTATACCTCGGGGTTCGCCGGCTGAGCGTCCCGGCGGGTACGTTGCCGATCGGCCCGTCGAGTGTTAGGAAAGGTGGACCATGGCTGTTCTCGAAATCCTCAAATACCCTGATCCGAGGCTGCGCCAGGTGGCCAAGCCAGTGGAGCAGGTCACCGACGAGACGCGGGCGTTGGTCGAGAGCATGGCCGAGACCATGTACGCCAACTCCGGTTGCGGACTCGCCGCCAATCAGGTGGGGATCGACGCGCGTATCTTCGTCATCGACACTGCCGCCGAGGGCGAGCCGAGCGAGCTCAAGGTATTCATCAACCCCGAGATCGTGAAGACAGACGGCGTGCAGATGTGGGAAGAGGGCTGCCTCTCCTTCCCCGGCGCGACGGAAGAGATCCGGCGCGCCGAGCGGGTGAAGGTGAAGGCGCTCGACCAGTTCGGCAAGCCCTTCGAGCTGGAGGCGAGCGATCTGCTGGCGATCGCGATCCAGCACGAGAACGATCATCTCAACGGCGTGCTGATGATCGACAAGCTGAACGCCCTGCGCCGGCGCCTGGTGAGCCGTAAGGTGAGCCGGCACCTGCAAGAAGAAGCCTCGCAGTCCTGAAGACCGGCTTCCCCGGCGGCGCCGTGGCCAGTCAGGCTCGGCGCCGCAAGGCTTTTGTGGGCATCAGGATATGCCCCCTGCCCGCCTCACGACGGTGATGCTCGATGGAACAGCGTCGCCTCCACCTGGACGCCGCGGCTGCGCAGCTCGTCCATCAGCTTGGGTTCGGTTCCCGATGCCAGAAAGCTGCCCTCCACGGAACCACCCGCGGCCGTACGCTCTGCGACAAACGCGAAGATCTCCTGCAGCTGCGTGATGCCGCTCGGGCTGCACAGAGGCTCGACGACGCGCCGAACTCGGTCGCGCCCATCGCTGTAGGAACCCACTTCCAGCACCAGATCGAAGCTGCTCACGAGGTTCTGTCGCGCCGTATCCACGCTCACGCCCGGCGTGGCCGCGGCATAACCGGTAGACAGGCGAGTCAGGCCCTGCTCGACGTTGTTGCAGTGTACGCCTCCCAGCACCCCGCTGGAGCCGCGCACGATCGTTTCCATGACTGCCGCCAGCGTGCGCCCCTCGAGCCGTTCGACCATCAGGTTGGTCTCGGGCAAGGAGGCCGCGAAATCGACGAGGCGCTGCTGGTCGAGCGCCGCCGTGGCCAGATCGAGCCGGATCGCCGTGCTCGCTGCCGCGGCGAGCTGAAAGTGCTCGTCCAGGATCAGCAACTGCCGATCCGGCGCTGCCTCGCCCAGGGCCGTGAGCACGCGCGCGACACTGGAAGCGCGCGAACCAAGCACCAGCACATTGGCGCGAACCGTAGCGCAGTGGGTGAGGAAGGTAGCCATGGCGCGCGAGAGCGCGCCCTCCCGCACCAGATCCTCGAGGCTGCACTCGACTCCGCTGCGCCGTCGCAAGGTGAGCACGATGCCGTCGGGAGCCGCGCGCTGGCGGATCGCCTTCCACACCACGCCACCTTGCAGGCGGCCACTCATGAATGTCTCGCGTCCGTCGTGCGAGGCCTCGCTCATGCGGCACAGCCGCGCCAGCACGCGCTCCAAGCTGTCCGAGGAAGAGAACGGCAAGGACGAGTAGTTCAAACGGTTGCCCTGCACGATGCTGACGCTCTTGACGCCGTTGGCGGTGAGCTGCGTCGCGTGTGGGTTGCGGATCAGCGCCTCCAGCGGACCCAGACCCACCAGCTCCGCACGGGCAGCCACCACCAGCTGCTCCTCCGTCAACTGCGGGCTCAGCGCTCGCTCCTCGCGCATTCGCCCGAGCTCTTCGAGCAACACGCGCTCAATCTTGCGCGCCACGTTGTCCGCGATCTCGCGCTCGAGCGTGCGCCGTTCGACCTTCTCCGTGACCCGATCCACCAGCAGTCTCACGGCGTCGACGGGGTTCACGTCCTTGGGCACGCTGGCCTCGGTCTTCGACACGCGCGGGATATCCGATTCGGAGCCCGGTGCGGGCTTGGGGGCGCGCGAGAGCGGCGCGGGCAAGCGGGGCGCTGGCGGCAGCTGCGGCGACTTGAGCTCGTCGGGGGAAGGCCCTTGCCAGCTCGTATGCTCGACCGTCTCTCCTTCCGAGCGGTTTGAAGCGTTCTCCTCGCTGTTGGTTTGAACGCCCCCGGCCTCTTCGATGCGCAGCACGAAGTCACCGATGTAGATCCGGTCTCCTTCGCGCACGATCGTCGCCTGCACGATGCGCTGCCGGTTGACGTAAGTGCCGTTCGTGCTGTTCTGGTCGACCACCACGAACCGCCCGTCCTTCTGCGTCAGGCGTGCGTGGCGCTTGGAAACGTTCCCTTTGGAGAGCACCAGGTCGTTGCCTCGCACGCGCCCGACACTCACTTCCGTCCCTTCGAAGACTTCGCGCCTCTCGGCTCCACCCTTTTCGCTGATTACGACTGCAAACACGGGTCTCCCGACGCTGCGATGGTCAAACGACGTTGGAGCAGAGCGTGCGAATCATCGGTTCGAGCCCCGTCAGGGCCATTCGGAACTCGCAGATCCATCGCTGCTGCTCGCTGTTCAGCCTAGTGTCTAAGACAGCGAACTCCACACTAAATCTAGCGCGTCGCCGCCCTGGTGGAGCCGCTCTCGGCACGACGCGCCGTGCCGCCCGCGCATCCTGCTCATGCCGCCTGCCTACTGCGTCGCAGCGTGTGGACGAACACGCGCAAAGCGCGCTTCGGTACTCCAGACTCGACTCCGCTGGCAGATGCTCGTGCTTCCTTAAGAGCAAAGATGTCAACCGTTTGAAAGTCCCTACTGCTTCCCGCCTCGGCGTCCATGCTGGCGGGGCCGCTCTCGTACCCGCCGAGGGCGCGTCGGCTCCAGCCATCCTAACGGCCAAATCGTGAGCAGTTTTGCCCCCCCTACCCATCTCGGCTGCCAGCCACCCGTCGCCGTAGCTGCGGCTGGGCTCGACGCCGTCCGGCAGGCAGCGAGCCGGGTGGGAAACAATTGGTCGGCTACTCAGATTGGATACGAAGAGATGGTCTGAGGAAGGGGACGCCCGACACCGGTGAGGACGCTGGTGATCACGTCCGCTCCCTCGGTCGCGAAGAACAGAGCATCGCCGACCTCGGGGGGCTCTGTCTTGGGCTGCACCTCGCCCGAAGCCGTGAACTTGACGCAGCCACTCAGCGCGCGCCGCAGCGCGACGTGAGCGACCCGCCAGTGCCCCGTGTCCCGGCGCCGCACCGCGACGCAGACATCGTCGAGGAAGTGATACTCGGTGTTTCGCGTGAAATACACTCGGCGCCTCCGACGCTCGGGGCCCCTGTATTCGGATGGCTGATCCAACATGGCGAATTTCCCCTGATCTCCGAGTCCGAAGCTAGAAGCCCGCGCGGAAATTTCTGGTCGATTTTTTCCTCGGATGATTCTGCAGCTCCGGTCCGGGCGGGGCCAAGTACTCGAAGTCCGAGTCGACGGCTAGAGCGGACTGCCGGCTGCGTCAAACCGGGCGGGTGGGTGCTGCCGTTCGCAGCGCAACGTGGAACGCTGACGTGGAACAGCGGGTGGAGAACGCGGAACTTCACAAAAGAGCGGGCCGAGCAGGAGCTCCGGGGGCGGCTCGACGCACCGTTCGTCTGACAGACGCGCCAGGCTGGGCAAGTGAAGCGTGCTCGAGCGAAGCAGTCACCCAGGCGCAGTGAGATCTTGTGGAAAACTTGTGCGACGTCCCGCCGTGCTGCCATGGTTCGAACTCGAATGGCCGGCGGATGACTCGTCCCAGGTCGTCTGTTGCGAGAAAGATGACGTTGCAGCGCTCGGCCGACCCGGCCATGATCGCGTGGCATTTCGCGTGTGGCGTTCAACAGTAATCAGCACTGGAGCGATCTGCTGTATCTGGTGTGACGCCTTTGGGGAGCTGCACGCGATTTCAAATCTCCTGGACTCTCGTGGAGTCTGCACCTAGAGCGACGCGCGTGCTCGACCGTATCTCGCGTGTGTGCTCCGCCATCCCTTGGTCAGCGGCCGCTGCTCCCGCCGGTGGCTGTTCTTCAACGTCATTGGTTCGCGCACGGTTGGTCGAGACGACCGTGTGTTTCGCGCGAGTGGATCGACAACACGACATGGACAGAGTCAGGTCGCGACAAACAGCGCGTCGAGTCAGAGCCGGGCGTCATGAAATCTCGTCACCGCGCTGCTGCGGGAACACTATGCGCTCCGAGCGCTTCGCAGTGCGGTGGTAACGCGTGGTTCAATCGCGACAGTTTAGAGGCTGCGACCGCCGTTCCTGCGGGGCGTCGCACGTAATGCGACAACATGCGCCCAAACGCTCGGCAGCACGTTGGACGGGGTTGACGAGGACAGACCGCGGAGAGATATTGGCTGCGGGCGTTCGGCGTCTTCGTCAGCGAGTGGCGTGCTAATGCGGCAGCGACAAGGCAAGGGACGAAGAAAGTCAACCCGTCCCGACAAGCTTGGTCGGGAGAAGGT
>JAICTU010000074.1 GCA_025936205.1 Polyangiaceae bacterium | reverse complement strand
GTTCTCCACCGAGGCCACGCGCGATGATCCCCTGAAGCGAGAGCTGGACGCGCTGGGCTCCATCACCTACGCGATCACGGACCGCCTGTCGTGGAGCGTGCCCTTGCCCGCCTTCGCGTATCGCTTCGGCGACGAAGGCGAGTGGACGACGACCGTGCGCGGCGGGCTCACGGCCTTCGGCTACACCAACCTCGAAGGCGCCATCGGCAGCGTCGACGCTGGCATCGGCGCGCGCGCCTGGCTCTCACCGAGCGTGTCGATGATCGCCAACGGCTCCAGCGACTGGGCTTTCGGCAGCCCGGACCGCGAGCGAGTGCTCCAGCTCCGCGGCAGCCTCGGCATCGCCTGGGCCGTCAGCGACCGCGTCACTGTCGCGCTCGGCGCGGGCTATGGTGGAGGCATCGCTCTCCACGACGACCCCGTGCCCGGCGACCTGGTCCTGGGCGCCGTCCAGTCGCTCGGATACCGACCCTTGCCGTTGCTCCAGCTGTACGTCACCGACTGGTTCTCGATCGATGCGTACGCCTCCTGGTCCATCAAGCTCGACAACGGTGACGTGCGGGACCGTTTGCTCGCTGGGTTCACGTGGAGTTTTTGAATGCCGGATCAGCGTGCCTGCTTCACGCAATCCCTCCAGGCCCGCAGTGCGCGCCAGGCGCGGGTTCTGCACGAACTCGAGGGAGTCCATCGAGGGGGGAAACGTCCCCCCCTGCAGGCTCTCGAGTTCCGCGTTCTCGCCGCATGGGGGAGAGCTTCACCCAGAACCCGAGGCGCGGCGAGCCGCTGGCACATTCTGCCTTCGCGCGCACGAAACGGCCTGAAATCGCTGCAATTTGAGCCCTCAGCCAGGGCGCTCCCGCAGCGGAAACATGTCCCGATCCGGGGCCACGCCACGGCGATCAGGAGCTGCGCCTCAAAAGCTACACTGCGCCGTGCCGATGATGCCGTCGGCGAGCGCGATGGCCGAGCTGTTGCCGCCGAAGCGGCTGACATCGCACACCCCGCCCGCGTCGCTGCAACCAGCGGCGTTCCGGCGGGGGCAGCTCACGGCGTTGTCGGCGAGGCACTGCAGGAAGCCGTTGCACGCAGCGGCGACGTCTGCACTGGCACCATTGCTGGTGCACTGCAGGCTGCTCGACAGGCGGCGGGCGCAGCGCGTGCAATCGGCTTCCTGCCCGCCGCAGCAGCTGCCGTCCTGGCACGCGCCCGACTGACAGTCGCTGTCCAGCGCGCAAGCGCGACCGGGAGCGCAGGGTCCGCACACCCCGCCGCAGTCGATGTCGGTCTCGTCCTGGTTGTGCACGAGGTCGTCGCAGCTCGGCACGGCGCAGGAGCCGTCGCGGCAAATGCCGGTGGCACAGTCCGCAGCACCACGGCAGGCGCTGCCAGCGGCGCAGCCCGTGCAGGTCCCGCCGCAATCGAGGCCCGTCTCACTGCCATTTTGCAGACCATCCTGGCACGATGGCGGAGCGCAGCGTTGCGACGCCGGCGGGCAGAAAAGGCCACTCGCGCAATCTGCCGAGCTGCCGCAGTCGGCGCCCTCGGCACAACGCGCCGCGCAAGGCCCCGCGCAGTCGACGGCGCTCTCTCCCTGGTTCCGGATCCCGTCCGAGCAACTCGCCGCGACACAGCTGCCGCCCGAGCAGTGATGGGAATCGCAGTCCGAGTCGGCGCCGCATTCCGCGGGCGACGCCGGCGGGGGCTCGGCTCGCATCAGCTCGCACCCCGGTAGCTCGGACGAAGAGCTGCAATTCGGCGTGACTTCGGCCTCGGCCTGCTGCGAATCCAGAGCCAGCGCTGCTGGCGACACCGCCGCCTGCTGGAGCATCGCCGCCGGCGGCACGCCGGAGTTGGCGTCTCCTTGCGTGGGCAGATCGTCGATCCGTGGCGGATCGTAATCACCGCTGAGCGTGCAAGCGCACAGCTGCAGCAAGACCGGGCCGAGTACGGCCCACCAGGTAGGCTCTCGAGGGGGAGACATGGCGTGCTTCGCGGCGGAACTCGCGATCCGGCGATCGGAAACAGCCGCTGCGCCGGTGCACACAGTGCGCCCGGAAACAGGACCCAGCGTGCGTGAAGACCAGCGCACTCTGGATGTTACGCCCATCGAGCGCGGAGCCGAAGCGGATCCAGGCGGTTTGTTAACCTCGGCCCGCTCTCGGTGGAATATGCGAGCGTCGCTCTTTCCAACGCTGTACCGCACAGGCGCGCCCAGCTGCGTCGAAAGCCCACGGTGTAGGCAGCGCGGCTCCAGGGTTGCAGGGGTGCAGGGCTCGGCAGTGCCGCGCGATCAGCGACGCCAGGAGGGCCCATTCTGGCGTCGCTGAGGGTCGTGCGCGGGCGAGCCCATGAAAACGGATCACGCGCTGGCAGCGACTGCCTCGGATGAGAGCTCCGCCGCCTGCACGTCCGCGCCCGGAATCCCCGACTCACGCGGCGGCGGCGCCACGGACTCGGAGACGGCTCCGGCATCGTTGCCGAGGAACACCACCGCGTTGATCCGGTCGCAGAGCGCCGGGTCGTGGCCGAGCTTGGCGTCGTTCAGGCTCAGCGCGGGGACGGCGCCCATCACGGAATTGGTCAGCAGCACGTGGTCGGAGGCCAAAAGGTCCTCCAGCGTGAGGCGCCGGTCCTCGACGGTGTAGCCCCAGTGCGCGAGCAGCCTGCGGACTTCAGCGGCCATGGTGCCCGGCAAGGCGTGCTCGGACGCGGGGAAGCAAGCGGTCGCGCCAAGCACGCAACACACGTTGGCGGTGTTGGTCTCGGACACGGAGCGATCCGTGTTGAGGATCAGCGCCTCGTCCGCGCCGTGCCGGCGGGCCCAGTCCCCCGCCAATTTGTAGTACATGTAGTTCAGGGTCTTGTGGCTCGCGAGCGGCGTGTGCCGGGCGTGCGGATACACGCTGAGGCGCAGGCCGGGGCCCTCGCTCAGCGCGGGGCGTGTTGCGTGGCGCTTGGCGCTCGCGAACAGCACGGGTGACGAGCGGCTACCGTTCGGCTGCCCCGCGGCGGCGAGCAGCTTGACCACCGCGCTCGCGCCCGAGAGTCCGTTCTTCTGGATCAGCTGGGTGATCACGTCGGCCCAGGTGACATCCGGCGGCGTGCTCTGGAAGAACTCGCGCCAGGCCCGCTCGAAGCGTTGCAGGTGAGCCGCCAGCAGGATCGGACGGCCCGCCTCGACGCGCAGCGTCTCGAAGAAGCCGAAGCCATACGCGACGCCTTCACTGTCGAGGGGCAGCGAGGCAGCTGCGCCGGGTTTGAACGCGCCGTTGTGCCAGACGGTGGCGGCGCTCGGCTGCTCGCCACCGGCTCGGTCCAGGGCGTTCATCAGCGTGCGCCCTTTGTGCAAGGTCTCCTCGAACTCGCTCGCTGGATCGGAGTCGAAGACGATGCCGCCTCCCACGGAGAACACCACCTTGCCGCCCGTGAAGGCCGCGGTGCGGATCGCGATCGAGAGGTCCATGGTGCCGTCGAAGCCGATGTAGCCGATGCTGCCCGTGTAGATGTGCCTGCGCACGGGCTCGAGCTCGTCGATGATCTCCATGGCCCGGATCTTCGGGCAGCCTGTGATCGAGCCCCCCGGGAAGGTGGCCCGCAGCAGATCGACCGCGTCCATGCCTGGGTCGAGCTCGCCTTTCACGATCGAGACCTGGTGATAGACGTTCTGGTAGGCCTCCAGGCGCTTGTGCTCGACCACGCGCACGGAGCCGGCGCGGCAGACCTTGCCGATGTCGTTGCGCAGCAGGTCGACGATCATCGACAGCTCGGCGTCTTCTTTCCGGCTCTCTTGCAGCTCTCTGCGCAGGGCTTCATCCTCGGCGGGCGTCTTGCCGCGAGGCCGGGTACCTTTGATGGGTCGCGTTTCGACGGTGCCGTTGCGGAGCTCGATGAAGCGCTCGGGAGAGGTGGAGACGATCTGGTGATCTCCGGCGTTGATGTACGCAAAAAACGGCGCGGGATTGGCCGCATACATCGCACAAAAGGCGTCGAACGGGTCCCCCGAGAACGCCGCCTGAAAGCGCTGGGACATGTTCACCTGGTACACGTCGCCCTCGACAATGTAGCTCTTGATGGCCTCGACGGCCGCGAGGTATTCCGCGCGCGAAAAGACGGAGGCGCACTTGCCGGACTTTTGCGGCGCCGCCTCGCGCGGGGCTGCCGGTGCGGCGAGCGCAGCCTTGAAGCGCGCGATCTCCTGTCGAAAGGCGCCGTCATCCCCTTCCCTGCGCAGGGCGAGCAGCGTGGTCGCCTGTGTGATGCGGTCCTGGATCACGAGGATGGCGGGGGCCACGAGGTACAAGAGCGGCAAGCCGAGGTCGTCGACGCTGGTCCTCGGCAGCTGCTCCAGGCAGTCTTTCAGATCGTACGCCAGGTAACCGAGCAGCCCGCCGCACAGCGGTAGCCTGGAGCCCAGCTCTGGCAGGCCCAGCTCCGGCAAGCTGCAGTGCGAGAGTACGCGGCGCAGGATAGTGAACGGGTCGCCGTCGAGCTCGACGCGCTGGCCCTGCTCGGTCAAGGTGGTCCGCGTGCGGTGCCCGCTGAGCGAAAGCCAGGGATAGACGCCGAGAATGTCGTGACGGGCGCAGTCGAGCTTGCCGCCGCTGACCAGCGCCACCGTGCCGGGCAAATGCGCGAAACGACGCACCACCTCCACGAACGGCTCGTGCAGCTCGAGCGGCTCGCAGTGGACGCCGGTGACTTTTTCGAGCCAGGCCAGGCTGGCGTCGACCTTGTCGTCCTTCATGACAGCCTTCCTTTCAGCGGACCCGAGCGCAGAAAATTCTCGACCAGCGTGAAGCCGTGCTGGGTGAGGAAACTTTCGGGATGGAATTGCACGCCAAACAGCGCATGGCGAACGTGCTGCACAGCCATCGGCACCCCGTCCGAGGAGCGGGCATTGACCCTGAGCTCCTCGCTGATGCCGGTGATGGCGAGGGAGTGATAGCGCGCCACGGTCAGCGGCTGGGGGACGCCCTCGAACAGGCCTGCCCCGTCGTGGTGTACGGCGCTGGTCTTGCCGTGCATCGGCACCGGCGCATGCACGGTGGTGCCGCCAAACGCTTCGTTCATGCACTGCATGCCGAGGCAGACTCCGAGCAGCGGGAACAGGCCCGTGCAGCGGCGGATGAGCTCCGTCGAGATCCCGGCGGCGCTCGGGCTCTTGGGACCCGGGCTCACGAGAATGTAATCCGGCTGCCGGCGCACGACGTCCTCGACCGAGAGCGCGTCGGCGCGGAACACCGAGATGTCCAGCTCATAACTCCGGAACATCTGGACGAGGTTGAAGGTGAAGGAGTCGTAATTGTCGATGACGACAAGCTTGGCTGTCATGCTGGCCTCCTGTCTTGCTCGGAACGAAGACCCGCCCCCCTCGGATGCGCTATAACATCGTGTGCCCGCCATCGACCGGCATGTACGAGCCGGTCATGAACTGCGACAGGTCACTCGCCAGGAAGAGCACGGCCCCGGCGATGTCTTCAGGCACGCCATTGCGCCGCAGCGGAGACTGGAAGGCGATCGACGCCTTGTTGTTCGCGTGCATGGGCCCCGCCGCATCCGTCAGGGTGAGACCGGGCGCGACCGTATTGACGCGGACGCCGCCCGGCCCCAACTCGGCAGCGAGGGCGCGAACAAAGGCATCGAGCGCGGCCTTGGCCGTGATTTGCGCCAGGAACCCTTCGTTGCCGCGCCGGGAGAGGGCGCTCGAGACGGCCACGATGCTGCCGTTCTTGCGCCGCAGCATCTCGGGTGCGACCGCCTGAGCCGGGTAGAAGATCGCCTTGAGCTCGTCGCTCACCTTACGTTCGAGATCCGACCACACATAGTCGACGAAGGCCCGATGCCGAAAGTTGATATGGGCGTTCGCCACCAGCACATCGACACGCTCGAAGCGCCGGTGCACCGCCGCCACGAGATCGGCCACATCGGCGGCGTCCGTCACATCTGCCTGAAAGATCTCGGCAGTCCCGCCCTGCGCCTCGATTTGCTCCTTGACGCGCTGGGCTTGCTTCTCGCTGTCTCGATAATTGATGGCGACCTTTGCGCCATGCTCGGCCAGGAGCAACGCGGTGGCGAGCCCGATCCCACGGCTGGCGCCGGTGACCAGCGCCACCTTATCCTCGAGCAAGCCCGCGCTGCCGTGCGGCTTCGAAGCGCGGCGTGCCGTGGAGGGGGGCTGCGTCTCGCGCTCTGCGGGAGGCTGGGCCGCAATGGCGCGGTCGATCAAGGTAGCCAGCGCCTCCAACCTGGATTCATCGAAGAACTCCGAGAGGCCGATCTCGACGCGGAACAGGTCCTTGATCCTCGCCAGGGCGCGCATGGCCGAGAGCGAATGACCGCCGATGTCGAAGAACTGTGTCTGCCGCCCGATGCGCTCACCGGGCACTTCCACGACCTGCGCCCAGATGGCCGCGAGCGTGCGCTCGGTCGGTGTCGCTGGCGGGTCGTACGCGCCGCTCTGCAGCAGCTCACCTTCCAGTTCCAGGAGCGCACGCCGATTCAGCTTGCCGTTGGGCAGCTGGGGCAGCGCGTCGAGCAAGACGAACGCGTCGGGCACCATGTAGGCGGGCAAGCGGTCTCGCAAGAAGCCGCGCAACTCGCTGAGCTGGACGCCCTTTCCGACCTCGCTCGTGTAGAAGGCGATCAGCCGCTCGCCCTTGGCCACGACGGCCCGACCGCGGATGCCCGCGAAGTCCCCGAGCACCTGCTCGACCTGGCGAACGTCGATGCGAAAGCCCCGCACCTTGACCTGAAAGTCCCAGCGACCGATGTAGTCGAGATTGCCGTCGGGCAGATAGCGGACGACGTCGCCGGTGTTGTAGAGCCGCGCGCTCGGCTCAGCGCCGAAGGGATTGGGCGAGAAGCGTTCGGCCGTCAACTCATCGAGGCCGTGGTACCCCTCGGGCAAGCTCAGAGAGGCGACGTGCAGCTCCCCGGAGACGCCCTCGGGGACCAGCCGGCCCTGACGATCGAGCACGTAGACTCTGGTGTTGTGGATCGGCGTGCCGATCGGGACAAAATCCCGCTGTCCATCGAAGCTCGCCGTGTCGTAGTAGCAGATGTCGTTCAGCTCGGTGCAGCCGTAGTTGTTGAGCAGGCGCGCGCCTGGAACGAGCTCGCGAAAGGCGAGCACCGAGGCTTTCGGCAATGGCTCGCCCGCCGTGACGCAGACCTTCAGCGCCGGCAAGCGCCGCCCGCTGGAGCGCAGGTGCTCGAGCACGCTCGCGAGGTGGGAAGGCCCGATGTTGAGGCGGCTGACGTGGTGCTTCGAGAGCGCGCTGACGAAGGCCACCGTATCCTTGACGGTCTCGTTGTCGAGAAAGACCTGGGGGCAACCGTTGAGCAGCCCCGCAAACAGCTCCTTGACCGCAACCGCAAAGACGAACGTCGTCTTCTGGGCGACGACTTCACCGGCTTCGAACGGCAGCCAGGCTTCGAGCGCGCTCAGCCAATTGTCGAGCTGACGATGCGGCACACGTACGCCCTTCGGCGTGCCCGTGGATCCCGACGTGTACATGACATACGCCAGCGCCGCGGGCTGCTCCTGCAGCTCCGGCGGCGCCTCGGGGTACCTGGACTCGGTGCCCCAGACCTGTTCCAGCAGCAGGCATCGGCCCGGGTCGAGCTCGAGCGCCGCCTGCTGCTGGGCCTCGCAGATCACCGTGCTCGGGCCTGCGTCCGCGAGGATCTGCTTCGAGTAGGCCCTGGGGTATGCGGGGTCCAGCGGGACATATGCCGCGCCCGCCTTCCAGACCCCGAGCAACGTCGCGAGCATGCGGCCCCCTCGATCCAGACACACCGCGACCAGATCTCCCGCTCTGACACCGCTCGCCAGGAGCGCGTGCGCCATCTGGTTGGCGTGCTTCGCCAGCTCGAGGTAGCTCCATGCGCCACGTTCGTCCCAGCACGCCACGGCATCGGGGCTCTGCTTCACCTGGGCGTCGAAGCGTGCGACGAGCGAGCGCTGCGGCGCTGGGCTTCCGCTGAGCGGGGCAGCCTGAAATTGCTCGACCAGCTTCTGGACGTCGGAGTCGCGCAGCAACGGTAGCTCGAGCACGCGCCGGCCCGGGTCGCTGAACATGCCCTCCAGCACCCGCTGGTGATGAGCGAGCAGGCGCTCGATCGCGGCGCGGTCATAGAGATCAGAAGCGTAGACCACCTCGAGCGCGAGCTCGTTGGGCCCCCCCGAGTACGACAGCTCGATCTCGCAGCGTGCTGGGACGTGCTCGCGATCGAGCAGCTTGGTCAACGCATCATCCTTCTCGGCGGGATCCGGGTAGGCCTGGAACCTCACGGCGCCGGGCAGCCGAGCCTCCAGCGAGGTGCGCGGAAAGTTCTGATGGCGCATGACAATGGGCACCAGAGGATTGCCGCTGCCGCGGCGCGCGACACCTGCTGCCTGGAGGATGTGCTCGAACGGCGCGGCCGTATGCTCGAAAGCCGTCAGCACCTGCTTGCGTACGGCTTTGAGCAAGGCGCCGACGCTGGTCTGTTCGTCGATGCGCAGCCGGAGCGGCAGAATGTTGACAAAGAATCCGATCAGCGGCTCCAGCTCCACGTCCGATCGGTTGGACGTGGTGGTACCGATGCAGAGATCCTCCTTGTGCGTGTAGCGGCTGAGGGTCACGCCGAGCGCCGCGAGCAAGGACATGAAGATCGTGCAGCCATTTCGGCGTGAAAAGCCCTCCAGCTCGCCCGCAAACTCGGCCGAATACCGGTAGACGAAGCGGGCGCTCGTCGTGCAGGATTTTGCCTGCCGCGTGTACGTGGCGGGCAGCTCCAGGCTGTCTTCATAGCCCTCGAGCGTTCGGCGCCAATAGTCGAGATCCGCCGACAGATCCCGAACCCGCTGCGACGCTGCGTATTCCTTGTACTGGATGGGCAGTGGCGCCAGAGCGGGCTGCTCCGAGCGACAGAAGGCGGCATAGCCGCTCTGCAGCTCGCCCAGAAACACCGTGCGAAGCGACCAGGCATCCGCCGCGATATGGTGCACGTTGAACGCGAGCAGATGCCGATCCGGCGACAGGCGCAGCAGGCTCGCGATGAAGATCGGCCCGCGGCGGAGGTCGAAGCAGTGCTCGAGATGGCGTTCGAGCTGCTGCAGCAGCTGGGCGCGGTCGACATCGACCACCGCTAGACGCACCCGTTCCGGCGGCGCCACGAACTGCTCGGGCTCTCCGTCCGCTGACTCGCCGTAGTACGTGCGCAGGCTCTCGTGGCGGGCGACGATTTCGTTCAGGCTCTGCTCGAGCGCCGAGGCATCGAGCTTGCCTTGCACGAGCAACAGCAGCGGCAGATTGTAGCTCGTACTGTTCGGCTCGCGCCGGTGATGGACCCACAGGCGCTCCTGAAACCAGGACAGCGGGCTGCCCGCGCCCCCAGGCGCGGGTACGATATCCGAGACACGTTGCGAGCCCGCTGCTCTGTCAACGAACTCATCATCATCGTGCAACAGCGCCGAACTGCGAACACACGATCCCTCATCAACGGCCATGCTCGCCCTCCAGGAGTGTCAAAAGTTTGACACCCCCAGAGCGTCCGAGCTCCGGGAGATGTTTAGGGCAGAACGCCCGGCTATTTCACTTTCGCAAGTGGTCGCTGAAATGCCTCGGGGCCGAGCTACCTACGCGACCTTGGCCTTCGCCAAGTGCGTACCGAGCACCGCGAGCACCAGCTCCAGGTTGCCCAGCGTATGGGGCTTGTCGAGGAAGCCAATCACATTGGGTACGTGCAACAGCTTCGAGGCGTCCTGCGCTTGAAAGCCGCTGGTGATCACCACGGACACGTCGGCCCGCACGAGCCGCAGCTCCTCGAGGATCTGCTCGCCCGGCGTCTCCGGCATCGTCAGATCGAGCACCACCAGATCGATGGCCTCGGGCTGTTCGCTGAAGATCTCGACGCCGCGCCGGCCGCTGTCTGCCGTCATGACGCGATGACCGAGCTCGTTCAGCAAGCGACCGGTGACGACGCGCACCGCCCGCTCGTCGTCGATCAGCAGAATGTTGCGCGCCCCCTGCGGCGCCAGCGCTGCTGCGCTGACCGCCTTGCGCCTCGGCGTGGACTCGCGCGCGACGGGGAGCACCATGCCGAAGCGCGTGCCGCGCTCCGAGGTGGAGTCGACGCCGAGCCAGCCGTGGTGCGTGCGTACGATGCCGGCAGCCGCGGCGAGGCCCATGCCCCTGCCCGGCGCCTTCGTCGAGAAGAACGGCTCGAACAGGCGCTCGCGTGCCTCCGGCGCGATCCCCGGGCCCGTATCCTCGACCGCCAGCTTCACGTAGTCGCCCGGCTCGAGCGAATAGCGCTTGGCCTGCTCCCCCTCGAGCCTCAGGTGCTCCGTCCGCAAGGTCAGCATGCCGCGCTTGCCGTCCATCGCGTCCAGGGCGTTGAGCACCAGGTTCGTGACCACCTGACGCACCTGAAAGCCGTCGGCCGCGACCTCGGGCAGCCCGTCCTCGAGCTCGAGCACGAGCCGGGCCTTGGAAGCGACCGTTGCATGAAGCAAGCGCAGAGCACCGGTGATCTCCGCGTTGATCTGCAGTGCTTCGATCGCGAGGCTGCGCTTGCCTGCATAGGCCAGCATCTGCTTGCTCAGCTGCGCGGCCTCCCCGGCGAAGTTGAGGATCTCGCCGAGGCAATGCATGAGCAACGGGGGCGCGTCCGGAGGCACCTTGCGCTGCGCGATCTGTGCGTTGCCCACCACCCCGCAGAGCAGGTTGTTGAAGTCATGCGCCACGCCGCCGGCCATCACCGCCAGGCTCTGCAGCGCCTGGCTGCGCTGAAGGTCGCGCTCCAGCTCCTGTTGGCGCCGCGCCGTCACGATACGCTCGGTGAGATCCAGCACCACGCGCAGCATGAACGCGCCGCGGGGAGCGCCGGGGCAGAGCTTCGTCTCCGTGACCAGGAGTACCGTGGAGGCGCTGCTCCGGAGCGCGACCTCGTAGGAACGAGCCCCCTCACCCGCCGCACCGCCTGGGCCCTGCTCGCCGCCGACCTCGACGACGCTGTCGCTGAACTTTCTTCCGATCAGCTTGTCCAGAGGCACCGCCAGCGTGCTCGCGAGCGCAGGGTTCGCGAAGACCACGCGGTCCTGCGCGTCGAAGAGCCCCACGCCCTCGCCCAAGCTCTCGACCAGCACGCGATACAGCTCTTCGCTGTGACGGAGCGACTCCTCGCTCCTCCTGCGCGCGTCGAGCTCGTTCGAGAGCTGACGGTTGAGCGCCGCGATGCGCCGGCGCGTGTCGACCGTCATGCCCAGCCCTCCTGCGACCAGCAGCTTGCTCAAGATGGCGATGACCGCGGCCGTCACGCTCGTCTCGGCTCCGGGCATGCTGTGCGCAAAGCTCCTGTCGCTGAGCTGCACGAGCAAGACGACGACCAGCGCGCCGCGGAGGCCCAGCAGGTACGCGGCGGCGAGGCACGGGACCAAGCCCACCAGGAACGCCGGGTTACCGATCGCGCCATGAAGGGCCGTGAACGAAAGGTGGTAGCCGGCGAGCAGGCACAGCACGACAGCGCAGCGGGCCGGCACGCCCCGGAGCGCCCCGCTCGCCAGTGTCCGGCTACTCCAGCCCCACATACGCCAGACCGGTCATAGGCTCTTCAAACCCTGCGATCAAGGTTTTCTGGCCGCCCATCCCGGTGGAATACATCGAGACGAGACAGGCTGATGTTCCCGCTCGCTACTGGTTCACGGCTGCAACACGTGCAGCTCGCGCATTCAGCGTGAAGCGTGCGACGCAGCGCTGTTCACGAGCTCGGGTGTGAACCGCGATCAGCGCATCGCTGCCCCACGTTATCGCTCCAAGTTGGGTCGCTGCAGCGCGCCAACGTGGACGCGCCCGCTGCATGCGATCAGTGATCCCGTGCTGCGATGGCACGCGCGCCATCACCGGCCATCGACCGGGCGACTGGCAGCCGAGTGGCCCGCGCCTGCGCAGATCGGCAAAAAAGCGATGCAAGCCAGCGATATCAGAAGCGCCGCCGCGCGGAGCCAGCAGCAGCTGCGGGCTTTTTCCAACACCACAACCCTGTGCACTCCGGCAAGCTTGCGCTTTCGCTCGCCACGTAGGCGTCTGCGAGCTCGTCGCCGAAGAAGAACCGCACCAGTCTCTCGCCCTCACTCGCTGACGGGAACTGATAGTCCGTGCGGATCCACGTCCGCTCGAAGTGGTGCTCCTCGGTCAGCAGTGCATAGTAGCGCGCGAGCTCGGGCGGTGGCGCGAAGGGTTCGCGGTGGCCCGTGCCCAGTGTCTCGATCACGATGGCAGTGCCGCCCGGGCGCAAGACACGCCTCATCTCGCCGATGGCCGCTTCGATCGGCTCGCGCCAGGAGCCGGGATGCCAGACGGTCTGGTGCCCGTAGCTCCAGGCGGCAATCGAGACATCCGCGCTGTCGTCTGCCACCGGCAGCCGTGCGTTGTCGGCGACGTCGATCTGCCAGTTTCTCAGCGTCAGCTCGCTCAGCTTGCGACGCGCCACGTCGAGCATCGCCGGCTCGAGATCGAAGGCGCGCAGGCTGCGCACCAGCGGCGCGAGCAACGCCGTGACACGCCCGGTGCCGGCTCCGAACTCCACCACATCCGCCTCCTCGAGGCGCACCAGCTGGCGCAGAGCCTTCAATAGCTGACCTGAATGATCCTCACGCGACACGAGCGCGTCGTACTGGTCCGGGTAATGGCGATAGATCTCCCGTGCGTCCGTCATGTGCGATCTCCCTCTGTGTACGGCTGAGCGGCGCTCCCCAGGTTTAGAGCCTACCGAGATAGGCTCTTAGCAGAGTACTCGCGCTGCAACACTCTGGTCGCATCGCCGTTACGCTGCGCGCGAGAGCCTCTGCGCGCCTGCTCGAGTTCCAGTCGAAATGGAGAATGGCTGCTCGGCGGTCACGGTGGGCACATGCTGGTGCCGGGCGGAGGCGTGCGGTGGCGAGCCCTGCTGCTGGCTTTGCTAAACCCGGCGCGAACCTGGGGCACGAGGTGCTAGGTTGGGTTGATCATCTCCAGCGACTTTTGCTCGGCGTGCTCGCCCCAGATGGCCGCGATGATCGAAGCCACCAGCATCAGGCCCGCGCCAATCAGGTAGCCGATGAACACGTGCGAGCGGCTGCCCGTCTCCAGCAGGGCGCCGAACAGCGCCGGAGCAGCGAGGCCTCCCGCAGCGGTTCCGACGGCGTAGAAGAAGGCGATCGCGAGCCCTCGCAGCTCTACCGGAAAGAGCTCGCTCACCGTGAGGTAGGCCGAGCTCGCGGCGGCCGAGGCCACGAAGAATACGGCGCACCAGAGCATGGTCTGAGTCGTGGCCGTGAGCCAACCCTGCGCCATCGCGTAGCCGGTGATGGCGAGCAGGATGCCGCTCACGCCGTAGGTGAGCGAGATCATCACGCGGCGCCCCAGTGTGTCGAAGAAGTGGCCCAGGATCATCGGGCCGAGCAGGTTGCCGAGTGCGAAGGGGAGCAGGTACAGCCCGACGCTGGGCGGCGGGACGTCATAGAATTTGGTGAGCACCAGGGCGTAAGTGAAGAAGATGCCGTTGTAGCAGAAGGCCTGCGCGATCATCAGGCTGAGGCCGAGAAAGGTGCGGCGCAGGTGGCGGCGAAAGAGCACATGCGTGATGGCGCCGAAGGTGACCGCACCCTTCACCTCCAGCGTGCCGGGCGGGCCCGCCGCGGGCAACGACTCGCTGCGGTTCGCACGGACTTGCGCTTCGATCGATTCCACGACCTTTTCGGCGTCGGGAACGCGGCCATGCAAGAGCAGCCAGCGCGGGCTCTCCGGCACGTAGCGCCGCACGAACATCACCGCGACGCCGATCACGGCACCGAGCCCGAACACCACGCGCCAGCCGATCGAGGCGGGCATGACGTGGGGATTCAGCATGACGAGCGTGAGCAGTGAGCCGAACACCGTGCCGCCCCAGTAGCTGCTGTTGATCGCGAGGTCCGTGCGGCCGCGCACGCGCGCCGGGATCAGCTCGTCGATGGCCGAGTTGACGGCGGCGTATTCGCCGCCGATGCCCGCACCGGTGAACGCCCGGAAGATCGCGAAGGAAGCGAAGTTCCAGGAAGCTGCAGTGAGCACGGTGGCCGTGAGGTACACGCCGAGCGTGATCAGGAACAGGCGCTTGCGGCCGAACACGTCCGTGAGGCGACCGAACACCAGCGCGCCGATGATGGCGCCCGCCAGATAGGCGCTCGCGGTGAGCCCGATTTCACTGTCCGTGAAGTTGAGTGTGTCGGGTCGCTGCAGCATGGGAGCGACCGAGCCGACGATCGTCACCTCCAGCCCATCGAGCAACCAGGTGATGCCGAGCGCTGCCACCACGCGCCAGTGCCACGACGACCAGGGCAAGCGGTCGAGGCGCGCCGGCACTGCGGTCTCAAACCGAGTTCCTACTGCGAGCGTCATGTGTTCCAGAGAAGCACAATCCGCGCCCGCGGTGCTGCCGCGCGCCGTTGCGGATCGCTTCAGAGCATGTCGCAAGGCTGCTGGCTGCAGCTCTCGCCCGGCGCTACACAGATGCCGCAGCTCGGGTTGCAGCACACCTTGCCGACGCTGCAGGTCGCCCGCCCGCAGATCGGGCTGAAGGGATACTGGATGGCGTTGTCGCACGGCGTCTGATCGCAGCTCTCGCCGGGTTCGACGCAGGTGCCGCAGCTCGGGTTGCAACAAAACTGTCCCTTGCTGCATGTCGAGCGGCCGCACACGTCGCTCTCGGGAGTCTGGATGCGGCTCTCGCACGGAGCCGGGTCGCAGTTGTCGCCGGGCTGGACGCACACGCCACAGCTCGGATTGCAACAGTCGTAGCCCGGTGCGCAAGTCACGAAGCCACAGGCCACGCCCGGGGGGATCGGCTCGGGATCCTCGGGCGCCGTATCGGGCGCTTCGGAGCCGAGCTGCGCCAGGGTCGCGGCGCTGTTCTCTGTCGCTGCCGCTGCGCCCGCATCCGCGCTGTCCGTGCCGGCGACGCGTTGCACTTCCTCGCTGGCTATCGTGTCACGGGCAATGGTGTCACTCGCGGGTGCGCGCGACACGGGCTCGTCGAGATCCGGGCCGGCGCGGGAGGCGAGCTCATTGGCGTCCAGCGCAGTCGGCGGCGGAGCGGG
This sequence comes from Polyangiaceae bacterium, assembly GCA_025936205.1. Next base: position 8,982 of record JAICTU010000074.1, on the reverse strand, counting down.
CGCGTTCGCAGAGGGTGGTTCCGGTCGCGCTGGTTGGTCCAGCCACGCCCAGGGGATGAACGGTGCGGAGGGGTCTTCCACCGATGGCGGAGAGGCTTCGACCGGCGGCGGCTCCTGGGGTTCGGGCGGGTCGTTCAACGCGGCAAGGCCCGTTGACGGGATCACACCGGGCTCGGGCTTGGACCAGTGGCGGCTCGCGACGGTGCCGAGGCCGAGGCAAAGCGCGGCGACGCCGGCGCCCCCGATCACCCAAGGCAGGGGGCGCCAGCGTGATGCCTGTTTCTTCGCTGATGCGTTGTGCACACCGGTGGGCTGCATGCCCGGGAACCAAGCAATCGGTGTGCCGGTCGGGCCACGAGGCTCAGGAAGCGAGCGAGATCTTGGCCGTACGCGGTTGGACCACCGATGCAACGAGCAGGTCGCCGATCTCCAGCTGATCGAAGCCGTCGAGTACGATGCCGCAGTCAAAGCCCTCGCGCACCTCGCGCGCATCGTCGCGGAAACGCCGCAGGGAGGCGATATTGCCCTGCCAGACCCGCGCGCCTGCACGCTCCACGCGCAGCCGAGCGCCACGCTGGATCAGGCCCTGAGTGACGCGACTGCCCGCCGCGCGGTTCGAACCCGCCGAGAACACCTGGCGCACCTCGGCACGCCCGATCTCGCGTTCTTCGAGCTCGGGCTCGAGCAATGCGGCCAGCGAGCGTTGCAGGTCGTCGGCGAGCTCGTAGATCAGTCGGTGCTCGCGAATGCGCACGCCCAGCTGGCGAGCCATCAGGCGCGTGCGCCCGACCGCATCCACCTGGAAGCCGACCAGCACGGCCGAGCTGGCCGCCGCGAGTTGCACATCGGACTCGGTCATCGCTCCCACGCCTCCGTGCACCAGCTCGAATTCGGCCTCTTTCGTTGGTGCAACGAGCAGGCTGCGCACGGCATCCAGCGAACCTTGCGAGTCCGCCTTCACGACCAGCTTCAGCCGCGCCGCGCGCGGCCCGACCAGATGTGCAAAGCCGGCGAGCGACGCCTTGCGAGTGGTACTGAGGCGCTCGGAGCGTTGCTGGCTGGAGCGGTTGGCGGTCAGTTCCTGCGCGGCCGCGATGTCGCGCACCACGTGCACGGCATCACCGGCGTGCGGCAGCGCTTCGAGACCGAGCACCAGCACCGGAGTGGACGGGCCCGCCTGCTGCAATTCCCGGCCCCGATCGTCGAACAAGGCGCGCACCCTGCCCCAGGTCTCACCGGCCACGAGCACGTCGTGGACGGCGAGCGTGCCCTCCTCCACCAGCACCGTGGCGAGCGGACCACGCCCTTTGTCGAGCCGGGTTTCGAGCACGCTACCGCTGGCGGCGCCGCCCGGGGAGGCTTCGAGCCCGAGCAACTCCGCTTGCAGCAGGATCTTGTCGAGCAACTCCGGGATGCCGTCACCGGTGCGCGCCGAGACTTCGGCGACCAGCGTGTCGCCGCCCCAGGCTTCGGGGGTCAGGCCCAGCTCGCTCAGCTCGCGCCGCACGCGCGCTGGATCGGCGCCCGGCACGTCGAGCTTGTTGATGGCCACGACGATCGGCACCTGTGCCGCGCGCGCATGCGCCACGGCTTCGCGCGTCTGCGGCATGATGCCGTCATCGGCCGCGACCACCAGCACCACCAGATCGGTCACGCGCGCGCCGCGGGCGCGCAGCTCACTGAACGCCTGATGGCCGGGCGTATCGATGAAAGTGATGGGACCGCACGGAGTGTCGGCCACGTAGGCACCGATCTGCTGCGTGATGCCGCCGGCCTCGTGCGCGGCGACGTCCGCGTGACGGATCCGGTCGAGCAGCGAAGTCTTGCCGTGATCGACGTGACCCATCACCGTGACCACCGGCGCACGCGCTGCACCGTGCAACGTGGAGCGCTCCGGGCGCGCGCGGCGCAGCCGCTCATCGGCGCTCACCTCCACGTCTTGCACCGTCCAGCCGAAATCGGTCGCGACCAGCGCGGCCGAATCGAGGTCGAGCGAAGAGTTGAGGTGCACGCCGCGAGCGCCGAGCTTGATCAGCCGGAGCAACACGTCCTGCGCCTTCACACCGAGGGCGGCAGCGAGCGCGCTCACGCCGATCGAGCCACGTACCTTGACGATGCGCTTGTGGGCGCTGCGCTCGTGGGTCGGCGCGGGAGCCTTCTGAGCGGGGCCGCGGGCGGCGAGCGGGCGGGGAGCGTGCCGCGGACCGGAAGTGCGCAAGGAAGAGGGACGCGCGGGGCCGGGGCGGCGCAGCTGCGGTTGCGAGGGCGTGGGGCGCGGCGCTGGTGCAGCCGCTCGGTGTTGCAGGCGGCGTTGCTCGCGGGCGGCCCAGTCGGCCATGGGAACGCCGGGACGGCCTGTCCAGACTTCGACGCCGGATTTCGGGCGGGAAGAGGGAGAGGACGCGGCAGAGCTAGAGCTGGAGCTGGAACTAGAGCCAGAACTGGAGCGTGCGGGGGGCTGGAGACGGTCGGGCTGGGTTGGACTGTGGATCAATGAATGTGCTCCTCGCCGCGCCTCCTGGAGCGCGCGGCCGTTCCGCTCGGAGGGGCGGCTCCGGGCGATGGTTTTCCCGGCGGACGCGCCGGGCGGTTGGGATCCAAGCTCTCGCTTCGGCTCGCACGGGAGCCTGCGGCGCTCAAATCCCTCGGGTCGTCATGAATAAGCATCCGCGGGAGCTCGCGCCAGGGGTCGGCGATGTTTTTTCGCGACGGGGTGCACGGCGGCAGCTTCGGCCCCGGACCGCACATGTCATCGCGGTCCGCTGCAACCTCCCACTCGCGGCAGTGTCATTTTTTGTGAAGCGTGAGGTTCCATGTGGAACTTCAATTCGCGCAAAAATAGGGGCACCTCGCGTGGAGGAGGCATCGGGGCTCGGCCTGCACGGCACCCGCCGGCGCCAGGATGAGCCCCGATCACGGCCCTGACGAGCCGGCACATAGACTCCGACCCCGTCTCGCAGCGGTGCCCGGCGCCGTCAGCGTGCCGCCGTCAGCGCGCCGTGTCGGGCCACTCGGGCAGCAGGTAGATGCGCCGCATCTCTTCATGGCGGCGCATGCCGAGCGCCTCGCGCTGAATCAGCAAGTCGCGCAGATGGCGCTCGGCGAGCAGACGCTGGCGCTGGTATTCGCGGCGCAGCTGCTCCCGTTCGTCCCGGCTGAGCTGCTCGCTGATGGCACGGGCGACCAGCGCCCGCACCAGCTCTGTCTGGCGCTGTACCTTGCGCCCGGCTTTGCCCAGCGAATGCGCGATCTCTTCGGCGATCTCGCGCTGCACCGCACCGAGGGGCGAGCCGCTCAACGACGAGAAGCGGTCGCCGAGCGGGCTGCGCCGTTCTGGTTCATTCACGGACTCGTAGACGTCCCGCAGCAGCCGCTGGATGCGTTCCGACATGGGTGCGTTACAAGCATACCGCCAGTTGCGGCTGCGCGCCGCCCCTCTAGCGCGCGAAGCCGCGCACCGTTCCCTCACGGACAGCGAAGGCGACGGCCGACTCTCGATCATCAAAGAAGATCCGTGCGGCGTCCAGTGTCATGCAAATCGGCCAGAGTATGGATCAAATCCGCCCTCCGTGTTCTGCTCCCGCTCCAAATGAAACCTCTTGGCGTTTTTGAGCATCATCAGGACATCCGCGAACCCAAGCTCGCCGGCAACGCGGTCTATAACCCGACCAACCAAACCTACACGCTGTCCGGCGCCGGCTCACAGTCGGGAGCCGCGCTCGATTTCTTCCATTTCGCCGAGAAGCGCATCAAGGGCGACTTCATTCTTCAGGCCACCGTCCAGCCCGACGCTCCCGGCCACGCCCGCCGCAAGATCGGCATCATGGCCCGCGACGCGCGCAGCGCCTCTTCACGCTACGCAGCCGCCTGTGTCCAGGACGATCCGCGCACCACCCTGCAATCTGTCGGCAGCCCCGGAGCAAGCGCGACGCGAGTGGAGCTCTCCTCTTTCCACCCGACGGAAATTCAGTTCGCGCGTACCGGCAACACGTTCACGCTGTCCGCCGCGACCTTCGGCGAGAACTACAAATCTGTGAGCCAAGAGGTCGTGCTGAGCGAGGAGGTTCACGTCGGGCTCTTCGTCGCTTCGGAGAGCGCAGACGTGCTCGCCCAGGCCGTGTTCAGCAACGTGCGCGTGATCATTCCCGCTGCTCCGAACTTCAAGCCCTACAGCGACTATCTCGGCAGCCATCTCGAGCTGATGGATGTCGCGACGGGCCAGCGCAGGATCCTGCACAGCGAACCCGGCTCGATCCAGGCCCCCAACTGGACGCTCGACGACAAGCTGCTCTACAACAGCGCCGAGGGCGTGATGTACAGCTATGACATCACGACCGGCAAAGTTGCCGAGCTCGAGACCGGCAAGTGTCGCCAGAACAACAACGACCACGTGCTTTCCTTCGACGGCAAGATGCTCGCCCTCAGCAACTATGCTGGCGACCCGCGCCGCTCCGTCGCCTTCATCTTGCCGACGATGGGCTCGCGCGAGCCGAAACAGATCACGTCACCCGAGCGCGGACACACGTTCCTCCACGGCTGGTCCCCCGACGGCAAGAAGCTCGTCTTCACCGGTGGCCGCAAGGGCGAGACCGGCAACTACCGCAACCTCTGGGCCGTCGACGTGGACACCAAGGTCGAAACCGCGCTCACGCCCCCCGGCACGCTCGATGACGGCCCCGAGTACACGCCCGACGGCAAGTACATCTACTTCAACTCGGTGCGCACCGGCACCATGCAGATCTGGCGCATGCGCGCCGACGGCAGCCACCCCGAGCAGATCACCTTCGACGAATCCAACGATTGGTTCCCCCACATCTCGCCCGACGGCAAATGGATCGTCTACCTCGCCTTCCCGGCGGACATGGACCCCTGGACGCATCCCTTTTACCGGCACTGCTACATCCGCCTGATGCCCGCATCGGGCGGCGTGCCGCAAAACATCGGCTACATCTACGGCGGCCAGGGCTCGATGAACACGCCGGGCTGGTCCCCGGACAGCAAGCGCATCGCGTTCGTGACGAACTCGAAGCTCTGAGCACGGATGGGGGGAAAGGTTTGGGCTCGCCCCCGCGCGAGCCCGCCCACCCTAGAATCTGCCCACCGCGCGGGCCCCAGCGAGCGCAGGTTCTCATACGCCTGCAACAGGTTGGCTGCAGCGCGCGCTACGCCTCACCCTTGGGGACCGGAACCAGCAGCACCGGCACCTTCGCGCGCTCGCTCACGGCGCGCGCCATGGAGCCGAGGGTCGCCGCGCTGCCGACGGAGCGGCTGCGCGCACCGAGCACGATCAGGTCGGCGCCGACGCGTTCGGCGAGGGCGAGCAACTCGAAGGTCGGCGCTCCCTCGAGCACGTGACGCTCGAACTTCGCTGCCCGGCCCCCCGCCCCCGCGCTGGCCAGCCTGGAGAGCGAGTACCAAGCCTGTTCGCGGGCTTGCCGGGCTTCTTCCGGCGCCGCGGCTCCGGCTGCGACCACGTGCGCCAGATGCACCGTTCCACCCTCGCCGACCATGCCGGCGCCCTGCGCCACCGCGCGGTCGCCGGCCTCGCTGAAGTCGGTCGCCACCAGCACCACCGCCGGCGCGCGGAACGCGGGTTTGCGCAGCGCGCCCATCGCCGGCACGCTCGCCACGCTCACCGGCGAGGCGCGCAACACGCCGCGCGCGACCGAGCCGTACCAGCTGTGCTCGGGCAAAGCACGCCGGCGCTGGCCCAGCACCACCAGGTCGAAATTCTCCTGCTCCGCCAGCGTCACGAGCTGTGCGTCTGCGCTGCTGCGGGCCACCAGCACTCGCTGCTTCGCCGACGTCTCCGCCGCGGGCGCGCCACGGCGCAGATCGCTTGCGAGCACGCTCTGCGCTTGCTGAGTCAGCGTCGGATCGCGCTCCGCCGAAGAAAGGCGGAGCCGCTCCTGTGCCTGCGCGGGCGTGATCACCAGAGCGATCTCGACCTCCACGGGCCCCAGCGCGCTCCACGCGCTCGCGAACACGCGCGCCGACTCCGACGCGGGGCCCAGGTCGGCGGCGACCAGCACCCGCAGGGCTCGCTCGCCGCGCAGCCACGCCAGCAAGCGCTCCGGCTCGCGCAGGACGAGCACCGGCACCTCGCTCGCGCGAACGACTCGCTCGACGGTCGTGCCGAGCACACTCTTTCCCTCCGCCTGGCCCCCGAGAACGATCGCCGTTGCCGACTCCGTCCCCGCCACCGAGAGCAGCGCGTCCGCGACGTTGCCCGCAGCCAGGTGCCCCAGCACGTCCGCGCCGGAGAGGGTGCGCAGGCGCTCCGCCTCTGCAGTCAGCTCCCTGCGCTGGGGCCAGAGCAAATGCTCTTCGTCCGTTCCCAGCACACCTGCAGCTCGCGCATCTTCCGACACATGAACCAGCCGGAGCTGGACCTTCAGGCGCCGCGCCAGCAACGCCGCGAGCTCCGCGAAAGGCTGGCACTGAGGTTGCAGCTTCGACCCAAACACGATTCGCCCCGCGCCATGGGCACCAACGCGGGACTCGAGGAGGGGTCTCACGAATTTTCCAAAGCACTCGGGTTCGCCGGAGCGGCAGCCGAGTGAGCTTCTAGGGATCGGCTGCCGCCCGGCTCCGAGCGCTAAGCACACGCCGTGCCTGCGCTCTCCGGAAGCGGGAATGCCGCGCGAGCGCTGGCAGACGGGACCTGCCGGATTGCTTTCGGCGGCACGCGCTGGGACATTTCGTCCCTATCGCTGGGATATTTTGTCCAAGCGCCTCGAGCATACGGCACTGTTCGAAGCCCTGGGGGAACGGCGCTGGGCAGCAGCGTATCCGCGCTGCGCGGACAGCGTTCGACGGCACCTCGGAGCGCGACGGGCCGTCCCCCGGACAGAGCCCGGCTGCCGATTTCCCGCACCGGGCCCCCACCTTCGGTCCACGGCGCAGCAAAGCGCTGGTTCGGCCAAGGATGCCGACTCGCGGAGCCGGAAGAGGGTAGCGCGTGTCGAAGAGCTTGTACTTGCTCACCGACCAACGTGAGCGCTGGTCCCTCCATTGAAGCTCTTGGTACCAGCACTGTTGCACAGCTGGATGAAACGCAGCCAAGGCTCGATGGTTCGTAGGCACCTCGAGGATGCGCGTTTTCTCAGGGGCTTCGCCGTGCCCCTGCCGCTCTCGCCACTGTTGCACCCACAGGTCAAACGCATGTGCAGGAAGACATTCGACAGCAACGGGCTGATTCCGCCCCCTTGTGGCGCAGCTTCCGTCACCTCGCGTAGCTCCTCGTTCTTCATGACGCCTGCATACGGCCACTTCATCAGCAGTCGCACCATGCGTCGGTCCGCGATGCGGTGCTCGATCAACTTCTGCATCCACCCCAGGCCGAAGCGCACGTTGCCGGCTCCCGGCATCCGCTTCCTGACCCCAAACCCTCGGTTTACTCCACTCGCTCCCGAGACAACCGAGCAAGAATGGCTGCGTTGCACCAGCTTCCGATCGCGCCTATAACGAACCCCATGGGTGGAACGACGGGGTCTAGCGTGGGTGTGGTCCTGCTTCTCTCGCTTGGTGGCCTGGCTTGTGGAGAGATTGAGACGCCCAGCGCTGACGCCTCTGGTGGGCGAACGTCCGTGTCGAGCGCCGGCGGCGCTCCAGGTTTGGGCGGCGGCGGAAATGGCGGACAAGGTGGGGCACCCACCTCAACGGATGCTGGCATGGAGTCGAGTGATGCGCGAGACAGCGCCGCTAGTTCGGGCTCTGGGGGCGGGGGGAGTCAACTCCCGCCAGATTGTCCCGTACCTGCCCCAATAGGCGTGCCGGGCCAGGTCATCGCGCTGCAAAGCGTCAACTTTGAGACCAGCGAAATCGTACTCAGGAATGTCTCGGCCAGCAGCCAGACCGTCGTCGGAGGAAGGCAAGGTTGGCAGTGGTGCAACTATCCTCACTATTGGAACTTGGGCGACGATGTTGGAAACGTAGTGCTCGAGCCAGGCGGAACCTTCAGCTTCTTCGCCATCAACAATGAATCAGGTCCCGTAGCGTTGTTTCCCGAGGGTGGGGAGTTTGCCATCTACACGACGACGGGCAGTTTCATGAATGCTGAGCTCATGCGCTCCTTCGTGGCTTGGGGTGACATCCAAGCGATTCGGGAGCCGACGGCAGTCATGGCCAGTCTTTGGACGTTTGGAGAACGCGTCCAGGTACGGTCAGGGCATACCGGGATCGTCGCCGTCGGGAAAACCAACGTAGGATCCGGCTATGTCTCCGTTCGGGCAGCTTGTCTCGTGGCCCCGCCCAGTCCCTAGCGTGCATCGTTGATGGTGGCAGGGCGCGGCGCGCCCTCCATGTGCCACGTCGCGAAGTTTGTCGCCGCTCCAGAGGCGCGCCAGATCCTTCGGGATACGGATGGTATCGGCACGCCGGCAACTCGGTGCTGCGATCATCGAGCAGCGTTCGCGCGCGGCTACGTGCTGCGGAACAAGAAGCAGATTCGTTCCACTCGCGTGGGACGAGTTCTCAGTGACGCCTACCGGCGGCGGCCACTACGCCGGCTCAGACCGCTGTCTGGAAGCCGCGCTGCGACAGACTAGCGACCAACAGCTCGAGCCTTGCTCGGCTTCCCTGTGCCGTCAGCAGCCTGCTTACGATCACGCGGAAGGTAGCCGAGGTTACCGGCGGGATCGAGGTGCCCTGCCAAGCGATCAGATCTGCGTAGCCGTTGTGCGCTCTTCTCGAACCGCGAAGTACGGCCAATGCCAGATCTGCTGCTCGGTCAATGATGATTTCCCGACAAGGCGGAGAGCTTCAATCCGAACGCGACCTTTGGCTGTCCATGACATGCGATTTCACGGGACAGTGTAGGGCCCTTTACCCGCGCGCCCGATGCTGGGTTTGCCACCGACGTATCCCACCCCTGACTGGAGCGGCGCAGGTCCAGTGGAGAGGCGCGAGCGTGGGCCACCCTCCGCGCGACGTTGGATTGGGCTCCAGGTTGCGCCCGCTCTGCGCCGAAACTCACAAATC
>JAICTU010000286.1 GCA_025936205.1 Polyangiaceae bacterium | reverse complement strand
TGCTTCGATGAGGCTCTGCAGCGAAGGCCAGGTCTGCACGGCACGCTGGCCCTCAGTGTCAAACTTGCCGGTGTCGAAGGGGTCGGCAGCGTCTTCGAATCGGTGGAACCGATCGCGAAGAACCAAGTCTCCGACGATGAAATGATCGACTGCGTGCGACAGTCGGCGTTCAGCATCGATCTGCCACCGCCGAGGGCGGACCGGCGCGATGGCCTCGAGCTGACGATCCCGCTGGGCACGGACCCACCCGGCACGGACGCGGGAACGCACTAGTTACCAGGACCGCAAGGGGCTGCAATCGCGGCCCGCGAGAGCACCCGTCAGCGTCTGGTACGCTGAGCCACGCTCGCCGGCGCGCACGTGCCGGTGTGACCGAAAAGGGAGTGGCAGATGGATCGATCGAACCGCCGCGAATTTCTCCAGGCCTCGGGAGGCCTCGCGCTCGCATCGGTGTTGGCCGGGTGCTCGCGCTCCGCGGCCAAGCCCCTGGCACAGCAGGGTACGGGCGGCGCGCCGGAGGCGGGCGCTCGCTTGCGCGTCCTGCGCTGGAGCCGCTTCGTCCAGGGCGACATCGACACCTACCTGGCGAACGCGAAGCGTTTCACCGAGCAGACGGGGATCGAGGTGCACGTGGACAGCGAGACCTGGGAAGACGTGCGACCCAAGGCGGCCGTCGCCGCCAACGCCGGGGGTGGGCCCGACATCATCCTCTCCACGAACGACGACGCGAACCTGTACGCAGACAAGCTGGTCGACGTCACGGACCTGTGCGAGTACCTCGGCCAGAAGTACGGCGGCTTCTACCCCTCCTGCGAAGCCTATCTGCGCCCCGACGGCAAGAACTGGATCGGCGTTCCGCTCGGCGCAACGGGCGCGCTCATGGTCTACCGCGAGAGCCATTTGAAAGCGGCGGGGTTCGAGACGTTCCCGCGAGACATGGACGGCTTCCTGAAAATGTTCAAGGCCCTGAAGGAGAGGGGCACCCCCGGGGGCATGGCGCTCGGCAACGCCACGGGCGACAGCGGCTGGACACACTGGCTGATGTGGGCCTTCGGCGGCTCCATCGTCGACAAGGACAACCGCGTCGTCATCAACAGCCCGGAAACGCAGCGCGCGCTGGAGTATGCGGCCGAGCTGTTCCCGAACTTCGTGCCCGGCACTCAGTCGTGGCTCGATCCCAACAACAACAAGGCCTTCCTCGATGGCCAGATCAGCGCCACGAACAACGGCATCTCCATCTACTACACCGCCAAGAACTCGCCCGATCCGAAGCTGAAGCAGCTGGCCGCGGACATTCAGCACGCGGCCTTCCCCGTCGGCCCGGTCGGTGTGCCCACGGAGTACCATCTGTTTTTCAATCAGATGATCATGAAGCACACGAAGTACCCGAATGCCGCGAAGGCGTTCCTGCGTTTCATGATGGAGCGCGAGCAGTACGATCCCTGGCTGGTGGCGGCGGGTGGCTACATTTCGCAACCGCTCCGCGCATACGAGAGCTCCGCCATCTGGTCCTCGGACACGAAGCACCTTCCCTATCGCGACGCGGTGAAGAATCTGCGGCCCGCCGGCTATGCGGGCAAGCTTGGCTACGCCTCCGCCGGCGCGCTCGCAGATTTCATCGTGGCCAACATGGTCGCTGAAGCCGCGAGCGGGCAACGCACGCCCAAGGAAGCAGCTGAACGCGCGCAGGTCCGGGCGGAGCGCTACTACAAGGCCTGAGCGGCCGTCTCGGTTTGAGCCAGCGAGTGCTCCCGGCGCGCCACGACGCGGCGCGATCGCGACATTCGCCGTGCGCGCCGACCATTTTGTGAAGGAAGCTGCGCGATCGGGACACTCATCTCAGCGGACGCACTCCGCTACCAAGGAGGTCACTGGATCATGCCCAGCAAGCCAGCTGCGAGACTCTATCCCCTCCCCGATATCGAGCCATCGTGACTCGCCTTAGAGCCCTGACGGCAGAGTGATCTCGCCGCGACCGATCACGACCGCGTGACCCCCGACTTCGACGCGCTCCAGCTGCTCGGCGCTGCCGAACACGCGCGCGTACAAAGTCGAAGGGCGGCCCACCTCCGCGCCTTGCTCGATCACGATGGTATCGCCGTAGACGATGCGGCCGTGCCGGGCCAGGTGCAGCGCGGTGGGCCCCGCGGCTGCGCCCGTACCAGGATCTTCCGGGATGCCCTCGCCCGGAGCGAACACACGCGTCTTCCAGCGCCCACCATCGCTCGCTCCTGTGCCGGGCTTCAGCCGTGCGGTGACCGTCACGGCGATGCTGCCGAGTGCCGCGAGCTCACCCATGTCGGGGCGCAGGCGCGCGAGCTCCGCAGGATCCTCCAGCTCCACCAGCACGTAGTGCGGACCGTTGTCGTAGAGCTCGATGGGCAGCGTCGCTCGCGCAACACCCAGCGCGGCGAGCAAGCGCTCGCGAGGCTCGTACGGGCGAATCAGCGGCAGTGGCTGCGTCATCCAGCCGAAGCGCGGCGCTGCGGCCTGTGAGAACTCGACCGAGGAGACCCCGCGCTGCGTTGCCAGACGGACCACGTCGCCGAGCTCCGGCCGCTCGTCAGCGAGCACGAAGGCGGTGCCCAACGTGGGATGGCCTGCGAAGGGGAGCTCCTGCGTGGGCGTGAAGATCCGGAGTCGGGCGTGCGCTGGTTGCTCCCCCCCAAGCGGCGAGCTCGGCGGCAACACGAAGGCGCTCTCCGACAGGTTCATCTCGCGCGCGAGCTGCTGCATCAGGTCCGTGCCCAGCCCCTCGGCGTTCGTGAACACCGCGAGCGCATTGCCCGCCAGCGCGCGATCGGTGAACACGTCACACAGGCGATACGGCAGGCGTTTCATCGGCGCAGGTGTAGCGCGGATGCCCGCCCAATGAGCTCAGAGATTCTGCCCGCGGTCGTCGTCGTGGCGGCGCTCGTGCTGCTCCTCGCCCACCAGCACGGCAAACACGATCGCCGCGCCCAGCACCGGCACCAGCCAGATCAGCTTGGTCTGTGCACGCTTCTGGGGCGGATCGAAGATCGGGGTACGACGCAGACGGATGGTGACCCAGATCTGGAACACCAGCGCCGCGAGGAGGCTGAAAATGACAAACCAGCTGCTACCCGAATGCATCGCCGTAGGAATGTCGTCACGCCGCGGCGCACGCGCAAGGGGGGAAGTCGTCAGGGCTCTTCGATTCGGTCGATGCGGCCCTGCTGCATGAAAATCTTCCGCCCCTGGAGCCGTTCGGCCATGCCCGCGGTGTGGTTGATCACGATCACGATCGTGCCGCGTTCGCGCTCCTCGATCAGGATCGTCTCCATGCGCTGGGTGCTGGCGGCGTCGAGGCCGGTGAGCGGCTCGTCGAGCAACAGCACGCTGGGCGCGTGGACGAGCGCTCGAGCGAGCGCGATGCGCTGGCGCTGCCCGCGCGACAGAGTCGAGACTGCCTGCTCGGCGAAACGGTCCGCCTGCACCCGCTCACACACGGCGGCCCAGGCCGGCTTGGGAGCGAGACCGTGGATGCGCGCCGCCAACTCCACGTTCTCGCGGCCGCTCAGCTCCGCGTAGCAGTGCGAGTCATGAGCGACCCAGCCGATGTGCCGCCGTGCTTCCAGGCGGGAGCGGCCATGCGGCGCGTACACCACCGTACCCCGGGAAGGCTTGAGCGCGGTTCCCACGATGGACAGCAGAGTGCTCTTACCGGCACCATTCGGGCCCTGAACAAACGTGATGGGCCCGGGAGCGAAGTCGACGCTGACGGATCGCAACGCGACACTGGCGCCGAACAGCCGCGTCACGTTCTGCACTTGAATCCGGGAGATCGCAGCCACCGTGCGGCGCTTCTACACCGCCCAGGCACCATCGGTCCCACGGATCTGCTGCCCCCGCTCGAACCTCGAGCCGAAACGGCACTCTCACCCCCGCGGGTCGAGCCCACGGCAGATCTGGCTGAATTTCACAGGCGATCTCAAAATCGGACCACGCTCATATAAGTGCGAGCTTCTCGTGCTCCGGGAAGGTACGCTGCCGAGCCTCTCTGCGCGCGCTCCGGCGGATCGCTGGGGTCAGCGGCGACTCGCCTCGCGCACGGCACGTCGCGCCGCGCCCCCGGGGTGGTGGACCGGAGACTTCTTCGCTGACCTTTTGCGGCAGAGGTAGTATCTCCCGGCGCCTCATGGGCCGTATTGTCCATGCGAACGCGGTTTCGTGCCGTGCTACGATTGCCAAGAATGTCGTCTTCCGCCGTGGCCGTTGATTCCGAAAGGGTTGCGCGTCTGGCGGAGTTGCGGCGCGTCGTAGAAGGAGCGCTCGAGGGCAAGCCGGCCGTGGTCGAGCTGGCCACGATCGCGTTCCTGGCCCGAGGGCACATCCTGATCGAAGACGTGCCGGGCGTCGGCAAGACCACGCTCGCTCGCGCCCTCGCCCGCGCGGTCGGGGCGAAGATGAACCGCGTGCAGTTCACCAGCGATCTGCTGCCCAGCGATCTGCTGGGGGTGTCCGTTTACGACCAGCGCCGCTCCGAGTTCTCGCTGCGCCGTGGTCCGATCTTCAGCCATGTGCTGCTGGCGGACGAGATCAATCGCTCCAGCCCGCGCACCCAGTCGGCGCTGCTGGAGGCCATGGGCGACGGCCAGGTTTCGATCGACGGCCAGACGCTGGCCCTGCCCGAGCCATTCCTGGTCCTGGCCACGCAGAATCCGCAGGACTTCGCGGGCACTTTTCCGCTCCCCGAGTCGCAGCTCGACCGCTTCATGCTGCGCCTGAGCATCGGTTACCCACCACCGCACGTGGAGACTCGATTGATCCTCGAGCCCGCGCTCGACCGCGTGGACCGCGTCAAGCCGGTGCTCGACCCCGAGGAGCTGACCGCGCTGCAGGCAGAGGTCGACGGCGTCGACATCGACCACGCGCTCGCCACCTACCTGCAAGCCTTGATCGCTGCTACGCGCTCTTCTTCCGCGCTCTCGCTCGGCGCCTCCCCGCGCGCCGCCAAGAATCTCTCCCAGGCTGCTCGCGGGCGTGCTCTCCTGCACGGCCGCGGGTACTGTATCGCTGATGACATTCAGGAGCTCGCTGTACCGCTGCTCGCACATCGCGTGCGGCTAGCCGCACACGCCGAAGGTTACGTACCCAGCCGCGAAGAAGCGGAAGGTGTGGTGCGCGACATCGTTGGGCGAGTGCCCGTACCGCTCTAACCGCCACATGGCCACGAGCTCCTCTTCGCGGGAGTCGAGAGCCGGCGACTCCACCCCAGCGCGACCGCTGTCGGTGCCGCCATCCCTGCCGCCGGGTGCGGCCCGTGCAGCGCCCTCTGGAGTGACGAGCAGCCGGCCCGAGCGCAAGCCGAGCTCTGCTCCGACCTTGCTCGGCAAGCGCGCCTGGTGGCGTCCGCCGCGCAAGCTGCGCGTCACGCGCGAGGGCAAATACTTCATCGGCATCACCTTCGGCGTGGGCTTTGCCGCCATCAACACCGGCAACAACCTGCTCTACCTGCTGCTGGGCATGCTGCTCGCGCTGATCGTCGTATCGAGCGTGATGAGCGAGCTGAGCCTGCGGCGGCTCACGGTGGTGCGCCGGCTCCCACCGCGCGCGCAGGTCGGTCGCCCCCACCTGGTCGAGGTGGAGGTCCACAACCACAAGGGCAAGGTCCCGAGCTACGCCATCGAGATCGAAGACCTGCGCGAAGGGCAGCCCGCCGACAAGCGCTGCTTCTTCCTCAAGATCAGCCCCGACTCGGCGCAGATCGCGGCCTACCGCCGCACGCCGGCGCGCCGTGGCCGGGACCGCCATGTCGGCTTCCGCATCGCCACGCGCTTCCCGTTTGGATTGTTCGAGAAGTCGCGCGAGACGGCCGCCGAAGGCGAGATCATCATCTACCCCGCCACCGATCCGCTGGAGCTACCCGCCAAGGCAGACGGGCGCTGGCTGGGCACCGACGGCAGATTCGGCCCCGGCTCGGGCGATGAGATCATGGGTGTGCGCCCGATGCGCGACGGCGACGACCACCGCGACATCTACTGGCGCAAGAGCGCGCTCGGGCGGCAGATGGTGCTGCGCGAGCGAGCGCGGGAAACCTCGCGCCAGGTGATGCTGACCGTGGACTCCGAGCATCCCGGTACGGCGCCCGACCCCACCTGGCTCGATCAGTTCGAGATGCGCATCCGCGAGGTGGCCTCGCGCGCCGTGGCGCACATCAAGCGCGGCGACTGGGTCACCGTGCGCACCACCAGCGGTGAGAGCGTGGTCGGCAACAGCAGCGTCGGAGCGGATCCGGTGCTGCGCTTCCTCGCGCTACTGGAGCCCACGGCGGGCGGCGACGGCGCGCAGTCCGCAGCGCCGGGAGCCGGACAGCGCGGCAACGGCAAGGCGCCGGCAGCGCGCGAAGCGGCGCGCCGTCCGCACCCCCGCAGCGAAACGGCCGTGCCGAACGGCGCTGCCAGCCGGCGGGTGCGCGCATGAAGTTCGGGCTCGTGCATCGCATCATGACCGATGCGCTCGCCACGCTCGGTCTACTGTCCTTGCTGACGGGCGGTGAGCTCGACCTCACCATGACCATCCTGACCGCGGCCACGATGGTGCTGGCCGTGTTCATCCCCGAGCGCTACCAGGAGCATCCGCGGCTGCGCAGCCTGGGCGTCTTCGCCTCGCTGACGCTGCTCGGAGTGCAACTGGCGCGCGCCGCGAGCGGCGGCGACTTGCTGCAGCTGGCGGTCGAGTTCGCGGCGGCGCTGCAGGTGATCCGCGTGGCCACGCGGCGCGGCGCCGCGCACGACCAGCAGATCATCTTGCTCGCGCTCCTGCACCTGGTCGCGGGCACGGTGCTCGGCGGCGGCCTGGCCTACGGCTTCAGCCTGGTCGGTTTCCTGGTGATTGCGCCGGGCGCGCTGGTCTTGAGCCATCTCCGCCGCGAGGTCGAGGGCAACTACCGGCAGGGCGCGCGCGACCGCACCGGCTTACCCGTGGACGTGCCCCGCATCTTGCGCAGCCGGCGCGTGATCAGCCGCGGCTTCTTGCTGGTCACGTGCAGCCTCTCGATCCCGGTCTTCATCTTCACTGCGCTGCTGTTTCTGCTCTTCCCGCGCGTCGGGCTCTCGCTGCTGCTGCTCAATCACCACCGCTCGAGCCGCCTGATCGGGGTTTCGACGCGCGTGGACCTGGGCAGCGTCGGCAAGCTGCGCAGCGATCCGACGATCGCCATGCGCGTGCACATGACGGACAGCAACGCTACCCCCGCGGCGCGCATGGCCATGTACCTGCGCGGCACGTCCTTCGACCACTACGATGGCGCCGCCTGGACACGCACCCGCCCCCAGCACCAGACGCTGCCCCAGGACGGCAGCTTCTTCTGGCTCGCGGGCGGCCCGGGCAACAGCAAGCTGGAGATGACCATCGATCTCGAGCCGATCAACCCGCCGATCATCTTCCTGCCGGCGGACGCCGTGGGCTTTCGCGTGCTGGAGCCTGGCGAGGGCATCTCCCTCAAGGGACCGAAGATCACGGGCGCAACCGATGGCGAATACAAATACGAGCGCATCGAAGAACGCGGGCTGCAATACGCCGTGTACCGCGGGCGCAGCTCGCGCCCCGGCATGCTGCCTGCCGCTGAAATGGATCGCTACCTGGAGGTGCCCCCAGCCATCTACGACCAGCTGAAGGGGCTGGCCAAACGCTGGGCAGGGTCGTTCACCCAAGACCGCGACCTGGCGCACGTCGTCGAAGAGCACCTGCGCAGCGAGTATCGCTACGATCTCGACTCGCCCTCGGGCGCCGCTGCCCAGCCCTTGCTCCACTTCCTGTTCGTGTCCAAGGCCGGGCACTGCGAGTTCTATTCGACCGCCATGGCCATGCTGCTGCGCACGCTGGGTGTCCCCACACGCAACGTGACGGGCTTCATCGGCGGCACCTACAACCGCTTCGGCGACTTCTACGCCGTGCGCCAAGGGGACGCGCACTCCTGGGTCGAGGTCTACCTCGAAGGCGCGGGCTGGACCCGCTTTGATCCAACGCCGCCTGCCGGCTCACAGCCGCGCAGCGAGATGACCGGCGTCGTCGCGTTCCTGCGCGATGTGATCGAGGCGGCTGCCCAGCGCTGGAGCCGCCACGTCGTCGGCTACGATCTGGACCAACAGATCGAGCTCTTCCGCTCGGTCAAGCAACGCTACAACGAGTGGGGCGGGCCGCGCGTCGCCGGTCGCATCAAGATGCTCACGCCGGTGTTCGTGGTGCTGGTGGGCGGCGGCGTACTCTTCTTCGCCTGGCGCAAGCTCAAGCTCCAGCGCGTCCGCACGCGCCCGGGCCAGGTCGCAGGCCAACCCGCCGCGGTCACCCGCGTGGTCATCCTCTACCGCCAGCTCGAAGACGTGCTGCGCGCCCTGGGCGTAGCGCGGCCCAGCAGCACCCCTCCCCTCGCTCACGCGCGAGCGCTCGCGGATCTCAACCACCCGCTCGCCCCCGAAGTGCTGGCGCTCACCGAGATCTACCTCGCGGTCCGCTTCGGCCGCCGCGACTTCAGCAGCGAGGACGAACGCGACTTCGACGCGCGCGTCAAAGCCATGCGCCACTTCCGGCTACTGCCGGAACGCGCGGCTTGATTTTGGCCGGGCCTGCGCCGTGCGTTGCGGCACGGCGCATCGGGGCGCGCAGCGGCTCTGTGCGCTTCAGCTGGAGAGCAATGGTGCGAGCGAAACGCCGGCCTTCGCCAGCATCGAGCGTTGCACCTCGCACATCGAAGCGATGCCGACCATCGATAGATCGATCATCCTGTCCATGTCGGCGCGGGGCAGCGCTTCCCCCTCGGCCGTGCCCTGGAGCTCCACGATGTTGCCGCGCGCTGTGCCCACCGCGTTGAGATCCACGCGGGCAATGCTGTCTTCCGCGTAGCAGAGGTCGAGCGCGAGCTCCCCCTCGACATAGCCGACGCTGATCGCCGCCACTTGATCGCGCAGCGGTGGCGCCTTCAGCACGCCCTTGGCACGCAGGCGGTCGAAGGCCAGCGCGAGCGCCACCCAGCCGCCTGTGATCGATGCCGTGCGCGTACCGCCGTCGGCCTCGAGCACGTCACAATCGATGACGATCGTGCGCTCGCCGAAGCGCTCGGGATGCACGGCAGCGCGCAAGCTGCGGCCGATCAAACGCTCGATCTCCTTCGAGCGCCCTGCCAGCGGCTTGTTGCGACCATCCCGGGGCTCTCTGCGCGAAGGGTTGGCGCGCGGGTGAATCTGGTACTCGGCAGTGATCCAGCCACGGCCCGTACCTTCCATGAACTTGGGGACGTTCTCGTCCACCGAAGCCGTGACGAGGATCACCGTGCCTTCGGCGCGATACAGCACCGATCCTTCGGCGAGGCGGTGAAAGCCGACGGTTCCTTCAATGACCCGATGCGACCTCAAATCGCGACCCCCGCGTCTGTTCTTGCTCATCGGTATTCAACACGTCCTTATCGAGAAGCATCTCGAACCCCCGGGGTGATTTACAGGTGACGTACGATCGGAATCTCTCGTACTCGAAGAATCGCACGGGGAAAACAGGCGGCGCTAAGTTTTTCCTTTCTGCAAGGCGCCGATTTCAAGGCTGCAACCGTGAGTGCAACGCTGTTGCCAACGCCGCTGATCGACTCGGTGAGGAGCAGCGCAAAATTCCCTGACTCGCCGCTGACCTCCCGCCGCACTCTGCCGCACTGCCACGTTTCAGAACAGAGGCCTCCTCGATCCGCGCAGCGACGCGCTTGGGTGACGGGCCAGTGTCGTTCGGATACACGCGCCCTCCGTGAGCGAGCGGCTGCTTCAGTACTTCCCTGCTTCACTATGTTCACTCTGCGCGCCCACCCGAAGCGGGGCATCATGGGTCACGAAAGGTCGTCAGCACCTCGCTTCCCCCGTCTGTTTCCCAGCGCACGCTGCCCGTCAGGTCCAGGCGTAGGACCCGGACCCCGGCGCTGGCCAGCGTGGCGAGCGTCTCGGGATGGGGATGCCCGAAGCGATTGCCGGCGCCGCAGGAGATGGTCGCCAGCGAGGGCCGCACACGCTCGATGAAGGGAACGGAGCTGGAGCTGCGGCTGCCGTGGTGACCCACCTTGAGCAGATCGGCGCGCAGCTCGCCCGCCTGCTGGAGCAGCCGCGCCTCCGCCCAGCGCTCGGCGTCCCCCACGAACAGCGCGGCCTTGGCTCCGAATCGGAGTCGCAGCACCAGCGAGTTATCGTTGGGGCTCTGCTCCGGAGCCACCGCCGGACAAGGCGCGAGCACGTCGATCGTGTAGCTCGAGCCGTGCGCTCCGTGCTGGCACAGCTCCGGCACGGTTCGGACTCGCTGCGCGCGCCGGCTCAGGTTCGCGAGCAACGCCGACAGCTCCGGTCCTTCCCCTCCGCCTGCGCCCGCGTACCAGAACTCGCCGATGGGCACCGCTGAGCCGAGCGCTGCGAGCCCACCGTAGTGATCGGGATGAGGATGCGTGAGCACGACGATGTCCAGCCGGGAGCGCCGGCGCGCGCGCAGCACCGGCAAGATCACGCGCTCGCCCACGTCGAGCGAGCCGCCCGGCAGACCACCGGCGTCAATCAGCATCAGCCGCCCGTCGGGCAGATCGATCAGCGTGGCGTCCCCTTGCCCGACATCGAGCGCTGTCACGCGCAGGTGCCCGGCGGCGGGGGTGTGCTCGCGCCGCACCGCGAGCTCCGCGCAGCCGAACAGCGCCGTGCAAGCCGCCAGCCAGGGCACGGCCCGCCAGGGGCCGAACGCCGCGTTCCAGCGCTCGAGCGCGCGCGGCAGGCTGGGCGCGTTCGCCGAGCCGAGCCAGCTCTCCCCGTGCCAGCCGAACCAGCCGGCGGCAGCGAGCGCGATGCTGGCCATGTGCCACGCTCCCGGCGGTGGCAGGGCGCAGTAGAGCCAGTCCACACCCGCCGTGAGGTGGGCGATGCCGCGCAAGACCAGGAGCGCGCCGGACGCCACCAGCCCCAGGCCGCGCTCCAGAGCGGGCCAGGGTGCCGCGATCGCATGCGTCAGGCACAACGGCAAGGCCACGACCTCGCCGAGCGGCCCCGCCAGCAGATTGGCTGCCACACTGGCCAGGCTCAGCCCCGGGCTGAGCAACAGCAAGATCGGCAGGCAGGGCAGGCAGGCCGCGATGCTGGTGAGCGAGGCCGCGCTGATCCGGCTGAGCAGCTCGAGCAGCTCCACGCGGCAAGGGCTTGCCAGCTCCGCCGCGCTCGGCGCGTGCTGGCTCGCGCTCTCGCCCGCGAGCAACAGGCCGATGGTGGCCGCCAGCGACAAGAGAAAGGAGGGATCGAACACCACGAGCCCGTCGCACAGCCAGCCCAGGCCGATCGACAGCGCGAGCACGCGGCTCGGCTGGACCTGGCGCCCGAGCGCGCGCGCTCCCAGCACTCCGAGCAGCATGAAGGCGGCGCGCCACGCCGAGCCGCTGCCGCCCGAGAAATCCGCGTACAGAGGCGCCAGCAGCAGACCGATCAGCGCCGCCAGGCGCCGCACGTCGCAGCGCACGACGAGCCACGGCCAGCGCCGCAGCAGCGCGTCCAGCGCGCGCAATACCCCGAGCACGGCGAACACCAGGTGCGTCCCGCTGACCGCCAGCAGGTGAGACAGCCCGCTGCGACGAAAGGCCGCTTCGTCGCTGCTGTCGAGATCCGACTCTCCGAGCACCAGCGCGCGCGCCATGCCGCGCGCCGGCGGCGAAAAAGTGGCCTCGATGCGCGCCCGCACGCTGGCCCGCGCCCGGTCGATCCGCGAGCCCAGCCCGACGCCGGCGCGCCCTGGGTCGAGCGCCAGCACCGAGCCTCGCAGCAGAGCGCCCTGGCGCGCCAGCGCGGGCAACGGATCCGGCAGCTCC
>JAICTU010000201.1 GCA_025936205.1 Polyangiaceae bacterium | reverse complement strand
GAGCAGTTCGGGCTGGCAAGCTTTCAATGGGAATCGGGCCCTGTCGAGAGCGCCTGGCAAGCCGGTCCATTTACATATCCCACGCAGATCAGCGGGCCCTCGGTGGAGCACTACGAGGGGCCGCGCCAGGTGTTTCGCTCGGGAGAGCAGGTACGGGTGCTGCACGGGCCCTGGCAGGTGGTGATCCGGGGCATCAATCCGCGCTCCGAGCACCGCGTGCTGGCTCGCTGGGAGGTGCACCGCTCGTGGCTGAGCGTTGCCACCCGACCGGGTGAGCCGCTCGATCCCCGCACTCTCGACGCCGGGAGTCTCGATCCCAGGAGTCCGGCCGCGGGTGGGCTCTTCAGGGCAGGTGCCAGTGAGCGCTTGCCGCTCGGCGCGAGCGAGCTGCGGCTGCGCGGCGCCTCTGAGGTGTTCTTCCTCGGCGCGAGCGAACGCCGGCTGGGCGGCGCCAGCGAGAGCCGCTTCATGGGTGCCAGTCTGTATGTCGTCCGGGGCGCGAGCGAGCGCCGCCTGATGGGCCAGAGTGAGCTGCGCATGGCCGGGCAGAGCGAAGTCCGGATGCGGGGCGCGAGCGAGCGCCGCCTGATGGGTCAGAGCGAGCTGCGCATGCTGGGCGCCAGCGAACGCCGGCTGGGCGGCGCCAGTGAGCGGCGTGGTGCGAGCGAGCGCCGGCTGGGCGGCGCCAGCGAGCAAAGAATCAACCGAGAAGCAGGGAACGGGGATGCTTCGGCGGGGACATCTTCTATTGGGCCAGCCCGCAGCCCGAGCCTCTACCCCGCGATCAAGAAGGACTGAGCCAGTGGCGCAAGGATATTTCAGCCTCGTTCTGCACGCTCATCTGCCATTCGTGCGGCACCCGGAAGACCCCACCGTGATGGAGGAGCGCTGGCTCTATGAGGCCATCACGGGTACCTATCTGCCGCTCCTGCAGATGTTCGAGGGATTGGCATCCGACCGTATCCCGTATCGCTGCACCGTATCGCTCTCACCGCCGCTGATCAGCATGCTCACTGATGATCTGCTGAAGTCGCGCTTTGCCGAGCACCTGGACGATCTGATCCGGCTCTCCGAGAAGGAGCTCGAACGCACCGCTTCGGAGCCGCACTACCAGCGGCTCGCGCAGATGTATCGGGATCGCTTCGGTAGCCTGCGCCACACCTGGCGCTGCCACGATGGGAATTTGGTGCAGGCCTTCCGCAAGCTGCAGGACGCCGGCTACCTGGAGGTGATCACCTCGACCGCCACGCACGCGTTCTTTCCACTGATGGATCGCAACTGGGCGGCGATGCGGGCGCAGGTGCACACGGCCGCGGATCTGTATGAGCGGCACTTCGGGCGGCGCACGCGCGGCATGTGGCTGGGTGAATGTGGCTTCGTACCGGGCGTCGATGAGCTGCTGCGCGAAGCGGGCATCCGCTACTTCTTCGTAGATACGCACGCGCTGCGTTTCGCCGATTCGCCCCCGCAATACGACGTGTACGCCCCCATGTTCTGTCCCACCGGCGTGGCCGCTTTCGCGCGCGACACCGAATCCTCCGAACAGGTCTGGAGCGCCGAGCACGGCTATCCCGGCGACCCGCACTATCGCGATTTCTATCGCGACATCGGCTTCGACATGCCGCTCGAGTACATCGCCCCGCACATCCATCCGGAGGGGCACCGCTTGTACACGGGCTTCAAGTATCATGCGATCACCCACGCGCAGTTGCACGACAAGTGGGTGTACGATCCAGACGCGGCGCGCGGGCGCGCGGGGCTCCATGCCTCGCACTTCCGAGGCGAGCTGGAGAAGCAGATCCAACGAATCGGTGCCGGCATGGATCGCCCACCCATCGTGGTCAGCCCGTATGACGCAGAGCTGTACGGGCACTGGTGGTTCGAAGGCCCGATCTTCCTGGACGATGTGTTTCGTCAGTTGCATCACGATCAGCACACCATCCAGCCCATCACGCCGGGCGACTACCTGGACCGCCACCCGGTGAATCAGGTCGCCACGCCCTGCGCGTCGTCCTGGGGTAAGAATGGCTACAATGAGCAGTGGCTGAACGAGAGCAACGCCTGGCTCTGGCGGCACCTGCACATGGCCAGCGAACGCATGGTCGACCTGGCGCGGCGCTTCGGCGATCCCAAGACCGAGCTGGAACGGCGCGCGTTGCGGCAGGCTGCCCGTGAGCTGCTCCTGCTTCAGTCGAGCGACTGGCCATTCATCATGTCGACCGGAACGACTGTTCCTTACGCGACGCGGCGCTTCAACGAGCACGTGATCCAGTTCACGCAGCTGTTCGAGGACCTGAACGCCGGAAAGCTCGATCCGAACATCGTGGCCGACCTGGAAAGTCGGGACAATCTGTTCCCGGACGTTGACTATCGGCTCTACGCCATGTGATGAGCGCGCCTGACTCGGTTCCTCGGCAGCGCGCTCGAGGGGGGCCCGCGCGCCCCTAGTCCCGGGTCTCCGGGACGATGGCAGCCAGCAACGACGACAGAATGCCGATCAATGAGCTGACGGCTCCGGTGCCGCAGGGGCCGCGCCTGCGTGTGCTCTTCGTGGCCTCGGAGGTCTCGCCGTTTCGCAAGACGGGCGGCCTGGCCGACGTCATCGGCGCGCTCCCCAAAGCCTTGTCCCGCAGGGGTATCGATGTTCGTGTGGTGATGCCGCTGTACGGCGGTGTGCCGTGGAACGATCAGGAGCGGCTCGACGGAACGCTCTCGGTGCCGATGTACTACGGCAAAGGGCGAGCCGGCGTGCGTCTGGGCAAGCTGCCCGGCAGCGATGTCCCCATCTATTTCATCGAGCATCACAACTACTACGACCGCCCGCACCTGTACGGGCCCCCCGGTGACGCCTACTCGGACAACCTGGAGCGCTTCGTCTTTTTCTGCCGGGCATCGCTGGAGTTGTGCAAGGCCATCGGCTTCATTCCGGACGTGGTGCATGCGCACGACTGGCAAGCCGCGCTGGTGCCCGTGTACATCAACACCGTGGAGTGGGGCGGGCCGCTCCACGGCTCGGCGACGGTGTTCACCATCCACAACATGGCGTACCAAGGCGTTCACGAGCCCGGCGCCATGTTCATCACGGGCCTCGGGCGCGAGCACTACAACGCCGGGGAGTTTGAACACTTCGGTGACATGAACCTGATGAAGGCGGCGCTGGTGCACTCGACGCTGCTCACGACGGTCAGCCCCACCTACTGCCGCGAGATTCAGACCTCGGCGTTCGGCTATGGGCTCGACGGAATGCTGGCGCGGCGCAGCAACGATCTGGTGGGGATCCTCAACGGCATCGACGTCGGCGAGTGGAATCCGGCGACGGATCCCCATTTGCCGGAGCACTTCGATGCCCGCGATCTGTCTGGCAAGGCGAAGTGCAAGCTGGCTCTGCAACAAGAGCTGGGCTTACCGGTCGACGCGAGCAAGGCGCTGATCGGGGTGATCGGCAGGCTGACACATCAGAAGGGTTTCGACGTGCTCGCGCATAGCCTCGGGCGCCTGCTCGACTGGAATCTGCAGATGGTGCTGCTCGGCACGGGCGACAGCGACGCCGAGCAGTACTTTGCTGAGCAGAGCTACTGGCGAGGTGATCGCTTCCGCGCCGTGATTGGCTTCAACGATGCGCTGGCTCATCGCATCGAGGCCGGTTCGGACTTATTTGTGATGCCGTCGCGCTTCGAGCCCTGCGGGCTCAACCAGATGTACAGCCTGCGCTATGGCACGGTCCCCATCGTGCGGCGCACCGGCGGCCTCGCCGACACCGTGCAGAACTACAACGAGGCCGATGGCAGCGGCACGGGTTTCAGCTTCGATGACCTGAACGTCGACTCGCTGGCGAACACGATCGGCTGGGGGCTGTCGACCTACTACGATCGGCCGGAACATTTCGCGCGCTTGCGAGAAAACGGGATGAGGCAGGATTTCAGCTGGGAGCGAGCGGCGGCCGAGTACGAGGCGCTGTATCGGCGCGCGTGTCGTACCCGCCGGGGAGCGGACTTCCCGGGCTAGCCTCCCCGGCCGGCGAAGTGGCAAGATGAGAGCCGAATGAAGCGCCTCGCCAGAGCCGCCTGCCTGGGACTGGCGCTCGCGTTCCCGGCTTGCACCAAAGCCTCCAGCCCCAGCGGGGCCGGCTCATCCCCTGCGCCCGTACCCCCTCTGGCCCCGCCGGTCGTCCCGGCTCCCGTGGCTTCGCCGCCGGCGCCGCCGTCTGCCCCCGCCGCTCCCAGCGGTCCCATCCGCTTCCTCGCGATTGGCGGCGGCCCTACTCCCGAGAACAACGAAGTCTCGCTGGAGCAGGACATCGATCTCGTACGCCGCACCCTGCCCGAGCCGGGCTTGGTGCTGTTTGCCGGCGGCAGTGCTTCGGAGAGCGTGCGCGAGCTGGATCCGATGGCCAAAGGAGACGCGATCAAGCTGGCACTGGGCGAGCTCTTCGCGCCGCGCATCGGCCGGCAAAGCCGCTATCGCGCGCCGCGCTTCACTGCCGAACGAGCCACGCTGGAGAACATCGAGGCACGGCTCTCGGCCGCGCTCGCCCAGGACGGGCCGCCACTGCTCGTGCACATCGCGGCGCACGGCGATCAGGGATCGGATCCCCGCAGCAACTCGGTCGCGCTCTGGGGAGGCAAATCGCTCACGGTCGCGCAGCTCGCCGAGCTGCATGAACAGCATCGCCGTCCGCTGCGGCTCGTGGCGACCTCTTGCTTTTCGGGTGGCTTTGCGGAGCTGGCGTTTGCTCATGCCGATGCAAAGACAGCGCAGCCTTCCAGCGTGCCGCGCTGCGGCCTATTCGCGGGCACCTGGGATCGCGAGACCAGCGGCTGCGACCCCAATCCCGATCGACGCGCGCAAGAGAGCTACGGCTTGCACTTCGTGCTCGCGCTTTCCGGCAAACGCAAAGACGGCACACCGCTCGGCCTCGACGCCGCTGACTTCGACCACGACGGCAAGATCGGACTGCTCGACGCGCATACCTGGGCCAGCATCGAGGCCCTATCGTTCGATGTTCCGACAACCACCTCGGAACGCTGGCTCCGCCACGCCACGAGTAACCGGGCTGCCGCGCCCGCGATGCCGCGTGGTGGCCGGGCGCTGGATCCGACGCTGGCGCCAGAAGCGGCGGCAGTGGCGCGACAGCTCGGCGCGGCTCTGGGGCTAGCCAACGAACGTGCCGTCGAGCAGCGCTGGAGCGAGCTCGGTCATCAGATCGAAAGTCTCGAGGACAGCATCGACCAGGCGGAGGACGCGCTAGCTGCGCGAGAAGCCGATGAAACGACCTTGCTGCTCGAACGCTGGCCGGTGCTCGATGATCCGTTCCATCCCGACTTTGACGCCACCTTCGACAACAACCGGCGCGCGATCGAGAGCGCGCTGACGACATCGAGCGAAGCCCGGGCACGCGCCGAGCAGAACGCGCGCACCGCCGCCCTCTACGACCAGCTGCGCGTGCTGCAGCTGGAAGAAGCCCGCGTGCTGCGCGTACGGCGTGCGTATGAGACCCAACACCGCGCTGCAGCCTTGATCGAGCGCGGTGGCCCCGCCGCGAAGTACTACGCCCGCTTGCTGGCGTGCGAGCGCTCCGCCCCATAGGCCTGGCGCGCCGCTCGCTGAGGCTCGCCCGCACAAAGCCCGCGCACCCCAAACCGTTTCCAGTTTGGGGTGCCAGAGCGCCAGACCGTTGCGGGTCCGGCTACCATCACACTCAGACCTACTACTCTGTGAAGTGACATTCTCCCGAGAACCTCTCTCCGGAGAACGCCGTGGCGGGGGGACCTCAAACCCCGCTAAGTCTCGCTCAATTGTCGACCACCGCCTCGCAGAGCGCCGGATCGGGCGCGTTCTCGCTGGAGTTCGACAGGAAGCACAGGGCCCCGATGAACTGTGCGGTGAAATCGTCGCGATCGATCTGGCCGACACTGGGCGCCGCCCTGGAGGGCTTCAGCACGCTGAGCACCGGATCGAGCAGATCGATGTTGTCTGCCAGCTCATCCGGGGTCAGGCCCAGATCGCCGGCAGCATCCTCGAGTCGAACGTCGTCCTCGAAGCGGACGAACACGCGCCCGACGGGATCACCGCCCTCGATCGGCAGGTCCGCCGCCTGGAGAGCACGCTGGTAGAAGGTGGCGCTGTCCGACTTGACCTGTTGCGCGAAGGCGTCCGGCTTCACGTAGATCTCTTCCAGCTGCTCGACTTCGTCGTTGTCGAGACCGATCTGGCGCGCATTCGCCCGAGCAATCGGCTCTACCTCGTCCTTCACCGGGATGAAGCCAGCGGCGTGGCAGTTGGAGCAGGAGACCGAGGTGATGGCCCGGTGATTGTCCTGGCTGGTGTCGAGCAAGATGTCCGAGTCCTCGACGATCCGATCGTTCGCGTCTGCGATGATGTACGCGAGCATCCCGTTGGGCAAGGTGAAGATGGCTTCACTGCCGCCTGGAGTGAACCCGAACGGGTCTTGAAAGATGCTCTGGTTGGCGTCCCCCGCCTCAAAGTCAAAGCTCTGCCACAGCGCCCCGTTCCGCACCACGAGGTCGTGGCGCTCCACCAGCCGATCCTGCCGCGACACGATCGATTTCGTCGTGCCAGCGCGAATGGCGTCCAGGTTCTCGATGTCCTCCTGGATGTTGACGCCGAGCTTCTGGCTGATGAACGTACCCAGCGTCTGGTTGATGTCGACGTCGATGATCGCGTAGTAAAGGTTGCCGATGGTGGCGACGTTCATGATCTGGTCCGCGAACATCACCGGAACGTCCGTGCCGGTGTCCGCCCTGGCGTCGTCGGCGTCGTCACCGACGAAGGGCACGGCGTAGGGATTGCCGTCGATGATCGCCTCCCAGACATCATCAAATGGCTCGTTTTCGACCTGGATCGCGCGATCCCAGTCGAAGTCGCGCAGATCGATACGGTACAGCGTCTGCGTCTGGTTCACCGGCGTCAGCTTGCCCACCTTGGCCTTGATGGAGAGCATGTTCATCATCTTGGTCATGGCGTTGCGGTCGCCATCCAGCGCCGGAGCGCAGACGCCGGCCGTGAAGCGGTTGCTGAGCGAGATGTAGCGGTAGAAGACCCGGTCGTCCTTGTCCTCTCCGGAAAGATCGCGGTTGACGTCCTGGTACAGTTGATCGAAGCCGATCACCTGCCCTTCGTCCACGCAGTTCGAGTCGGGGATGCCGCCCCAGTAGCGTGGATTGTCGATGTAAGCGGCGACAATCTGAATCTCCGCATCGGAGACGAGATCATACCCGGAGCCGGGCGGCGGCATTTCCTTGCGCACCATGCGTTGAATGACCTTGGAGCCGGCACTGTTCATCGGAATGATCTTGCCGGCCGCGACCAGCTTGTCGATGTCGTCGATGTAGTTCATGCCGGCCTTGGCTGACTCCTGCGTGAGGTTCGTGCCATGGCAATAGCCGCACTTGGCCTTGAGTACGTTCTCCGCTGCCGCTTTTTCATCGACCGCTGGCGGCGGGTCAGGCTTCTTGGTATCGCCCATCGCTGTAGGCCCTCCGCCGCTCGAGACGCTGTCGTCTTTCTTGGGCTGATTCGTCGGGCACTCCGCGTTGAGCGGGTTCGCGCAGGGATCTTCGCGCTGAACATCGACGGGCTTCTGTTCTTCCTGGTTGTTGCTGTCGTCGGCGCCGCACGCGAGAGCGAGCACGGCAGCGCCGGCGGCGATGCTGAGCGAGCGAAGCTTCAGCAGGCCGCGGTGTTTCATCACAAACTGATGCGTCACAGACTTTGTCACAGAGTCCTCCATTGACGGGGGTGTCAGGTCCCCAGCTTTCTTTGCACTTCTAAGCGGTGCCCGCCGCGACAAGCGGAAGCTCGCTCCGAGGCTGGTGAGCAGCAGCGCGCAGCCCTGATCTCAGGGGCACCCAAGCGAACGGCGTGAGGCGCCGTTCAATCCACTAGTGTCCGCACTTGCCCCGATCGGTCACCTGGGGCGCACAAAACGTGACCGCAGCCGATCTTTTTTGAACGGATCGAGACGAGTGCTTGCAGCGTGCTGCCGCGACCGTTCCGGTTTTGAACGGCCCCGGAGCGGCAAGCAAACGAGAATTTCGAGGAATTTCCGGCGCCGCGCCCGTTCGGACTCAGTCCACGCGCGGGATCACGCTGAAACCGAGTGAACGAATGCTGCCCAGGGGTCCGATGGGCGTGAACTGAACGCGGGTCACCTCGTGCAGATCAGCAAAGCTCTGCAGCGACGTGCTGAGCACGGTTCGGGTGGCGATCCCCGAACCGTGTGTCACGATCGTCCTCGAAGAGTTCAGAACTGATAGCGACAGCCCCTCGACAGGCCGCGTGAAGGTGAGGTCCATCTCGAAGTGGCATTGCGTCGTGTCCGGTGTGTCCGCACACAGCGCGTGACCAGCACTGGGGGCGATTACGCGCACCACCACCGGGGCCTCGGCGGGCGTCGAGAAGCTCAGATAGCCCGCGTATTGATCGCTGATCACGGTCCCGGGAGCTTGGTCCTCGAAGTCGATGCTGATCGGACCGCAGAGCTCGTTCGGGCAGCCATTGCCGGCCGTCGCATCCTCCGAGTCGTCGACGCCGACGCTGAGATCGAGCACACCCTCGCTGCCGACGAGGCCTGCGCCGGTCCTGAATTGGAACGATAGTGGTGACACCTGCGAGGCCTGGATGCTGAACGGCGCGGGGTTGTCCGAGACGAGCTCTGCCGCGACCGGCACGAAGCCCGCTGCGCTGTTGCGCTGCAGCCGCCAGCCATCGAGCAGCTCGATGCCGTAGTCTCCCGCGGGCAAGATGGTACGAAAGCTCGGGTCGCCTTCCGGCACCTCGATGATTCCCTCGGAGGCGCCCGAGTAGTGAAACGTGGCGTCCGTGAGCAGATACTCTTCTGCCTTTGCGCTCACCGCCGCCAGCCGCAGTGACAGCTGCCCGAGCGGACCCGCCGCCTCGTGGCTGGATTCGCTGCAGCCAGCCAGAGCCAGCGACACCACGATCGAGCCGAGCCCGGCAGTTAAACCGCCCCGGGCGTGGCCGAGCACGGGTGTGACGTACGACATTTCCCCTCCCCTCGAGCGAAAGCTCGCAGCTGGCACCCCCCAATACGTCGCCCCCGCTGCCCTGCACTAGTGACACCCCGGGGCGGCTTAACTGTGAGCGGCAGGGGGCATATTCTGGTGCCGCTCGGCGCGCGACAGCTGCGAGCCCTACCCCTGATTCAGGGCACGACGCTGCCGATCCGGCGGATCGTTGCCCGGGCGTGCAGCCCGGCTTTGCGCTCCGGCGGGGCCTGAATGAGCTCGTCGAGCTGGCTTTGCACGACGTAGAGCCCGTCGCCCCGCAGCACCGCCGTGGTGGGGTACGAGTTTCCGAGCGGCTCGACCGCGCGCAGCACCGCGCTCGCCCACCCGTCGTCACTCGACAGCGCCGAGGCGGAGTTGGCGGCCTGATGGGGCACCTGATTGGAGACGATCAGCAGCTCGCGCCTTCCCGTCAGCACGAGCCCGTCGCCGCCGACGAAGCGCTCTGTGATCGCCACGCGCGAGAAGCGCGTGGGTTCGTTCAACGGGACCTTGAACAGGCTTCCATCGCTCTTCTTGATCACGAGCAGGTAGCCATCCGGATGGACGACGACGCCGTTCAGGTTGATACCCTCGCCCGTGAACTGGGCACTCTGCAGGAACAGCGAGGGGTTACCCGCGGCGTCGACCTCATAGATCGCCGGCGACAGGCTATCGGTGATGTAGGCATTGCCCGCGGCATCGAGTGCGAGACCGTTCAGCAAGTGCGGCCCAGGCACGAGCGGCGCCAGGTCGGCGTAGAGCAGCGGCTCCCCACTCGACAGGTCATAGACGCCGACCCCGGCCAACCGCTTGGGACCGGCCAACGAGGGGCGCGCACATGCGCCGAGGTCGGAGTTGACGGCCCAGAGTCGGTTGCGCGGACCGTCGATCGCGATGCCGAGTACGGAGCAGAGCCGCGGATCATCGACGATGCGCGTGGCGCGACCGGCACTGTCGATCGCGTAAACCGCGCCTTCGCGGAAGGAGCCCACCAGGAACTGGTCGCGTCGGGCGTCGTATTCCAGCGTCTCCGGGTACAGCCCCGCGCGCTGCACGAGCAACGCGGAGCCGGACGACTCCAGGCTCAATGCGTTCGGACGGATGCAGCCAACGCTGCCCGGAAGCAGAGCGATCAGTACGCAGACGGAGCGCAATTTCATGACTACATGTGTAGTTCACGGGCGTGCCAGCCGTCAACTACAAGCGTAGTTCGTGGCGAGCTCAACCGCCCTTGGGCGCGGGCGCCGAGACTCCCACCGGCACCTTGATCTTGTCCTGCGCCGTGAGCCCCCTCAAGACCTCGACCTGCACTCCGTCGCTCAAGCCCAGCTCTACGAAGCGCTTCTCGTATGCCGGCTCCGCAGCCGTGCTCTGCACCTCGACGAAGGGCCGGCTGCCTTCGAATTGCAGCAACCGCTCGTTGATGGCCAGCACTCGCTCGCGCCGATCCAGGATGATATCGGCGTTCGCGCTGTAGTTCGCGCGCACGAAGCTGCCGGGCGGGATCGTGAGCGCCGCGCGCACCTCGAACTCGATGGTGCCGTCGTGATTGGTGCCCTTGGGCGCGATATACTCCAGCCTTCCGTCGAATTTCTGTCCCGTGAGCGCGCCGATGGTGATGCTGACCGGCATGCCTTCCGTGAGCTTGCCGACCTCGCTCTCATCGACGAAGCCGGAGAAGATCATGTCCTGCATGTCTGCCACGGACGCGATCGAAGTGCCCTCGTTGAAGTTGTTGGTCTCGATCACAGATGCGCCCTCCTTGACGGGAACATCGATGATCATGCCTTCGAGCGTGGAGGTGACGACGTTGGAGATCTTGCCCGAGCCCCGGATCGCGCCATCCTTGATCAGCTGCAAGTTGCTGCCCGCCGCGGTGAGCTCTTGCTCGGCCAGGTTGTAGTCGAGCTCGCTACGGTTGTATTCGGCGTCGGCCACGAGCTGCTGCTTCTTCAGCTCCCGCAGCCGCTCATACTCCCGCTTGCGGGTCTTGACGCTGATCTGGGCCGCGGCGAGCCGCGCCTCGGCCGCATTCAGGTTGACCACGTTGGGGACGATCTTGATCTCCGCGATCTCGTCGCCGGCGTGCACCAGCTGGCCCGGCGCCACCGCCAGCCGCTGGATGATGCCCGACACTCTTGGCTTGATGCTCACCTCACGGCGCGGCACGATCGCTCCCGCCGCCACCGTCTTCTGCACGATGCTGCGCAGCTCCGGGCTCGCCGTCTTGAAGACCTGAGGGGCCTCCTTGGACTTCTGGTACAGGAAGACCAGCGTCCAGGTGAACAGTCCCAGGATGGTCACGGACAGCAGCCAGGGCAGGATACGACGAATCATTCTGACCTCAGAGCCACGACGGGGCGAATGCGCGCGGCGTGCCGCGCGGGCGCGATCCCCGCCAGCAGACCAGCAAACACCAACACCAAAGTCGCGCACGAGGCAACCCCCAAGTCGACGCTGGGCGGCGCGAGCGGCCCCTGCTGCGAGCTGGCATGGCGGGACATCAGCTCCAGCCCGAGCACGCCCGCCACCACCCCCAGGTAGCCTGCCAGCCCGGTGAGCACGCACGCCTCCTGCAGCACCAGGCGGATCACGGACCCCGGCGTCGCCCCGAGCGCCTTGCGCACCCCGAACTCGCGCGTGCGCTCCTTGACGCTGATCAGCATGATGTTGCTCACGCCCAGCGCGCCGGCGAGCAGCGTGCAGATACACACGAACCACACGAAAGCGCTCACACCACGAAACAGGCTCACCACACGTTGCGTCTGCTTGGACAGATTGAAGGAGCCGACCGCCTGGGGATCCTCGGGCGCTGCGCGGTGCCGCGCCGCCAGCAGGCGCCGCGCGCTCTGCTCGAACTGCTCGGAGTCCGCGCCCTGGTCGAGACGCACGCCGATGACGCCCACACGGCCCCGGCCGTTGAAGGCAGTCTGGAAGGTGCTGAAGGGCACGAACACGCTGTTGTTGACGCGCTCGGCGTCATCGCCGCCTTGCAGCGAGGCGATCACGCCCACGATTTGAAAGTATACGCCGCGGATCTGTAGGTACTCGCCGATCGGCAAGATGGCATCGGGAATGAGCTGACGACGCACTTCCTCGCCGATCACGACCACCTTGCGCCGCTCGGCCATGTCCGTCTCGTTGATGAAACGCCCGAGATACGGGCGGTCCACCTGCACCTCGAGATACTGCGGAGCCTCCCCGCGCAGGCCAAAGCTGCTGACCTTGTCGCCGTAGGCGATATTTGTTCCCTGGCGCCAACCTCCTAGCTCGATGCTGGGAGTCACGGCGACCGCACCGGGTAGCTGCTGCACCTCCGCCACGTCCTGGAGGTCGAGGCGGAGCGGGCGCCCGAGCGCGAGCCCGGCGTGCGGCACCGAACTGCGCCCGCCCCAGAGGTACACATTGTTCGCGGAGAGCGAGGCCATGTTGCGCGTGACGCCATCTTCCAGCCCGCGGCCAATGCCCAGCATGATCACCAGCATGAACGCGCCCCAGAACACGCCCCAGGCGGTCATCAGCGTGCGCAGCACGTTCTTCTGCAGCGTGGAGAAGACTTCGTGCCAGGTGTCGAGGTCGAGCATGCGTGGTCCCTGTTGCCGTCCCTTTTCAGGCCTGGGCGTTGCGCATGGCGACGACCGGCCTCACGCGAGCCGCCGCCAGCGCCGGCAGGAGCCCCGCGAGCGCGCCCGCCGCGATCAACACCAGGGTAGCTACCACGGCCACGCGCACGTCGACCGTCGGATTTCGGATGTAGTCGTTCTCCGGCAGATAGCGCCGGAACGCCTCCACCAGGCCCACGCCCGCGATCAAGCCCAGATAGCCCGCGAGCGACGTGAGCAGCAAGGCCTCGAGCAAGATCATCCCCACGATCGAGCTCGGCGGCGCACCGATCGCTTTGCGGATGCCGATCTCCAGGGTGCGCTCCTGGACCGAGATGATCATGATGTTGCTCACGCCCACAATGCCCGCGAACAAGGTCCCGATGCCCACCACCCACACGAACGCGCGCACCCAGTCGAACACATCCATGAGCTGGCGAAAGCGCAGCAGGTTATTGCTCGCCGGCACGGCACGCCGGTCGTTGGGGTCAAAATGGTGGCGTTCGGCGATCAGCTGGCGGCTGCGGGCGACCATGGCCTCGCTCTCTGCGACGCTCGCGCTGCCGGTCGTAAACCAGATCTGGTGCATGGTGTCGCCGCCCTTGTACAAAGCCTGCGCGGTCGAGAGCGGGATGTAGACCCGGCGCACCTCCCCCTCCCCCCCAACGTCGTCGAACAGCCCGATGACCTGGTAATTGACCCCGCGCAGGTTGATCATTTGACCGAGCGCGTCTTCGCCCTCGCCGAACAGGGTTTTCTTTACTGCAGTGCCGATCACGGCGACCTTGCGCCGCTCGCTCACGTCGAGCTCATTGATGTAGCGCCCGGCGACGATGATCGTCTGCTCCAGGAACTGATGATCCGGGTGGCAGCCTCGCACGTCGAACCCGGCACTGCGATTGCCGCGGCTGATGGGCGTGACGCCCCAGAGGAAGAAGCGCCCCGTCATGTGATCCACGCCCGGCACCTCCGCGCGCAAGGCCTCCAGGTCGGCGTTCTGCAGATACACGGTGCGCCCTGGCGCGTGCCCTTGAAATGGCAGCGAGGTCTTGCCACGGCGCAGCGACACGGAATTGGTGGCGTCATCCCGGAACTCCCACTCCACACCGTGCCGCAGCCCGTTGCCGGCAGCGATCAGCAACACCAGAAGGAAGATACCCCAGGCGACGCTGGACCCGGTCAGGCTCGCGCGCAGCTTGTTGCGCCGCAGTACCTCGAAGACTTCGTGCCACGTATCCATGATCAGCTGTCCATGTTCAGCTGGTGGCGCGCAAGATGCGCCCGTCGCGCAGGGTGATGACGCGGTCCGTGCGTGCCGCAATGTCCGGCTCATGCGTGACGATGACCATGGTGATGCCCTGTCGATTGATGGCGCGCAGCAGCTCCATGAGCTGCACCGAGGTGTCCGAGTCGAGCGCCCCCGTCGGTTCGTCGGCGAGCAGCAGCCGGGGCTTGGCGATCAGCGCACGCGCGATCGCGACGCGCTGCTTTTGACCGCCCGAGAGCTGGCTGGGCAGGTGCTCCGCCCGATCTTCGAGATCGACCTTGCGCAGGTACTCGCGAGCCAGCCGATTGCGCTCCTTGCGCGGGACGCCTTGATAGTAAAGCGGCAACGCCACGTTCTCCACGGCGCTCTTGAACGCGAGCAAATTGAACGACTGGAAGACAAATCCGATGAAACGGTTGCGATACTGGGCGGCGCGTCGCTCCCCGAGGTTCTGAATCAGCGTGTCACCCAGGTGGTAGCTGCCCGTGTCGTAGTCGTCGAGCAAGCCGAGGATATTGAGCAACGTGGATTTACCCGAGCCCGAAGAGCCCATGATGCTGACCAGCTCGCCCTCGCGGATCGTCAGGTCGAGGTCCTTGAGCACGCGCAGGGACGCGCCGCCGCTCTGATACGACTTGTTCACGCCCTGCAGGCGGATCAGCGCGGGGTGAGACGCGAAGCTCATGACAGACCGGGCGTAGCTCGGCTACTACTGTGACATAGCATGCCGCTGGATCTCGTGGGCACGAGCCTGGTAGCGGGGGAACGACTGCTGCTCGCGGAGCTGGACTCCGGCCTGAGCGTCGAGGCCGATGCGCTGGGGCTGGGCGTGTTTTTGCGCGCCCGGGCTTCGCGCAGCGCCTCGCGCTTGCTGTTCAACGCGGGCAAGTTGCTCGCGCTGCGCCGTTTCGGCGTGTGCCATCGCTATGAGCCCTACTGGATGAAACCCGCGGTGGGGACCCGGCTCGCGGATGTGCCCGCGGAAACTCAGTTTCTGATCGCCGAGCTGTCCGCAGGAGGATGGCTGATCCTGGTGCCGCTGCTCGACGAGCCATTCCGATTCTCCCTGCGGGGTCACCCCGAAGGGCGCCTGGAGTTGCTCGCGGAGACGGGGGATCCGCACCTCGGTGGCACGGGTGGGCTGGCCTTGTTCGCCGCTCTCGGCGAGGATCCGTTCGAGCTGTGCGCGCAGGGCGCGCGCGCCGTCGCAGCCCGACTGGGCGACGCCTGCGGTCTGCGCAAAGACAAACCTCTGCCCGATTTCGTGGACCATTTTGGCTGGTG
>JAICTU010000102.1 GCA_025936205.1 Polyangiaceae bacterium | reverse complement strand
GAGCGACGCTCAGTTGCTTGCGGGATAGACAGTCATGAAGTCCGTGGCCGTCTGGTCCGCGGTCTTCGCGCCGTCGCGCAGCCCGACCATCAGCGGCCCGCCCTGGTTGCCCATCCACGGGGGCACCGGCACGGCGGTCCCGGCGCTGAGGCCCGCCGAGAGCTGCGCATAGGTCGTCTTCAGCGACGGGTCGCTGAAGGCGTGCTCCGGGTCGTCGAACACGATGCCCGGCGTCGAGCCCTTCTTCTCGCTGAAGCCCGCCTGCACCGCGTTGCTGAGCGCGATCTTGGCGAACTGGATCGCCAGGTCCTTGTTGGGCGAGTTCTTGTTCACGGCGAAGGTATCGATGCCGTAGTAGAACGCGCCTTCCGAGCCGGGCGCCGGAACGACGTCGAAGTCGCTGCCCGCCTTCCAGCCCACCTGGACCAGGTAGCCCTTGGCCCAGTCACCGTGAATGAACATCTTGGCCTTGCCGTCGTACAGCCCCTGCGCGGCTTCCGACCACGACTGCTCGTCCTCCGCGACGTAGAGGCAGCCCTTTTGCTGGTAGTACTGGATCACGTCACCCGCGGAGACGAAGTTCGCGCGTGCGGAGACAGTATCCGCCGTGCCGGAGACCACGGGCGCAGGCAACATCGACTCGAACAGGATGCGGTACACCCAGTCGGCCTTGGCGATGGCGAGCGGCTTCGGGCCCGTGCTGCCGCCGGCGACATAGTCGTCACAGACCTGCTTCAGCCCGTCCAGCGTGGTCGGCGGGTTCGCCATCAGCGACTTGACGTAGTGCAGCGTGTTTTCGCGGTGCAGGTTCATCGGGAAGCCGATCACCTGGCCGTTGACCGTGAGCGCGCTGCGCACGCCCGGGAACACCTTCGCCAGGCCCTCGGCCAGCTCGCTCTCGGCCGAGAGATCGAGCGCCGTGTAGCCGCCGTTGCCGTCCGCAAACGAGTTGGCGAGGTTGTAGAAGTTCTCCTGCCCCACGTCCCAGTCGCTGCTCTGGTACTGCGCAGTGCGCTCCGTCTGGCCCTGCTCCAGCTTCACCACTTCCACCTTGGCGCCGGTCTGCGCCTGGAAGGCCGAGAGCGTGACCTGCAGCGCTTCCTGCTCGCTGGCGCTGAACCAGGAGGACGCCACCTTCAGCGTGCGCGTCTCCTGCTGCTGGTTGTTGCCACCGCCGCCCGTGCCGGTGGTGTTGTCGACGGAGTCGCTCGAGTCACTGCACCCCACCCCGAGGGCCATCGCCCCTGTAGCCAAGACGAGAGCCGAAAGTGCGGCTCTCCCGCTCGCATTGAACATTGATCTTACCTGCTGCTTTCCGTCGTGTGTTGACTCATCGCTCGACGATTGCTTCGTCCTGCACGCCCCAGAGCGAGGTGGTGCCGATGATCCGGGAGCCGTCCTTCGAGAGAATGACGGGTCCAGTGAGCCCGCTGAACTGCATCTTGGAGCGCGCCTGGTTGAGATCGCGCGCCGGCCCGAAGTCGTCCCAGTTGACGAGTACACCGCCGAACGAAGCGACTTCCTCGATCGCCTGCGGGATGCCCTCCGGCAAGCTGTCGCCGCGCGCGAGGGCGCGATCCATCGCCAGCAGCGCGACCACGGTCGCGTCGTACTGGTAAAAGGTCGGATCGAAGGGCTTATCGCCCCAGCGCGCCGCGAAGCGCTGCTCGAAGTCGCCGCGCGTCTCCACCTTGGGCGCGATGCCGACCGCATCGCTGAACGCGCCCGGGCTGGCGTTCTCGAGCAGCAGCTCGGTCTTGAGCCGCGGCGTCAGGAACCATTTGGGCGCGGGCTTGCCGCCGCGCCGCGCATCCAGCTCGGTCGCCAGGCGCGCCGCCGGACGCGGCTGCATCGCCAGCATCACGCCCTCGACCCCGGCGTCCAGCTGATCGGAGAGCTGCTTGGTCAACGCCTCATAGTCGATGGCGTCCTCGTCGATCTCGGCGGCCATGTCGACGCTGCCGAAGCCTGCGAAGCGCTCCCGGAAAGCCGCGCCCAGCTCTGCGTGGTAGACGTCGCCGGCGATCACGGCGGCAACATGCCCGGTGCCCGAGTCCGCCACCACCTTGGCCAGGTTCTCGCCGAGCACCTTGGTGCTGGGGCCCATGCGAAACCACGGGGCGGCCGTCGTGCCCGTGCCCGGGCGGAGCGCGGCAGCATGCGGCGAGAGCAGCGGCACTCCGTATTGTGCGAGCCCCTCGTACACTGCTTCCGCCCCCTCATCGCCGCCCGGACCGATCACGGCGACGGCGCCCTGCTCGGCCAGCACGCGAGCCTGCTCGACGGCGCGCTCGGAGTCGCTGAAGGTATTGCCGAAGAGAATCTCGACGGGCACCCCGTTGGCCCCGCCCGCGCGGTTCAGCTCGTCCACCGCGAGTAGACTGCCCTTTTCCAGATTGGCGGAGAGGGCCGAACCTCCGCCCGTGTACGGCAAGAGCACGCCCAACGTGACATGAGGCCCTTGCCTCGTGTCGCTGGAGCAAGCCGTCCCGAGCGCGGCCAGCAAGCTGGCCGTAAAAAAAGGGACCGATCTCATTCCGCGCCGCCCACCCTTCCCAATGTACCGGTTGGCCTGGGACAAACTTGATTCGCCCGCCAGCTGGGCCCAACGATGAAAACCAATCTCGGTACGAGCCACGAGGGCG
This sequence comes from Polyangiaceae bacterium, assembly GCA_025936205.1. The sequence goes on along the minus strand of JAICTU010000102.1, from coordinate 18,762 downwards.
CCCCCGGATCTGATGTGCGAAGCGAGCACACATCATGACGGATTCGCCCTCTCAGCGTCCCAAGATGCGCGTCCTGGTGATCGACGATGACGACATCGCTCGCGAGCAGCTGTGCAGCACGCTGCAAGCAGCAGGGCATGAGGCCTTCGAGCTGCAGTCCTCGATCGGGGCGACGCGCTGCATCCACGAGCAGAAGGTGGATGCGGTGGTGCTCGACGTGATGCTGCCCACCGTGAGCGGCGACAAGCTGGCGCGCATGTTTCGCACTGGCAGCGGAGGCGAGCAACTCGGCATCGTGCTGGTGTCGAGCCGACCCAAGCCCGAGCTGAGTCAGCTCGCCAGCGTGGCGCAGGCGGATGACGTCGTGGCCAAGAGCGAGATCCAGCGCGGGCTGGTACCCGCCGTGCAGCGCGCGGTCGTGCGCCGTTCGGGCTTACGCCGACGCGTCAGCGTCTGACCGCCGCGGCTGGCCGAGGCTCCACGCACAGCTCCCCACACCGATCGTTTGCGCGCTCACCTGCCTGGACTGCCCCGGCAGGCTTTGCCGCGCCTGGACGTATGGACCAGGGGAATGGGGCATCCGACGCGGCGGCAAGTGTTGCTGGCAGCCACGGGCCTGCTGGTTGCGCTTGCGGATGTACCGGACGGAGGAGCGGCGCAGGCGGCGGAGACGAAGGTCTACGTGTTCGTCGTGACCAGCATCCGCCCCCATGTATTGCAAAAGATGCTGGAGGCGGCGCTGCCCGGCATGAGCGTGACGGTGTTCGGGCGCGTTGGTGACTTCTCCCGCGCCCTGGAAGAAGCGCCGCCCGATGCGGCTCTGGCGGTGTCCCCGGTGCTCGCGGCGTTCGGCCAGAAACCGGAAATCCAGGGGCTGAAGGGCGGCTCTCCCCAGGAAGACTACCTGGTGCTGTCCGAGGGCGAGCTCAAAGCCGACAAGCTCGGGGAGCTGACCATCGGCTGTTTGGATCTGATGGGGCGCAAGGCGCTGCCGGCCTTCGTGCAAGGGCTGCTCGGCATCTCGCGCGAGCCGGCGATCCAGCGGGTGACCAAGACCGAAGACTTGCTCCAGCTGCTGCAGTTCAAGCGCGCGGATGCGGTGCTGATCCCGGAGGGCTTCCTCAGCGATCTGCAGACGCGCACCAAGATGGAGCTGAAGATCCTGCGCCTGCCCAGCGCCAAGGTGCTGCGCGTCGGCATCGCATTCCCGGGAAACCGGCAAGGGGTGGAGAGCGCCCTCCGGTCGCTGCCGCTCGCCGTGCTCGAACAATTGGGGGTAGACCATTGGCGCTGACGCGCTCGATCCACACGCGGCTGGCTCTGGGCCTCGCTCTCGCGTTGCTGGCTGGCTGCGCCAGCGCCCCGAGCGTTCGTACGCCCGCGGTCAGCTTCCACAATCCACAGCTTCGTGCCGACGTGCCCGCGATCACCGTGCTCGCGCCCGCTGACGCCCAGCTGGTGCCCGTGGTGCAGCAACTGCGCAACGAGCTGGAGGAGGACTACGACGTCCTGGTGACGGCGCTCGATCCCGAGCGCGACACGGCGGACACGGTCGCCCAGATCGTGGCGCGCGAGCAGCCGAAGGCGGTCGTGCTGCTCAACAACTCGACGGCGCGCCTCTACCGCAAGTGGGCGCGCAGCACGCCTTCACCGCCGGTGTCGCTGATCTTGATGGCGTCGTTCGCGGAAGAGCTGCAGCCCACCATCCCCAACTCGGTCGGCATCGCCTACGAGGTGCCCGCGGTCACCAGCTTCGTGGGTCTGCGCGCGCTCGGCAAGGCCGTCAATCGCGTGGGCGTCATCTATCGCAAAGCGCTGGCGCACTACGTCGGTGCACAAGAGGCGCTCGCCAAGGTCGAGAGCATCTCGTTCGTGGAAGAGCAGTTACCCGAGCAGTTCGAGGCGCGCGACCTGAAGGCGGCTCTGGTGCGCATGAAGCGCGCGGGCGTGGACGCGCTCTGGCTGCCGAATGACAACGGGCTGCTCACGCGCCTGTTGGTGGCGAAGGTCTGGCTGCCCTACCTCGATCGCCTGCAGTTGCCGGTGATCGTCGGCGTTCCCTCGCTGGTGCGCGCCGACCATGCCTTCGGCGTCTATGGCGCCATTCCCGATCCGGAAGCGCTGGCCATTCAAGCCGCCGATCTGCTCATCGATCTGAGCCAAAACGGCTGGTCGAGTGCGGGCCAGAGCGTGCGCCTGCCGCTCTCCGCCAAGACCTACGTCTCGGCGCCGCTCTCCCGGCGCTTCGGCGTGCTCGGACAGCGCCTGCAGAACGTGGACGTGGTGGTGGGTCAGCTGCCGGAGGAGAAGTGAGCTCCCAGCGGGTTCGGTCTGTCAGCGCGCGGCGAGCGCTCTGCGCGCTCTGCTGTGCGGGCGCTCTGCTGCGCGCAGCGCCGGCCCACGCCGAACCCACGCCGGCGGGTGACAGCCCGGGCGGCGACAGCTCGGAGAGTGAGCTGGAGGGAGTGGACCTGCTGCAGCTGCTGAACGTCGAAGTGTCCACCGCCAGCAAGACCGCCGAGCGGGTCGCCGACGCGCCCGCGATCATCACCGTGATCACCGCCGACGAGATCGCGCGCTGGGGTTACCAGAGCGTAGCGGAGGCGCTCCAGCACGTCGTCGGCTTCTACCTGATCGACGACCACGTGCTGCCCAATGCGGGCGTGCGCGGCGTCGCGGGCGGTCTGGGCTCGGAGAGCGGCAACATCACGGTGATGATCGACGGCGCGTCGGTCGCCTTCCGCTCCACCTCCGGCAACTGGCTGGGCGTGGAGCTGATTCCGCTGCAGTCCGTGCGCCAGATCGAGGTGATCCGTGGCCCGGTCTCCGCCCTGTATGGCGCCGATGCCTTCCTGGGCGTGGTCAACATCATAACCGTCGCGCCAGAAGAGATGCCTCTGGTCGGCGTGCGCGCCCACGCTGGCGTCACCGGCAGCCATCCGGGTGGGCAATTTGACGTGGTGGGCGGCAGACGTTTCGGCCCCTTCGACGTGCTGCTCGGAGCCGCGGCCGAGCTCCAGGACCGCAGCGGCCTGCACATGCCGGGCGCTTCGCCGTCTCCCGTCATTCCCAGCTACAGCGACCGCAACCAGCCTGCCAAGAACCTGGAGCGCAAGTCGCTGGTGCTGCAGACGCGGCTCGGCTACCGCACCGAGCAGGGACAGCTGGTGCTGCAGGGCTTCGCATCTGGCATCGAGCGGGGCGGCGACTTCGCGCCCTGGGCGCAGCTGAGCAACGGCACGGACGCGCAGGGCAGACCCGTGGGCACGGTGATCAACCTCGGGCAGTTCCGGATCACGGCCAACGGCTCGTTGAATCTGAGCACCGAGCTCGGGCTGGCGGCCCAAGCCACTTACTTTCAGGGCGGCGTGCTGGGCGACGACCGCGTCGAGGTGGACAGCGATCTGTTCTGGGTACGGCGGCGCCTCGGCTACCGCGGGCTCGAGGCCACGCTGGAGGGCCGCTGGGCGCCGCGCTCCGATTTCAACCTGATCGTGGGCGCCGAGAGCGTGCTCGACCAGGAGACGCTGCCCGTACCCGAGCGCATCGGCAAGGACAGCGGCGAGCTGCTCGGCGATGTTCCGCCGCGCACCACCGCGACACTGAGCAATCTCGGGGCCTACGTCAGCGCCAACTGGAAGACCTGGGATCCGCTGTTGAAGCTCACCTCCGGCGTGCGCTTCGACCAGCACAGCGACTACGGCAGCCAGCTCAACGGGCGGCTGGGCGCGACCTCGCAGTGGACGAGCTTTCTCACCACCAAGCTGCTCTACGGCAGCGCCTTCAAGGCCCCCTCGCCGTACTTGCTGTACGCGCAGCCCTTGCGCGACGGCGACGTGATCGGCGAGCGCGATCTGAAACCCCAGCACATCGACACGCTGGAGTTCCAGGCGCTGTTCGAGCTGGGCCTGTTCAGTTTGTCGAGCGGGCTCGCCTACAGTCAGATCCGCGACAAGGCGGAGTTCGCGCCCCAGGGCTTGAACCTCACGGCGGAGAACGTCGCGGCGCAGAACTCGCTGAGCTGGGAGACGCGCGCCGACTTCCGGCACGGCAACGTCGTCACCGGCTACGCTTCGTTCGAATGGCTCCGCTCGCGCCGCACACTGGGGCAAGAAGGCTACGCTCAGCGCTTGCTGGGCGATCAGAACGTCGCCTACCCCGACTGGATCGGGCGTGCCGGTGTGATACTGGGAGTGCCAATCTTTCCGGACGTGCCGCTCGACGTTGGCACGGAGGGTGTTCTGGTCGGCCCTTCACAGCCGGCCGACGTGAGTATCGTGGAAAATGGCGCTCGTTTCGAGCTGCCGAGCTACCTCTTGCTCGACGCGTCGCTCGCCACCCGCGACCTGTTTCTGGTGCCCGGGCACGAGACCAGCCTGGCGTTGCGGGCGAAAAACTTGCTGGCAGCCAAAGGGCCGGTGCCCGGCTTCTCCGGCTTTGAATATCCCCTGGCCCCGCGCGAAATATTTCTCGAAATCCGGCACAGCTACTGACAGGGTGTGCGCTATCGCGGCGCCCGCGCGGATCCCGTTGCCTCCCGTGTTTGGCTCGGCGTACTAGCTGACGATCGGGGGTTGCAACTCCAATCCGGGACCTGGTGCGACGTCATGCGCAAGCAAAAGAACGGGGCCGACATGCCCCCCGAAAGCGGGTCTGCGCCGGCCCCACCGAGCAGCAAGGGCCCCGTGCGAGCTCGTGAGTTGAATGCCCAGGCGCTTCTGCACGAGCTGCGCGTCCACCAGTTCGAGCTGGAGATCCAGAACGAGGAATTGCGTCGGACGCGCAACGAGATCGAGATCGCGCTGCGGCTCTACACCGAGATCTTCGATTTTTCACCGATCGGGTACGCCACGATCCAGGGCGAGCAGATCATCGTGAACGTGAACCTCGCGGCTGGAGAAATGCTGGGCCGGCCGCGCTCCGTCTTGAATGGCATGTCCTTCGAGCGGCTGGTCGTGTACGAGCATCGAGCCGGATTTGCCCACCTGCTCCGCGCCGCGTGGGCCTCCTGCGAAAAACAGACGTGCCTGCTGAACCTGCTGCGTGGCAATGATGAGGAGCTGACGGTGCGCCTGAGCGCAATCCCCTTGTTGCGAACTCAACCTACTCTGCTGCTGACGATCGAAGTCACTGCCCAGCAGATCGATCTGTCTCGACACGAGCCTTAATGTAGAGGAAGTACCGAGTGCAGAGTGCCGCACGAGCAGCGTCCGTCCCTCGAGCGCCTTGGGCCACGAGCTACTAGCCCAGCGCCACATCACCGAGCCGCATCAACTTTCGGTATAATGTGCGGCGGTCCACTCCCAGGAGCCTCGCAGCTTGCGTCTTGTTGCCTCCGACGTGTCGAAGCACGTACGCGATGTGCCGCTGCTCCTGCTGCTCGAGAGTGAGAAAGGCGGAGCTCGTGGTGCCCGCATCGAACGAAGGAATGTGAGTCCGCACGCGGTCTGGCAAGTCGTCGGCTTCGAGCCGCTCCCCCTGAGCCAGCGTCACCGCACGCTCCAGCACATTCTCCAGCTGGCGGACGTTGCCAGGCCAGTCATACTCGAGCAGCTTCTTTGCTGCCTCCGGTGAGATGCTGCGGCTGCGTTTACCCAGTCGTTCGGCGGCGGCACGCAGAAAACTATTGGCCAGCATGAGAATGTCGTCGCCCCGAGAACGCAACGGCGGCACGCAGAGCTGCACTACGTTCAGCCGGAAATAGAGATCCGAGCGGAAACGACCGTTTGCCACCTGCTGCTCCAGATCACGATTCGTCGCGGCGACCACCCTCGCCTGGATGTTCACCGTCAAATTACCGCCCACTGGTCGCACCTGCCGCTCCTGCAGCACGCGCAGCAGCTTCGGCTGCATCTCCAGCGGCAACTCACCGATCTCGTCCAGGAACAAGGTCCCGTGGTGCGCCTCCTGAAACAGGCCTTTGCGATCCCCCAGGGCATCGGTGAAGGACCCCCGGACGTGCCCGAACAGCTCGCTCTCCAGGAGATTCGCGGGCACCGCAGCACAATTGATGGCGACGAAGGGCCCCCCTGCGCGGCTGCCTTCCGCGTGCAGGGCGCGCGCCACGAGCTCCTTGCCCGTGCCGCTCTCACCGCTGATGAGCACGGTGGTCTCCGTCTTCGCCACGCGCCGGATCAGATCGTACACCTGCACCATGGCTCGGCTCTCGCCCATCAGCTTCCCGACGGGGCAGCTCCCCGTCGCCTCTACCTCGGCGAGCCGCTTGATCGCTTCTCTGCGGTAACGATCGCGCACCGAGCGCTCGATGCAGGCACGGAGCTGCCCGATTTCAACCGGCTTGTTAACGAAGTCATTGGCTCCGGCGCGCAGGGCGGAGACCACCGCATCCATGTCGCTGTCCGCGGCGAGCAAGATGACCGGGGTGTCCGAGATGGTCTGCGTCAGCCGGCGGCAAACGGAGAGCCCCCCGCCGGGCAAGCTCAGCTCAACCAGCACGGCGTCATGCGGCTGCTCCAGCGCGAGGGAGAGCCCATCCTCACCAGTCGTGCACCAGGACACGGACCAACCTTCTGGCTCGAGCTGCGCTTGAACCTGCTCGCAGAGCTCCTGATCCGCATCGATGACCAAGATTCTGAAGTCCATCGCACCTTCTCCGTTGCTGTGGGACCGCCCCCCACCGGGTTCTCGTCCGAGCAACGGAAAGTTTCAAGACTCATTCTGGCGATGTCTCAGAAGGACACTACTGCCTCATGCCCGCTGAGCAGTTGTGGACAATGCTGGTGTGGCGCCATGGCGCAAGAGCGAATCCCATCGCGGCGGGGTCGGTCAGAGTGGGACGCCCACTCGGTAGAGCACGCCACCGCTGTCGCTCGAGATATAGAGCGCGCCATCCACCGGAGAGACGGCGACGCCGACCGGTCGCACTGGATCCTCACCAGAAGCTGCGGAGTGCCATCCCCACTTTCCATCGACGGGGGCGCTGGCGTTACCGCCGCTCAGGACAACCGTATAGGGGAAAACGGGCGGCGTCTGCGCCGTTTCCGGCATCGAAGGCTCGCTCGCGCCAAACGCAAAGTACACCACGGCATGGCCCACGGAGGGTTCAGTATTCCAGGACCCGTGCTGAGTCACGAAGGCCCCTCCTTGCCATTCCTCGGGCAAGCCGAGCGGCGCCCCCGCGACGCGCTGGTTGAAAATGATGTCGAGCGGCGCGGAATGCGCGGTCATGAAGCTCAGCGGCGGCTGGGAGTTCTGCGCGCACCAGGCGTCGTCGTGCGGATTGTCGAAGCCACTGAGCGCCGAGGCGAGCTGGGTGCCGGGCGGCACCATGCCCGACGCGGATTCGATGTGTTGAGCCGTGAAGCAGAAAGGATAGCCATAAGATTTTCCGGACTCGATCCGGATCAGCACCTCACCGGGGTTGTCGAGATGCACGTCATCGCCCTGGTATTCGAGGTCATCGATCCCGTTGACCACGCCAAACAGCGCGCCCTGCGCGTCGCGCGTGAAGCCCACCATGTTGCGCAGCCCGAGCGCCACCACCTCGCCGCTGGCCCAGTCGAACGGGGCGCCCGGGCGGAGTTGCGACAGCTCGAAGCGCCTGAGTAGCGAACGATCGCGATCGTAATCGGGCGCGGCCGGGGCGACCAGGTTGTTCTCGGAGCCCGAGTGCACGTACAGCCAGCCGTCGTAGACGTGCACGGTATGGTACGTGTGCGTGCCGCTCGAGGGCTGGTTGATCACCACGTCCTCCGGGGCTCCCAATGCCGCGGCCTGCGCCGTGTAGGGCCAGCGCACGACGCCATCGGGTGAGCCGGCGTACAGAAAGCCGCCCGCCTCGTCCAGGTGCACGTTGTTGCCGTTGCCCCCGGTGTTGGCGATCGTCGCGATCTCGCTGGCGCCGTCGAAGCTGCCATCGTCGTTCAGATCGCGAAAGCGCAGCACCGAGCCTTCGGTCGTCACTCCCAGCAGGTCACCGTTGCTGGCGAAGCTGATCTGCCGCAGGCCCTTCTGACCAAACGCGACCGCGCTCGCACACAGCCCGGGCGCGACGTAGTGCTGGTCCGCAGGTAAGGCCACGCCGCGGCAAGGATCAGCGCGATCCGCGCTCAGGCCTCGAGCGGGTTGCTCGGGTGCAGGCGCCGTGGTGATGGGGTTGGGTGGAGCCGAGCTGCTCGAGTCACTGCAGCCGGCCAGCGTCGGCAGCGTGGCGCTGGCAGCCCCCAACAGAGAGAGAATGGGCCACTGCAACCGGGGGATGGACGAGTTGATCATTCCCGTTGAGACAGCAAAGTCGATGCCAGCAGGGAACCTGCTGACCGGACCAATAGCTCGGGGCAGAAGGGACTATCCGAGGCGGAAACGCGCGCCTACGATGCCGCGCCCACATCCCACGGGGTTTTTCTCACCATGTCTTCACGTTCCATCCATTTGTGTTGCCTCACGCTCCTGCTCGCCGGCTGTCACCACGCCTCGGAGCCCACTTCTGCCAGCGGCGCTGCCACTGCAGCGGCGGCTCCCACTCCCCAGGAGAGCACGGCGGGCTATCCGATGTGCGCTGGCCAGCACCTCCCCCAGGCTTCGCAGACGCCACACGATGGCGCGGTCGATGCGCAGCTCGCGCCCGCATTCCTGGACGAGATGGCCGTGTGCCGCGGCGAAGATCGCCCCCCGCACGACCTGATCGCTCGCGCGCCCGCGGGTCACGTGAACGCCAAGGGCGACTGCGAATTCCCCGAGATCGGCGTGAGCTGCCACTACCATTCGGGCGAAGAGTTCGTCAGCAGCGCCACCCACCAGCAGACGCAGGGGGAAGGTGAGCTGCACTGCATCTTTCCGAGCAGCGATCCCAAGGCTCCGCGCGTGTTCGGCACCCACGTGATGTGCCGCGATCACGCTCGCGGTGAGCCCCACGGCGAGGCCGCCCACGACGTCCATGCCGGTGCGGCTTGCTCGGCGGAGCTCTTGCGCCGGCTCGAGCCCTGCAACGAGCGGCGCTGCTGTGACGCGGGCACCCTCACCAACCCGATCGGCGAGCTGAAAGAGAGCCATCGCAACGACATCCGCCCCGACTTTCGCATCTGCGAAGACACGCTGGAGCTCGACTGCGACCTGCTCGCCTCGCTCACCGTGCACAACGCAAACTGTCCGGCGCTGGGCGGAGTCGGTGCCCCTGCCTTCGTCGCGACGGCGGCCCAGCACCAGTGACGGCGCTGCTCACGCGGCGCCGGCCGGCAACAGCGCTCGCATCGTGATGCGACACTGGCGGCGAACCCTCGTCGGAGCCTGCATCGTGTTGGGGCTCGCCGCCACGGTCGGCCTGCGGCTGCTGCTCGGTGAAACAAACCTGGACCGCAAGCAAGGCGACTACCGCGCGCGCATGCACGCGATCTGGGCGGGTCCCGCGCCGGGCAGCCCCGATCCGAAGCGGCTCTCGCTCGACTTCGACTCCGGAGTCGCGAGCCACCTGTTCGTCAACGAGCTCGAGGGAGAAGTGCCCTATCTGGTCGCCTTCTCCGTTTCCGGCAACGAGCGAGCTCCGGCGCTGCTCTTCCTGCCCGGTGGTGGCTACTCCTTCCGCTCCGAAAAGCTCGACGGCCTGGACCTCGCCCAATGGTTCTCGGAGCGCGGCATCGCCAGCTTCGTGCTGAACTACCGCGTCGACCCTTACCGCTACCCGGTGCCGTTGCGCGACGCACAGCGCGCGGTCCGCTGGTTGCGAGCCCACGCCGCGGAACAACACATCGACCCCGATCGCGTCGCCGTCTTCGGCACCTCTGCGGGCGGGCACCTGGCGGCGCTGCTCGCGACCGAAGACGGCGCAGGCGATCCAAAAAGCACGGACACAGTGGAACAGCAGAGCGCCAGACCCAACTTGCTGATCCTGGCTCAGGCGGTGATCTCGCTCGAGCAATACGTCCACGAAGGCTCCCGCCGGCATCTGCTCGGCGGCTCCCCTCCCCCCGAGCTACTGCGCGCTCTGTCCGCTGACCAGCGCGTGAGCGCCAGCACTCCCCCCACCTTCATCTGGACGACCCGGACGGACGAATTCGTCGACTACCGCAACTCCGAACTCTTCGTGCAGGCATTGCGGACTGCTGGAGTCGACCATGAGTATCGACTTTTCCCCACGGGCCATCATGGGCGCGGACTCGCTCGCGTCGAGGGCTCGCACGATTGGCCAAGCTTGTGCCTGGACTGGCTGCGGCGGCATGGGTTCACGGCGCAAGGCAATCAGTGAAGTGATTCACAGATGCCGTGACGATGGAGGCAGTGCAGCACATGGATGCCGCCGATGCCGTCGGTGTGCTGGGCGAGCTCGCTGAGAAAGCGATTCTGTGTCGGGATGCCGTGGCGCGTGCCGGATTCGAGGTCGCGCCGCGCGGGCGGGCTGAATACGAGGCGCATGAGCTAGTCTAGGGGGCGCCCCCTACACCGAGCCAGCGGTGTTGAGCGGCTTCGTCGTGCAATAACTTGCTACTCGCGCCCGAGAACGCAATCCTGCCCCGTTCGAGCACAAGTGCTGTTTCAGCGAAGGACAGTGCCAGGTCGATCTTCTGTTCAACCAGCAGGATCGTGAGCTGGCCACGCAGCTCGCCGAGACGCGCGAACAGGGTATCGACGATGATCGGTGCCAGACCTTCGAGGGGTTCGTCGAGCAGCAGAACGCGCGGTCCGCCGCACAGCGCGCGGCCGATCGCCAGCATCTGCTGTTCTCCGCCCGACAGGCGATTGCCAGCACTGGCGCGGCGCGCGGCGAGGCTTGGAAAGAGCGCATACACGGCGTCGAGCGAGAGGCCTCCCGGACGCAGCGCGACGGCCAGGTTCTCTTGCACGCTGAGCGAGGGGAAAATGTCGCGGCCTTGTGGGACGTAGCCGAGGCCTGCTCGCACGCGCTGGTGCACCGGGAGTGTCTCGAGCGGCGTTCCGTCGAGCGTGATGCTGCCGCGCTGGCGCGTGGTGTAGCCCATCAAGGTGCGCAGCAGAGTGGTCTTGCCCGCGCCGTTGCGACCGAGGATGGCGAGGGCGCCACCCGGGGGCACGTCGAGGGAGATGCCGTCGAGCACCAGGGTGGAGCCGTATCCGGCCACGAGATCTTGGACGCACAGGGTCATGCGCGCGTACCCAGATAGGCTTCGCGCACGCGCGGGTCGGCGCGGGTCTGGTCGGGGGTGCCGCGGCAGAGCACGCTGCCCTGGACCAGCACGACGATCTCGCGCGCGAAACGGAACACCAGATCCATGTCGTGCTCGATCAGCAGGATGGCCATATCGCTCGGCAGGCGCGCGAGCGCCTCGTGGATGAGCGTGGCTTCCCCGGAGGGGACTCCCGCGGCGGGTTCGTCGAGGAGCAGGACGTGGGGTTGGAGTGAGAGCGCGATGGCGATCTCGAGCAGGCGCTGCTGGCCGTAGGCGAGCTCGCGGACGGGGCGGTCTGCGTCGCGACCGAGCTCCATGGCTTCGAGGCGTTGTTGGGCTTCGTCGCGGCAGCGCGCCCATTGCCGGCGGTACCACACGGCTCGCCAGGCGAGGCGTTCGCGTTCGGCGATGGCGATCGCGACATTGTCGCGGGCGGTGCTTTCGGGCAGCAGGGTGTTGATTTGATGGGTGCGGGCCAGGCCGCGGCGGACGCGATGCTCGGGGCGCAAACGCTCGATGGAGGTGCCGTCGAGCTGGATGGTACCGGCGTCGGCGCGCAGGGTGCCGCTGAGCAGGTGAATGAGCGTGGTTTTGCCGGCGCCGTTGGGACCGATCAGGCCGACGCGCGCTCCGGGCTCGAGATCGAGGTCGACGGCGCGGGTGACCGCGAGCGCGCCGAAGGCTTTGCTGAGGCCGCGGACGGAGAGCGCGGGGGGGCTCATTTTCTCCGGAGCCTATTGGCCAGGAGCTTGGCCAGCAGCGTTTCTGGCAGGCTGGCGAGGCCGCCTTCCAGGAACAGGACCGTGAGCATGAGCAGGATGCCGAGCAACAGCATCCAGTGGAAGGGGTTGATCTGGGCGGCGTAGTCTTGCACGAGCACGTACACCGCGGCTCCCAGGAATGCACCGTAGCGGCGGCGGGTACCACCGAGCACCAGCATCACCACCGCGGTTCCCGAGACCAGCACCGAGAGCGTGGTGAGGCCGACGAAACGCGTGGTCTGTGCAGAGAGCGCGCCGGCGCTGCCCGCCATGGCCGCGGAGAGCGTGTACACGCACAGACGCCGCCACCACACCGGGGTGCCGATGGCGCGCATGCGCGCAGGGCTCTGGCGGATGCCGTCGATGGAGCGGCCGAAGGGCGAGGCGATCACGATCTGGGTGACCAGGAACCAGCTCAGCAGTACCGCGAGGGAGTAGAGGTAGGCGGTGTGTTTGAAGAGATCGAAGCGAAAGGTGCCGAGCAGCGGTGCGATCGTCATGCCTTGCAAGCCGTCGGCACCGCCGGTCCAGCTGGTGGCGTGGTTGGCGAACTCTTCCAGCAACCCGGAGAGCGCCAGGGTGAGCATCAGCAGTGCAGCGCCTTCCGTGTGCAGGATGAGAGTGCCCGTGAGCGCGCCGAACGCCGCGCTGGAGAGCGTGGCGATGGCCAGGCCGATCAGCGGCTCCTGGCTGACGCGCAGGGCGACGATGCCGGCCACGTAGGCGCCCATCCCGAAGAACGCCGCCTGGCCCAGCGTCAGAATGCCGGCGCGGCCCAGGCACAGGTCGAGCGACAGGGTCAGCAGGATCATGATCAGCACGTTGGTGCCGAGCGCCAGTTGCTCGTCGAAGGCGAAGTAAAAGCCGAGGGCGAACAGCCACGGGGCCAGTATCCCAGAAGCCCGACGACTCATCCCGACTTCGCCGGCAGGACGCCGTGGGGCCGCCAGAGCAGGAGCCACAGCACCAGGAGGAAGGAGACGTAAGGGGACAGGCTCGGCAGGTAGAACTTGCCGAAGGTCTCGACCGTGCCGATCAGCAGCGCGGCGGCGAAGGAGCCTTTGAAGCTGGCGTGGCCGCCCACCACGACCACGATCAGGAAGGTGACCAGGTGTTTGAGCGCGTACGCCGGCTCGATCAGCAATAGCTCGGAGCCGACCACGCCACCGAAGCCGGCGAGCGCACAGCCGAATACGAACGTCGCGGTGAACAGCCGATCGACATTCATGCCGATGCCGCGCGCCATGGCGGGATTGTCGACGGCGGCGCGCAAGCGCGCGCCGTACAAGGAGCGATCGATGCCCAGCCAGAGCCCCGCGGCGAGCAGAGCGCCGACCGCGATCAGGAACAGGCGATACAGCGGGTAGCTGCGAGCGCCGAGGCTGACTTCGCCGGACAAGGAGGGCGGCAGGGGGATGCGCTGGAAGTCGACGCCGAAGGCCAGCGTGAGCAGTCCGGTGACGACGAAGACGAGTCCGAAGGTGAGCAGCATCTGGGCCAGCTCGCCTTTGCGGTAGAGGGGCCGGTAGAGGAAAATTTCGGCGAGCCCGCCAGCGAAGCCGGCAGCGGCGCTGCCGAGCAGGGCGGCGAGAGCCCAGCTCGCTCCGTGGTCGATGGAGACGGCGGCGACGTAGCCGCCGATCATGGCGAACGCGCCGTGCGCGAGGTTCACGACCCGCATCAGGCCCATGGTGATCGTGAGCCCGACGGAGATGATGAACAGCACCATCCCGTAAGCGAGGCCGTCGAGCAGCAGCACCAGGGCTCCTTGAAAGATCAGCCCCTTACCCGGGGTTCCACTCTTTCCAGGGATCCTTGACCGCGGGGATGGTCTGGAAGCTGACGTTGATCAGCCGGTCTCCCTGGGCCTTCACGCGGCGCAGGTACACGTTCTGCACGATGTCGCGGGTCTGGGCGTCGATCTCGATCGGCCCTCGCGGGCTGTCCAGCTTCGCGCCTTTCCACAGGGACATGACGGCGTCAGGCGGAGGGCGCGGCCCGAGTTGCTCGACCGCGCGATAGATCAACTGCATGCCGTCGTAGGTGGCCACCGTGGCGATGTCCGGGATGGTCTTGGCGCCGAACAGGCCTTCGAGATCTTTGCGCAGGCTGAGGTTCAGCGGATTGTCGGACGTCTCCGGGTAGTGCGAGCTGCCGATGGCATCGAGCGCGGCGGGCCCGATCTTGACCAGATCGATCTCTTGCGTCTCCGTGGTCGTGATCAGCTGGATGTTGGCCGGTTTGAGGCGGGAGGCCCACGTGCCGATCATGCCGACGGAGGAAGGGCCGCCGGGGCCAAACAGGAAGAGCGCGTCGGGCTTTTTTTCCAGGACGCGTTCGAAGAACGGGGCGAAGTCGGTGGTCGCCAGCGGGACACGGATCGACTCGAGGATCTCGCCGCCGTTTTCCTTGAACACGCGCGTGAAGGCGGCTTCGCCGTCTTGACCGGGAGCGTAGTCGGAGACCAGCGTCACGACCGACTTGATGCCGTTCTTCGCAGCCCATGCGGCGACAGGGACCGTGTCTTGCGGCAAGGTGAAGCTGGTGCGCACGAAATAGGGCGACCTGCGTGTGACGACGCCCGTGGCTGCGTTCCAGATCACGGTCGGCAGCTTGGCTTCGGTTGCGATCTCGGCCGCTGCCAGCGCGTTGGGCGTGAACGCAAAGCCGGCCAGGAACTGCACCTTCTCCTTCAGCGCCAGCTCTTCCGCGAGTTGCTTGGCTCGCGCTGGATCGGCCCCGCCGTCGTCGCGGTAGACGATCTGGATCTCGCTGCCCTTCACGGCCTTGCCGCGCTGCTTTTGAAAGACCTCGATCGCTTGCTTGGTCTGCTCACCCCAGCGCGCGTATGGCCCCGAGAAGGTGTTGATCACGCCGACCTTGACCACCTCCGGGCTGCTCTTGCCGAACAGGCTGCAGGAGCTGGCGAGGGCGGATGCTCCGAGGGCGGATGCTCCGAGGGCGGAAAGGCCGCCTAACATCGAGCGGCGGGTGATCAGGTTCATGAGCACGTCTCCTCTCTTCCCAGAAAACTGCTCAGAAGAACTGCGCTTGTACTGCAATCTGGAGCTTGTTGCCGGAGATGTCTTCGGTCGCACCCGGCTGATTCCTCAACTTCATGTATTGATAGTTGGCGATCACGCGCAAGCGCTGCTGGCGAATCAAGTATCCGACCTGGGCGTCGATGGCCGCCTCGGTCCGGGCGGCAGAATCCCCCGAATCTCCCGTTGCGAACTGGTAACGGATCATCGGCTGAATCTGACCCCAACCGATCACCGGGCTCGCGTACGCCGCCATGACCGAAAACTGGTCCTTGGCCGGGTTGTAATCGCCGGAGTAGTGGTAGTAATCGAACTCGCCATTCAGGAAGGCTTCGCCGCCGAGCTTGAACTCGCCAAAGAGATCGGCTTGACCTCGGCAAAGTCGTCGGTCGGCGCTGCTCCCGTGGCGGGCGTAGGCCCGACGCTGCCCTGCTTGCGATACTGGCCACCGGCAGAGAGCGACAGCACGTCGCCCTCGCTCGCGCCGTAGAAGCACCCGGACTGGCCAAAGCCGCCGCGCTCCTTGCCCAGGATCGAGTAGGTGGCACGGGCCGAATACAGGGGGTGTGTCGCGAGGTTGGAGGTGGGGTCGAGAAAGGCTCCGAGCCAGTACTCGAGCTTACCACCCAGCAGATCGCCCCAGAACACGCCGCCCGTGCCGCGCCCCGATGAGCCTTCGAGCGGGGTCACGATCACGCGCGTACCGCCCACCACGAACAGCCCGGGAAAGAAGTTCCACGGAATCGAGAAGAAGGGGCCCGCCTTGTTCGCGCGATCCACGGGGATCAAGAGCTGGCCCACCCAGAGGTGCGCCTCATCGACGAAATCGAAGCCGACCCAGGCATCCAGAATGCTGACGGTGCCCGCCAGGCCGTTTGCCTGAATGTTGGTGGCGACACGCGCATTCTTGTGAACTTGCCCGCTGAAGTTCACCTCGGCGAACTGCGTGTCGAAGCCGACGTCGTCGAGCTTCTCGGGATCGGAGCCCTGAATGGCCACGGCGGCCCGCGTCCAGACGCCGACGGAGATCGGCGGGAATTCGCTGGGCGGAGGCGGCGGAGGGGTCACGGGTGGTGGTGACGCTGGAGCGGCCGCTGCGGGCGGTGGCTCTGCAACTGGCGCCGGTGTTTGAGCGAACAGGGACGAGCTGCTCAGCACTCCGCAGAGCAGCACTCCGCAGAGCAGCACTCCGCAGAGCAGCACTCGACAGAGCAGCGGAGCGGCAGCGCAACTGCCTCGCCTGCACACCCAGGATTCATTCATAAGTCACCCCAATGGCGGCAGCACTACTACTCGAAGCTCCCGGGCTTTGCACGTGCGTTCTCTCGAGCCAGCAGCGCAACGCCGAGTCATTGCGCGCACCCGAACTGCACGGCGTTGCCCTGCTGCAACGCCAGGTCATGACGCGCGTCGTCAGCGGAGTGCCACTGATGGCGCTGACGAGATAGATTGTTCACATGTCCGCAGCGGTGTCCTGCCTCGACCTCGATCCGTTCAGTGACGAGGCTCTGACCGATCCCGTGCCATGCTATCGCGAGCTGCGCGAGGCAGCTCCGGTGGTGTGGCTGTCCAAGTATGGGGTCTTTGCGCTCGGACGGCACCACGACGTGCGGCGAGTGCTGCACGACGTGCGCACCTTCATCTCGTCGGCGGGGGTGGGCATGGCCAACCTGCGCTCCGAGCCTGGCATCCGCTCACCCAGTCTGATCCTGGAAGCGGATCCACCGGCGCACGCGCGTACGCGCGGCGTCCTGGAACGAGTGCTCTCGGCGGATGCGGTCGAGCGTCTGCGCGACGGCTTCCGCGCTCATGCCGCACAGCTCGTGTCGAGCTTGCTGGCGCGCGGTGCGTTTGATGGCGTGGCGGACTGCGCGCGCGCCTTCGCTCTGCGGGTTTTTCCGGATGCAGTCGGGCTCGCGCCGGAACAGCGCGAGCAGCTGCTCGCTTACGCGGACCTGCTCTTCAACGCCAATGGTCCAAAGAACGAGCGCTTCGAGCGTGGCGCGCGCGAGGCAGCACCGCTCGGGCAGTGGATCATGGAACGCTGTCAGCGCTCGGCGCTGCGCCCGGGCGGACTGGGCACGCGGATCCACGAGGCGAGTGATCGCGGCGAGCTGCAGCCGGCGGAGGCGACACTGCTCGTGCGTTCGCTGCTCTCGGCCGGTGTCGACACCACGATCGCGGCGCTCGGCAACACGCTCGCCCTGCTCGCCGAGCACCCCGACGCCTGGCGACGGTTGCATGCGCAACCGGGGCTGGTGCGTCAGGTATTTGACGAAGCGCTGCGCTATGACTCACCGTCGATGTTCACCTTCCGCACCAGCAGCATGCCGGGAGAGATCGCGGGGATTGCCATTCCGGAGAATCAGAAGCTGCTCGTGTCCTTTGGTGCCGCGAACCGCGACCCGCGCCGCTGGGCGGAGCCCGATCGCTTCGACATCGACCGCCGCCCCACGGGGCACGTGGCCTTCGGCTCGGGCATTCACGCTTGCGTGGGCCAGGTGATCGCACGCGCCGAGTCCGAGACCTTGCTCGAGGAGCTCGCCCGGCGGGTGCAGCGGCTGGAGCCCGCCGGCGCCTCGGAGCGCTGGCTGAACAACTCCGTGCGGGCATGGGGCACGCTGCCGCTGCGGATCTCGGCTTGCTGAGGGCGCAATCGGCCTTACAATTCGCTCATGACGAACATTCCGGCACGCGCGCTGAAGCTGTTATGTGTTGCACTCGCGCTTGGCGCCTGCAGCCCGGCCCCGGTGAACAACCAGGAGCCGCGCTATCCGGAAAAGCGCCGTCCTCCCCCACTCCGCTCGGCGAGCGACGGCGAGGTCATGGGGGCGAACCGGCAATCCATCGATGATACGCTGGAGGGCTCCCCCACCAACGAGCACCCAGCGCCGGGCTGGGAAGGTGAAAAGGGCGCCGCCGAGCGCGCGAAGGAGTCCGACTGCGTGCCGGAGTCGGCGCAGGCGAATGGGACGACCCCTGCGACGACGGCCCCCAATGGCCGCCCTCGTTCGGGCAAGCCCTGCCCCAAGCCAAAGGCGCCTTGAGCGGCACACAGATGACATGCGCTCGCCATCTGCGTGATACATGAGGGTCTGGAGAGTCGCGGGCGATAGCCCATGCGAAGACTCCTCCCGCTCCTGCTCAGCGCGTGCTCCGGAGCCACGCCCGCACCTCGAGACATCACCAGCGAGCCCGCTCTGACTGCGAAGCAAGCCTCCAAGACGGTGCTCGACCTCGGGGACGTGACGGCGAATCCCGCTCACTACACCTGGTTCGATTTTCGACCCAACGTGAAGAAGCTGATCCTGGCGGGCGCTCCCGAGACGGAGCACGTGGCCATCCTCTGGTACACCGTGCCGGATGGGCGCGTCGGGTTGCATCGCCACCCCAAGACGGAGTCCGTCTACGTGATGGAGGGCGCCCAGACGGACGGCAAAGGCACCTACTCCAGCGGCACGCTGTACTTCAATCCGCCGGGGAGCGGTCACGAGATCAAGGACAGCTCGGGCTTCTTCCTGCTGGCGTACGCGGCGGCACCCGACTTCAAGAACACGAGCGAGCTCGCGCAGTACACGCCGGTGCGCATCGACACCACGGACCCCACGACGATGCGCGGCGCTGCCCCGGCGCCCGCCGGCTCCGGCGTGCGCACGTTGGACGTCCCGCTCGACGGCTCCGGCGGCATGAGCGCGCGCTTGATCGAGCTCACGTTGTCGGAGGACCGCTACGAGTATGTGGGCAACTACCTGCTGGTGCTCGATGGCAGCTGCCGGCTCGAGGCGGCGACACTGGGCCAGCGCTCCTTGGTCGTCACCCGAGGCGTGACGCCGGAGTCGTTCCAGCTCGCGGCAGCGGGCG
>JAICTU010000701.1 GCA_025936205.1 Polyangiaceae bacterium | reverse complement strand
AGTCGAGCCGGCCGCGGCGCAGTCCTGCGCCGTCCAGCGCCGGGCGCGCCAGCGCGCGGATCAGGGCGGTCTTGGCGTAGCCCACCCTCGGCGTGCGCTCCGGAAAGGGACAGATCAGCGTCTCGTGGGTAAAGCCCAGGGCCCGGCGTTCGGGCACGACCAGCTCCAGCGCGTTGCAGATGGTCGGGGTGTCGAAAGCCGCGAGCTGAGCCAGCTCCTGGGCGGTGAGCATTGAATCGGTCATGCTCTCCTTGTACACGGGGCGCGCCGCGCGCTCGATGCTGACCTTCATCACCCTCTGCCTGGTGGCACGTTTCGGCTACTCGCTGAACGATGTGCTCATCGGGCGCCTGGCCCGGAAGTACGGGCGGATGGAGGTGGCCGCCTTTCGCGGAGTTTCACTGGGCGGCAGCATGCTGCCCTGGCTGTTCTTCGTGCCGCGCGCGGCGTGGGGCGCGATGGGAGCGCACGCGCTCGGCTTGCTGGCGGTGGTGTCGGTGACGGCCGTCGCCAACATCCTGCAGTTGCACGCCGCCCGGCACTTGCCGTTCGGGCTGCGCGGCGCGCTGATGCTGTCGACGATGGCGGCGGTCAGCGTGGTGCTCGGCTGGCTCGCGCTGGACGAGCGCTCGAGCGCGCTCGAGATTGGGCTGTGCGTGCTGCTGGTGGGGAGCGCGGCGGCAACGGCGATCGGCAGGCATGCGCCGGCCGAGATCCGCATCGACGTGCCGCGCGGCGCGGCGCTGACGCTGCTCGCCGCCACGTTGATGTCGGGCGCGGTGTTCGGGGTGAAGCGGCTGGCCCAGTCGACGCATCCGTTGCTCACAGCCTGGGCGTGGGAGTTCGGCTCCGGGTTGATCCTGCTGGTGCCGGCGCTGCTGCGCGGCGCGCGCGGTGCGAGCGAACGGCTGGGGACGCGCTTCTGGACCGTCGCCAAGGCCGCGCTGCCGACCGCGCTGGCCTCGGGCGCCTCGGTGCTGGCGCTGGGCTTCGGCGAGCTCGGGTTCTGGGGCGCGCTCAGCGGCACGCAGATCTTGTTCACCGCTGCGCTGGGCGCGGTATGGCACCGTGAAACACTCGGGCTGCGGCGCTGGATCTGCATGGCCGTCGCCGTGGCGTCCGTCGCGGGGCTCGCCCTGGCCCGCCATTGAGACTGGCTGCGCGGGAAACGGCGGAGCGGGCGAGCTGGACGCCCGGGCCCAGCCGTGACAGCGTACGCGCAGTGCCGATCGAATGGTTTCCCGGTCACATGGCCACCGCCCGCAAGGAGGCGGCCCTGGCCATGCGCAAGACGGACGTCGTGCTGGAAGTGCTGGACGCGCGCGTGCCCTTCTCCAGCCGCAATCCGCTGGTGGAGTCCTTGCGTTTGAAGCACCAGCGCCCGGCGCTGAAGATCCTGAACAAGGCGGACATCGCCGACCCGGCGCTTACGCAGAAGTGGCTGGCCTTTTACAACGCGCAGCCCTCCGTGCAGGCGCTGGCGCTCTCGGCCAAGCAGGCCGGCGCGGTGAGGCGCATTCCGGAGCGGGCGCTGGCGCTCGCACCCCATCGGGCCAAGCCGGCCAAGCCGCTACGCATCATGATTCTGGGCATCCCCAACGTCGGCAAATCGACGCTGATGAACGCGCTCATCAAACGCAACGTGACCAAGGTCGGTGATCAGCCCGCGCTCACCAAGTCGCAGATCGGCCACCAGCTCGGGCCGCACATGTGGCTGGTCGACACCCCCGGGCTGATCCCCCGCGAGCTCGATCAGCGTGCGGCACTCAAGCTGGCGGCCACGCACAGCATCGGGCCGAACGCTTACGATCCAGCGGAGGTTGCCGGCGAGCTCGCGCGCTACCTGCTCGATCACTACGCCGAGCAGTTCCGCAGCCGCTTCCCGCTGGAGAACCCGGGCCCGAGCGGGCAAGAGATCATCGCCGCCATCGCGCGCAGCCGTTCGTTGTTGATCAGGGGCGGTGAGCCGGACCTGGAGCGCGCCGGGCGCACCCTGCTCGGTGAGTTCAGGGACGGCACCCTGGGCCGCATCAGCCTCGAGTCGCCCGAAGAATTGCCGGAAGAAGCGACCGAAGAAGCGCCGGAGAGCGTCGAGGACGACGACTCAGACCCCGACGCCTAGAAGCAGCGGGGCGCCAAGAAGCGGCCCTCTGCCTCTGACCGCAACGTCTTGGTGCCTCCGCCGCACGGTTGGATTCGCGTGGATCGTGCGCGATGGAAGGGCAGGCAGGGACATGGGTAACAAATCATTCGGAAGACATCGGTAACAACTGATGCCGATGGGCAGTCGCGGGGCGCGCTTTGGCCCACGGTGCGCCGCGGAGGTTGCACATGGGCAAGACAGAGGAGTTGGCAGCGGCGGTCGAGGGCTTGGGAAAGCGGAAGCGCCGAAAGGGATGGAGCCGACGGTCGCGTTTCGGCGCGTCGAGTTGACGGGGACAACGACGATGGATGGGTCCTGCAGGCCCCGTGTGGTGTCGTGGCCTCCACCGACGATGCTGTCCGCTATCGCCTGGAGGACTCTCGCTCCACTCCAGCAGCGCAGCAGTTGCTCGGATCCTATTCCGGCACCGTGATGTGCGATGGCTACAGCGTCTATACGTCGTTCGCCCAGAAAGACGGTCGATTCCGCCTCGCGCATTGCTGGAGCCATGTGCGTCGCAAGTTTCTCGAGATCGAGTCCTCCCTCGAGCAGGAAGTTGCCGAGGTGCTGAAGCTCATCGACGAACTCTTCGAAGTCGAGGCACTCTGCCCGACAGGGCCGCCCGGTGATGAGATGCGCTCATCCCTGCGGCAGTCGCGCTCCAAACCCCTTGTCAAAGAGATCGAGCGCTGGGCTCTCGGCACTCAAACGCTGGCGGGCAGCGGCCTGAGAGGTGCATCGAGTGCATGGGCGAGCTCTGGAAGGGTCTCGTCGTCTTCCTCGATGACCCGCCGGTAGAGTCAACTACTTCGGATCGCGCTCCCGACGCGAAACGGAGGCAGCTGCGGTCCTCTACTCGTTGGTTGAAAGCGCCAAGCGAGCCCGAGTTGACCCCAGCGCTTACCTCGACCACGCGGCGCTTGCGGCCCTACGTGGCGAGGCCATCCCGCTGCCACACGAACTCGCCGTCAGGGCGTCGCGAGACGTCGGGAAATCCGCGCTATTCCGCTGAGCGGGGCAGCGCGAAAGTTACCCTAGACCGAAGTCGAGTCCTTAACAAACAGCTCCGACCGTCGCGTTCACGCTGAACCGGAACAGGCGTGGGCCGTCTCCGGCGACGAGGAACCACGAGCCCATGACGTTTGAAGATGGCCGCGCACGTGCTGATCTGCGCGCAGCTACGATCGCCTCTTCCAGGGTCTTGGCTGTAGCGCTTGGGCTGCGGTGAGGGCGCCGCGAACGGTCGGTGAGCTCGCAGCCTGCCAAGAACCGCGCGATCCACTTGTCTCGTGTTGAGCACTTTTTGAAGGGGTTGCCCACCCCGCGCCATGCTCGGCGGCTGCGCCGCCTGCGCGTGGCGCCGCCCCTCCCCGATGTCGTGCTCGGCGGCAGCCGCCTGCGCGCGCCATGGGAGGGGCACGCACCGT
>JAICTU010000542.1 GCA_025936205.1 Polyangiaceae bacterium | reverse complement strand
CTGGGCAGAATCGGGCGGCGGATTATACTTGAGATGGTAGATCTGTCCAGTCCGGACATCGGTCCGGCGGAGCGTGGCGCGCTCCATGAGCAGCTCACGCGGCAGGTCGATGCAGATGGCCGCGCTGAGCTCCTCCCCGCGCCGCTGCAGCAGCTCATCGAGCGCTCGGGCCTGCGGGAGGGTCCGGGGGAATCCGTCGAGGATGAAACCCCGCGCCGCATCCGGCTGGGACAGCCGCTCATCCACCAGACGAATGACCAGGTCGTCCGGCACGAGCTTGCCTGCGGCCATGATGCCGTCGGCGAGCTTGCCGAGCTCGGTCCCCGCGTCGCGCGCGGCCCGCAGCATGTCACCGGTCGAAACCTTCGGAATGCCCAGCGCTCGCGCGAGCTTCTCGCCCTGCGTACCCTTGCCACTGGCCGGAGCGCCCAGCAGCACCAGCCGCAATCCGCCCGACTGGGTCGGCGTGCTCATGCTGGCCCCCTACCCGTCAGACGGGTCGTACGGGGGCCGGTGAGCCCTTCATAGCTGCGCGTGATCAAGTGCGCCTCGATCTGATTGACCGTCTCCAGCGCCACGCCCACCACGATCATCAAGCTGGAGCCACCGAACTGGAACGGCATGCGAAACGCCTGCGCGACCAGCGACGGCACGATGCAGATGGCTGCCACGTAGATGGCACCGCCCACCGTGAGCCGGGTCACCACACCGTCGATGTACTCGGCTGTCTGGCGGCCGGGGCGAATCCCGGGAATGTTCGCCTGCTGCTTCTTCAGATTGTCCGCCACGTCAACGGGCTGGAAGGTGACGGACGTGTAGAAGAAGGAGAAAAAGATGATCAACGCGCCGAACAGGGTGTTGAACACCCAGTCGCCGCGGTTCAGCACGCCGCTGAAGCGCGCCATGAAGGGCAGCGCGTTCGACAGCGTCTGCGGGAACATGAGCAAGCTCGACGCGAAGATCGGCGGGATCATGCTCGCCATGTTGACCTTCAGCGGGAGGTGCGCGTTCTGACCGCCATAGATGCGGCGCCCCACCTGCCGGCGCGCATACTGGATGGGGATGCGGCGCTGCGCGCGCTCGAAGAACACCACGACTGCCACACAGATCAGGAAGATGGCCGCGACGATCAGCAGCGTGAGCGGCTGAACATCACCCGCGTTGGCCTGGAAGTAGTTGGTCACCCCGTTCGGGATACCGCTGACGATGCTGGAGAAGATGATCAGCGATGTGCCGTTGCCGATGCCACGCTCCGTCGCCTGCTCACCCATCCACATCACCAGCGCCGTGCCGGTCGTGAGCGTGAGCATGGTCAGCAGACGGAAGCCCCAGCCGGGATGGCTCACCACGTCCGCGAAGCGTGAACCGCCCACCTCGCTGTTCAAGCCCTCCAGCCAGGAGGCGAGCGTCATCGACTGCACCGCGGACAGCACGATCGTGCCGTAGCGCGTCCACTGCTCAATCTTCCGCCGCCCCGACTCGCCCTCTTTGCGCATCTCCTCGACGTTCTTGCTCACCATGCCCATGAGCTGCATGATGATGCTGGCCGAGATGTAGGGCGTGATGCCCAGCGCGAAGATGGAGAGCTGAGCCAGGGCGCCGCCCGAGAACATGTTGAACATGCCGAGCAGGCCGCCCTGGTTGTGGACGACCTGCTGCATGACGCTGCGGTCGACACCCGGGATGGTGATGAACACGCCGACCCGGTAGATGGCGAGGATCCCCAACGAGAAGAGAATGCGCCGGCGTAGTTCCGGAACCTTCGTGATGTTGGAGAAACCGCCGAAAACCGCCATGTGCTCCTCAGAAAATCGCGCTCGGGAAACGGGGCGCTAGCTCAGGATGCTGCAGCCTCGGCGGCAGCCGGGGCGATCTCGACCACGGTTCCGCCCGCGGCCTCGATCTTCTGGCGCGCGGCGGGGGTGAAAGCGTGTGCCTTCACGGTGAGAGCCTTCGTCAGCTCTCCGTCGCCGAGGAACTTGATGCGAGCGCACTCACCCTGCACGAGGCGGGCGGCGCGCAGCGCCTGCTCGTCGATCTCCGCCTTGTTCTCGAAGCGCTGAAGCGCCGAGACGTTGAGGGCGATCACCGTCTCCGCGAAGGGGTTGCGGAACCCGCGCTTCGGCAAGCGCCGCTGCATCGGGGTCTGCCCGCCCTGGAAATTCGTCTTACCGAGATTACCGGGCTGACGAGCCTTCTGGCCCTTCATGCCGCGACCGCTGACCTTGCCCTTGCGGCAACCGGGGCCGCGACCAACGCGGCGCTCATGCGTGCGCGCACCCTCGGGGGGCGCCAGCTGTGAGAGAATTGCGCTCATGATTTGCTTCCCTTCGCTGCGGCCTTGCTGGCCGCCGCGGACTCGCCGGCCTCGGCTCCCCGCACTTCAACGAGGTGCAGCACCTTGCGGATCATGCCACGGATGGCGCGCTGGTTCATGACGGTCACCTGCGTGCCGCAACCGCGCAACCCCAGGCCCTTCAGCACCAGGCGCTGCTGCCAGGGGCGGCCGTTCTCGCTCTTGACCTGACGAACAACCAGATGTGATTCGGCGCTCATCCTGCGGCTCCATCCGCCGGCGGCACCGACGCGCTGATCGCGTAGCGGTTCACCGGGTAGTCCTGCACGACAGCGTTGATATCGACGCCACGCACCTGGCTGATTCTCTCAGCCGAGCGCAGCGCCTGCAGCGCCGCCACCGTCGCGTACACCGCGTTGTACTTGTTGCTGGAGCCGAGGCACTTGGTGAGGATGTCGTGGATCCCTGCGGACTCCACCACTGCGCGCACGGCCCCGCCCGCGATCACGCCCGTACCGGGAGCGGCGGGCTTGAGCAGCACGTGACCCGCGCCAAAGCGGCCCGTGACCTCGTGGACCACGGTGCTGCCGATCATCGGCACCTTGAACATGTTCTTGCGCGCCTGGTCGTTGCCCTTGCGAATGGCTTCCGGCACTTCGTTCGCCTTGCCCAGGCCCACGCCCACGTGACCCGCCTCGTCGCCCACGACGACGAGCGCCGCAAAGCTGAAGCGGCGGCCACCCTGGACGACCTTGGCGACGCGGTTGATGTGCACCACGCGCTCTTTGATTCTGTCTTCGTCTAGCTGTTCGAATGCCATATCTGGAAGTCCAGCGCTGGGGAGCCCAGCCTCAGAAGTTCAATCCTGCTTCGCGCGCGGCCTCGGCCAGAGCCTTGATGCGCCCGTGGTAGAGGAAGCCATTCCGGTCGAACACGACCTTCTCCACCTTGCGCTCCAAGCACATCTTGGCGATCAGCGCACCGACCTTCTTCGCGGCGCCGGTCTTGTCGTCGGCCTCCAGCGTGCCCTTCAGATCGGGTGACAGCGTCGACGCCGCCGCCAAGGTGCCGCCGCCGCTGTCGTCCACCACCTGCGCGTAAATGTGCCGCGCGCTGCGGAACACGCTCAGCCGCGGACGCTCCGACGTACCGGAAATGCGCTTGCGAATCCGCGCCTTGCGGCGCTCACGACCTTCTAGCTTAGCCATTACTTCTTACCCGCCTTGCCGGCCTTGCGCAGGATGTTCTCACCGCGGTACCGCACGCCCTTGCCGCCGTACGGCTCCGGGGGACGGAAGCCGCGGATGGTAGCCGCCGCTTGACCGAGCGCGGCCTTGTCAGGAGATTCGAGGGACAGCACGCTGCCCTTGGAATCGGGCGCCACCTTGCCCGTGACCGTCGGGGGCAGCTGATACGCCACCGGGTGAGAGAACCCGAGGGACAGGTGCACCACAGTGCCCTTGACCTCGGCGCGGTAACCGGTGCCGACCAGTTCGAGCGTGCGCTCGTAACCGGTGGACACGCCCTTCACCAGGTTCGCCAGCAGCGCACGACCGAGGCCTTGCAGGCGCGGCCCATCCGGCGCTGGGCGGTCACTGCTGACCGCCAGCTGACCAGAGGTCTCCTGCACGGAGACGCTCTCGGGCAGATCCAGCGTCAACATTCCCTTCGCGCCCTTCACCTCGCAGCGGCGACCCTTCATGGTCACCGTCACGCCCTTGGGGACCGCGATCGGACGCTTGCCGACGCGCGACTCGCGCTTGACCTCCGGACGCCCTTCCGTAGTTGCGGCAGCCATCACCACACCTCACACAGCAGCTCACCACCCACCTTGCGGCGGCGAGCCTCGCTATCCGTCATCAGCCCCTGAGACGTGCTCAGGATCGAAGTACCCAGGCCGCTGAGCACGCGCGGGATGCGGTCGTAGGCCACGTACACGCGCCGGCCGGGCCGCGACACGCGACGCAGACCCTGAAACGCGCAGGCGCGCTCCCGATCGTACTTGAGCGACACCACCAGCTCCGGGCGCTTGGTGATCGGGCTCTCTTCCATGCGCACATCGGACACGTAGCCCTCAGCTTGCAGGATCTTCGCAATATTGTGCTTCAGCTTACTCGCCGGTACGCGCGTGCTCGCGTGCTGCGCCATTGCGGCGTTGCGCACGCGTGCCAACAGGTCGGCAATCGGATCGGTCATCATGCTGTGATGCTCCTCACCAGCTCGCCTTGGTCACGCCCGGCAGCTCACCCTTGAGAGCCAGCTCGCGCAGGCAGACGCGGCACAACTTGAAATCTTTGTAGAAGGAACGCGGACGACCGCAGACATGGCAGCGGTTGTGAGTCCGCGTGGAAAACTTGGGAGGCCGATTCAACTTGGCCCACTGAGAAGCTCGCGCCATTTCACTAACTCCTAAACGGCATACCCAGTCGCTTGAGCAGCTCGCGACCTTCTTCGTTGGTTCGGGCGGTCGTGACGAACGTGATGTTCATGCCGCGAATCGCGTCGACCTTGTCAAATTGAATCTCCGGGAACACGATCTGCTCGCGCAGGCCCAGAGTGTAGTTGCCGGCGCCATCGAACGCCCGTGGGCTCACGCCGCGGAAGTCGCGCACGCGCGGCAACGCCAGCATCACTAGTCGCTCCATGAACGCCCACATGCGCTCGCGACGCAGCGTCACGCACACGCCGATGCGCATCCCCTCGCGCAGCTTGAACGCCGCGATGGCCTTCTTGGCGCGTGTGACGATCGGGCGCTGCCCCGTGGCCGCACCGAGCTCGTTCACGGCCGTGTCGATCACCTTCGGGTTACCGACAGCGGAGCCCATACCCATGTTCACCACGATGCGCTGCAGCTTCGGCACCTGGAACTTGTTGGTGTACTTGAAGTGCTCCATCAGGCCCGGTACCGCCTCTTTCTCATAGAGATCGAGGAAGCTCGGACGCTTCTGCTTCTCGGACTTCACGCCGTCGTCCGTCGCGGTTTCCACCGGCAACGGGGCCGCTTCGGCCTTCTTGCCCTTCTTCTTCTCGGCCATCGTACTCTCAGCCATTCCTCAGCGCGTTCAGCGCTGGGCCACGATCTCCGCGCCGCTCTTGGCGATGCGCACCTTCTTGCCGTCCTGCAGCTTGACGCGAACCCGCGTCGGCTTGCCCGTCTGCGGATCGATCGGCATCACGTTGGATGCCTGCAGCGGCGCCTCGATCTCGAGGATGCCGCCCGCCCGCTGCGCCGTCGCCTTCATGTGGCGCTTGATCAAATTCACGCCCTCGACGACGACCTTGTTGCTCTCCACGAGCACGCGCTTGACGCGCCCCTGCTTGCCCTTGTCGTTGCCCCTCGTGACGCGCACGAGGTCACCGCGCTGCAGCCGCTCCATTAGAGGACCTCCGGTGCCAGGGAGACGATCTTCATGAATTTCTTGCTGCGCAGTTCGCGCGCGACCGGGCCAAAGATGCGCGTGCCCATCGGCTCGCTCTGGGCGCCGAGCATGACGGCGCTGTTCGAGTCGAACTTGATGTAGCTGCCATCAG
>JAICTU010000757.1 GCA_025936205.1 Polyangiaceae bacterium | reverse complement strand
CGTACAATTCACCCAGCTCGCCGAGCGCGCCGCCACCCTGACGCTCCCGGGCCGCCGCGAGCTCCTCGCGGGTGAACGGTTCGGGAGCGGGGGAGAGCGCGGCCTGTTCGGCGTCGTTCTCCAGCGTCGGATACTCGCCGGCGGCCTGGCGCTCCAGCGCGGTCTTCTGATCGACCACCGTCACGTTCGTCGCCACGCAGCCCGTCAGCGCGGCAACGAGGCAGGCGAGGGGCCGCATCACGGATCCCTCGCGGCGCTCTTTTCAGCGCTGGTGTTCGCGGTGGAGCCCGTCAGGACCGGCGGCTTGCGTTCGGGGCGCGGTGGCAGCAGCTGCGCGACGGTCGGTGCCACGTAACGTTGCAAGAGCGGCCCCAGGGGCACGGCTTTGATCTCACCGATGCGCACCAGCTGCGCGATGCCGCCCAGCTCGATCTTCGCGTCGACCGTGCCGTCGTGCAGCTTGAAGCGAACGAACTTGGGATAACCCACGGCCAGCGCCGCCCGCACGCGATTGGCGTTCGCCGATTCGCGGAACGGGTCCAGCACGTTCAGGATGTCGAGCACGTGGCTGCGCGAGGCGCGCACGATCTGCATCTTGCCGTCCAGTGTCAGAGCCACGGGCTCGAAGTTCAGCGTCGCGTTGGCGTCGAAGATGTCGCCGGTCTTCGGGGAGCGGAGCCCGGTCGCGTTCAAGCGCAGCCGCACGATCGGGTCGCCGTCCCGGTACGCGACGCGCGACTGGCCCACGATCTGCCCGCCGCTGTAGCCGACCTGCAGCTGCTCCAGAATGAAGCCCGTGCGTTCGATGCGCAGGTTCGCAGCCAGCGGCCCCAGCACCGGCAAGCTGCCGACCCGGATCGCGTCGGCGGTGACGTAGTCGTTGCCCGTCAGGAACGGATGCACGTCGAAGAAGCGCGCGTCCGCGAGCGGGCTCGAGCGCGGATCGACTCCCAGCACCAACCCTCCGGGCAGCAGCGCGATCTCCTCCACGATCGGCACGCGTGCATTCAGGCGCTCGACCTCGAGGCCCTGATTCTTGGTCAGGAACGACACCTGGTTCGCCTCCAGCGTGGCCAGCAAGCGATAGCCGAGCAACCCGC
Organism: Polyangiaceae bacterium; assembly: GCA_025936205.1. Next base: position 1,832 of record JAICTU010000757.1, on the reverse strand, counting down.
CCGACTCCAGCCGGAAGGGCAGGGCGAAGGTCCCGCTGGAGCGCGCGGTCGAGCCCGCCCGTGCCAGGGGCTCGAGCTCCTGCTGCAGCTGGCCCTCCAGCGAGAGCGCTTCCCGTCCGACCAGCGCACGCGACGCGCTGGTCGCCCCGCCGCGCGCCGTGAGCTCGAGCGCGCCATGGGCGCGCAGCGAGGTGCCGCCGCCCGGGTTGTCAAAGGCGAGCTGGCGCAGGTACGCGGAGAGCAGCCGGTCGAGCTGCAGATCCGTGGTCCAGCGCAGATCGCTCACCGGGTATCCCGGCAACCAGGACTGTGCCGCCGACGCGAGCGTGAGCTCGGAGTGAAGGTCTGCCAGGCCCTGCCCGGGGACGCGATCGAACTTCGCCGCCAGCTGGTGGTCGAGCCCCTTCAGGCGCAGCGCCGTACCGTGGCCCTCGTAGCTCAGCCCCTCGAGCCGCACGCGCGTCTGGGCGTTGCCTGCGCCACCTTCGCCGTGCTGGCTCTCGACGTCGACGGCCAGCCCGGGGATCTGCAGCGAGCGATCCGGCGCCCGCACGTCGAGCCCGGCGAGCTCGAACGAGAACGCTTGCTTGCCGCGCAAGCGCGGCAGCGGACGCACCACGGGCACCGGCACGAGCTCCGGACCGCTCTGCAACACGCCGGCGAGCTCCCCGTTCGTCGAGGCGCGCAGCCGCTTCGCCGCGATCAGATACCGAGCCGCCTCCGGGAGCGCGGCCGTCGCGAGCGTGGCCAGCGGCGTGAGCGGCTCGGCGGCGAGGGTAGCTCGATAGCTCACGCTCCCGCGCTCGCGATCGAGCCGCGCGTCCAGGTCGAGATCGGCGCGCGTCAACCCGCGCAGGCCTGCCTTCAGCGCGATCTTGCCCGCGACCGGCGCCGTCTCCACACGCAGCTCCGAGCGCAGGCGGCCGGGCAGGGTTCGGCGGCCTGCCTGGATCGCCGCTGCATCGGCGTCGAGCTCGAGCAGGTAGCGATCGGGCTCGCTGCGCTCCGCGAACAGGCGCAGCGCCTCGATGGCCGCGCGGCTGCCGCCCGCGCTCACGCGCGCGATCTTTCCGTCCAGATTCAGCGAAGAGCGCGCCGGGCTGCGGCTGTCGGGCGCCCAGGCGAGGGGATTGTCCGCTGCAAACTGCAGCTCGAGACCGCCCAGCGAGGCGCTCTTCGCCTTCAGCGCGGCGAGCGCGAGCGCGCCGGTCAGATCCGCGCGCGCGAGCTTCAGCTCCGCCTCCGCCTTCAGCCCGGCGAGCGATAGCTCCCGCGCGTGCCTCGCGCCTTGCTCCACGCTCAGCGTGGCGGCGGACAGCGACAGCTGCGCGCTGCCGCGCAAGCCCGACGCGCTCGCGGGCTCCGCAGCCACCCCGCGCAGCAGCGCGCTCGCCGACACGTCGTCCACGCTGGTGCGCCGGCCCGCTGCTGCCAGCTCGATGCGCGCAATGTTCAGCTCTGCGTTCAGCGCAGGCAGCAGCTGCTCGCTCAGCTGCGAGAGCAGCCCGCTGACGCGAGCGTGCAGCTGAGTGGCGCCGAGCTGCAGCGTGCCCGATGATGTGCGCGCCCGCGCCGAGCCCATGCTGAGCCGCGCCTCGCTGTCCAGGGCCTGTGCGCCGCCGATCTCGCGGCTGGTGCCGGTCAGGGCCAGCGCCAGCGTCCCGAGCTCGGCGGACAGCGGCGGCGAATGGTAGACCGGCGCCGCCTCGACGCGAGCCCGGAAACTGCCGTGGCCGCCCTCGATCAGCCCCGCTCCTTCCAGCGTCGCCAGGCTCAGCAGCAAGCGCCCAGCGCCGTCGTCGGAGTGCAGCGCGCGGAGCTGACCGCGCGCG
>JAICTU010000329.1 GCA_025936205.1 Polyangiaceae bacterium | reverse complement strand
GAGCAGCGTCCAGGTCGCCGGCGGCGAGCGCGTCATCCGCCGCGGTGCACAGCTTGGCGAGCTCCAGCGCGCGCAGTGCCGAGGACGAGGCGGCGCCCGCCGGCGCCGTTTCCGAGAGGGCCAACGTGAGCCCGTCGGCGCCCACCGCCAGCTTCTCGATCTGCGACGCCGCGGTCGCCGGCGTGCGCGCGCCGAGCGAGGGGGCGAGGTGACGGCACAGGCGCTGCGCCACGCGCGAGAGCGTGAGCACGCGGCCTTGCCGCTCGGCGAGCTCACCGAAGAGCGTGTCGGCAACGCGCAGCGCATGGCCGAGCGGGACGCCCAGGCTGCCGGTCCCGCGTGCGCCGCTGACGATCACTCGCGCGTCTTGCCCACTCGGCGCCCACTCCAGATCAAATGCCAGACTGCCGAGCTCCCCGACCAGGCCCACGCCCACGCCCTGCTCGCGCGGCCAGAGCTGCGGCGCCGCGCTGGCTCGCCCGAGGGCCTCGCGCAGGCGCGGCCGCAAGTAGTTGGCCAGGGCGGCAAAGCTCGCGGCGAGCTCGAGCCGCGTGAGCTCGCCGCGCCGGTGCCGGAAGCTATCGACGCCGCCGGACAGGTCCACGGGAAAGCGCAGCTGGGGCAGGCTCCAGGCCAGGTCTTCGACGATGAAGGGCTCCATGCGCAGCGGCTCGTACAGCTCGAGCCCCAGGGCTCCTCCCGCGAGCGTGAGCCGCAGGGGCACGCTCTGGCGAGGGGGCTCGTGTTCACCGAGTGAGCCTCCACGCTGCCCTCGAGCGGGGCCGGCGCCTCCTTTCCCAGGGAACCCCTTTCCAGGGAACCGCGGGCTCGGCGGAGGGCGTCGGGACGGTACTTGGCCCACGGTCCCAGAGTAGCAGCGCAGCCGCGATTTGGCGAAGGATCTGCGCTGAAACGCTCTGCTTTCGGCCCTTTTGGCAGGTTCAGGCGCGGCTGGGGAACAAGGTGCGGCGCTCCTCGCGCACGATCGGCGTACCGATGGGCAGACGGAGCAGCGGTCCCAGCTGCACCCGGAAGGTCGCCCCGCGACCCGACTCGCTCTCGACCTCGATTTCGAAGCGGTGGTCGTCTGCAATGCGCTTGACCACGGCCAGTCCCACGCCCGTGCCCTGGGCGCGCGTGGTGAAGAAGGCGTCGAAGATGCGCTCCTTGGCCTGCGCGCTGAGCCCCACGCCGTCGTCTTCGACGGTCAGCTCGGCCTCGCTTTCCTCACCGGAACCCCGGGTGAGTACGCTGACGCGCACCTCGCGGCCGGCGCCGCTGGCCTGGACCGCGTTGCGCACCAGGTTCCAGATCAGCTGCCGCAGCTGGGCCGAGTCGGCGCAAATCGGCGCTCGCTCGGCGCCCTCGTAGCGGACCCGGACGTCGGACACGGCGCGTCCGGATTGGGCCGCCAGCGCGACCACATCGCGCGCGGTGCTGGCCGCGTCCACGCAGCTGAGCTGCGGGCGCTGCGGGCGCGCCAGGTTCATCATGTCGGTCACCAGATCGTTGAGGCGGCTGGCTTCGCTGACGATGATGGCGCAAAGCCGGCGGTCCTCTTCGCTCAGCGCAGTGCTGACGCGCAGCAGCTGGATCGAGCCGGAGATGGAGCCGAGCGGGTTGCGGATCTCGTGGGCCAGCGCCGTGGCGACCCGGCCGAGAGCCGCCAGGCGCTCGGCGTGATTGGCGCGCTCTTCAGCCGCCACCAGGCGTCCGCCGGCGATGCGCAGGCGCTCGGCGAGGCTGCCCGCCAGCACGGTCACGACGAGCATCGCCAGCAAGTTCACCACGCCGGCGTAGACCAGGTCCTCGTTGGCCACGTGGTAGACCGCGGCCGGTTGATCGCTGGGCGGTAGGATCCAGCGCTGCGCGAGGCCGAGCAGTAAGCCCCCAAAACACAGCGCGCTCGCGCCAAAGGCCAGCGCTGCACCGCGGAAGCCCGTCAGCATGGCGCCGATCACGCAGCTCAAGCCGTACAGCGAGGTCGCGCCGCTGGAGGGGCCGCCGGACAGGTACACGATGACCGTCCAGAGCAACGGATCGACGATCAGCTGCAGCGTGACCAGCAGCTGCATCCGGCGGCCTTGCCTGAGCAGCACCGCGTACAGGGCCGTGACGGCGAAGGCCACGGCCAGCGTGCCGAGCGCCGTCTGCACCGTGAAGGTGGCCCAGGCCAGCTCGCTCTTGAAGTTCAAGAGCCCCAGCAGCCCCAGCACCAGGGAGAGGAAGAGCAGTCTGAATCCGGTGACCCAGGCCAGGCGCCGCTCCAGCGGAGCCGCGGGCCGCTCGGTCCCCCGCAGCGCGGAGGGAGGGATGGTCGTGTCCACCCCCCGACCCCTGTTCAATTGCCCTTGATGTTGCCGGCCAGCTCGAAGATGGGCAGGTACATGGAGATCAGCACCACGCCGACCATGCCGCCGATGCCGACCATCATGATCGGCTCCAGCATGCTGGTCATCGAGCCCACCGCGACGTCCGTCTCTTCCTCGTAGAAATCGGCGATCTTGTTCAGCATCTGATCCAGGGCGCCGGTCTGCTCGCCGACGCCGATCATCTGCACCACCATTTCCGGGAAGACCTTGGCCTCCATCAGCGGCTCGACCATGTTCTGGCCTTCGCTGATGCGCTGGCGCACGTGCATGATGCCGCTCTCCAGGATCATGTTGCCGGAGGTCTTGGCGCAGATCTCGAGGGCGTCCAGGATGGGCACGCCGGACTGCAGCAGCGTGCCCAGCGTGCGCGTGAAGCGCGCCACGGCGATCTTGTTGAGCACCGGGCCCATGATGGGCAGCACCAGCAGCATCTTGTGGAACGCGCGCTTGCCCTTGGGCTGCTTGAGCACGTACGAAATGCCGACGCCGGCGCCGACGGTGACGGCGATGGTGAGCGGCAGGAAGGTGATGAAGCCGTGCGAGAGCGCCACCATGAAGCGGGTGAGCGCGGGCAGCGAGTCCTTGCCGCCGCCGAACTCGGCGAACATGTTCTCGAACGCGGGGATCACGAACGTGAGCATCACCGCCATCACGCCGACCGCGATCACGGCGACGATGGTCGGATAGCTGAGCGCGCCCTTGACCTGTCGCATCAGCTTCTGGCGCTTCTCCAGATAGATGGAGAGGCGGCCGAGAATGCTGTCCAGGATACCGCCGGCCTCACCGGCCTGGACCAGGTTGACGAACAGCTCGTCGAAGATGCGCGGGTGCTTGCGCAAGGCATCGCTGAAGGTGGAGCCGCCTTCGACCGAGTTCTTGATGTCCTTGAGCACCGTCGCGAACGCCGGCTTCGGCTGCTGCTGCGCCAGGATGTCGAGGCACTGCACCAGCGGCAAACCGGCGTCGATCATCGTGGCGAACAGGCGCGTGAAGGTGACCAGGTCCTTGACATCGACGCCAGTGCCGATCTGGATGTTGATCTCGTATGGCTTCTTCTTGACCTTGACCGGGTTCAGGTTCTGCTTGCGCAGGCGCGTGTTGACGGTTTCGATACTGTCGGCAACCATGGTGCCGGCGCGCAGTTCGCCCGTCCGTCCACGAGCTTCCCAAGAAAACTCAGCCATTGGCTCTGATCCACGACGAAATCCGGCAAGTCCTTAAGCGCTGGGTCACGGAGCGCGGCGTCGCGCCGGGCGCAGCCGCCTACGTTGCCCGCTTCGACGGCAGCAGCTGGCGCAGCGCGGAAGGCGCCGCTGGCGTGCACTCGGGACCGGGCTCGGCGGAGGTCACACCCGCAACCCTCTATGACCTGGCATCGCTGACGAAGCCCGTGGTGGCCTGCGCGCTGGCGCGGCTCGCGCGAGCGCAACAGCTGAGCTGGGAAAGTCCCCTCGGCGAGCTCCTGCCTGCTGCCGCGGGCAGCGCGAGCGCAGCGCTGCCGCTGCGCCTGTTCGCCTCTCACCGCGCGGGTCTGCTCGCGCATGTTCGGCTTCGGGACAGCGGGGTCGCGCGTGAGGACTGGCTCGGCCTGTGCGCGAATGGGCGCCGCTCCGAGTGTCGGACAGCGCCGCCCGATCAGGGTTTTGCGCCGCTCTATAGCGACCTCGGCTACATCTTGATCGGAGCGCTGCTCGAGCGGCTCGGCGGCGTGGAGCGATGCGTGCAGCTCGAAGTCGCGGAGCCCCACGCGCTGGAGCTCGACTCCGCCCAGGGCTGGGCGCAGCGACTGGGCAGCTCGGAGTTCCTGGCCCAGGTGGCACCCACCGAGATCGTGCAGGACCGCGGTGGTCTGATCTGGGGCGCCGTCCACGACGACAACGCCTGGGACCTGCAGGGCAGTGGGCTCGCCGGGCACGCCGGGCTGTTCGGGACGGCCGGAGCCGTCGGAGGGTTCGCCCGAGCGATGCTGGACGCGCTCGCCGGGCGCAACCCGGACTGGCTCAGCGCCGCGGAGGCGGGGCTGCTGGTGCAGCCTCGCCCGGGAGGCTCGCTGCGGATGGGATTCGACGGCAAGGCGGAGCAGGGGTCGTCTGCCGGCCCTCGTTTCGGGCCCCGGTCATTCGGGCACCTGGGCTTCACCGGCACCAGCGTGTGGTGTGATCCGGAGGCTTCGATAGCCGCGGTGCTCCTGACCAATCGGGTCCATCCCAGCCGCGAAAATATTCAAATTAGAGGCGTCCGGCCGGACATCCACGGGGAATTATTTGGTCTTGCGGCTGGCCTATGACGCGGGGCCGCCTCGCGGGTCGACGTATCGAAGACGGCCAACGCGGCAGAATCGGCGCATTCACTGCATTTCCGCTGCTCCGTGTTCTTGGCGGGAGCGTCGTTTCGAGGCATAAAATGGGAGGCGATGTGGAAGCTCTGCGTGGTCGACGACGAGTCGAACCGCACCGTGGTGAAGTTGGTGCGCTCCGACTACTCGCTGGGCCGTGCCGAGGACAGCACCATCCGTCTGACCGAACGCAACATTTCGCGTACCCATGCGCGGCTGTATCGCGAGGGGGACGCGGAATGGACGATCGAAGATAAGAACAGCTACACGGGCTCGTTCGTCAACGGCGAGCGGGTCTCGGCACCTCGGCACCTCAAGCACGGCGACACGATCCAGCTCGGTGATTACCGGCTGGAGCTGATGGACGAATCGCAGCAGGCGATCGAGAGCCGCGCGCTGGATGCGCTGGTCTCGGCGGCGCAGCTGCCCGATCGTTTCGTGGTCGTGCAGGGGCCCGGCGTCGGCACGGTCTATCCGTTGACCGAGCAGAAGCTGCTCGTCGGTCGTGGCGAGGAATGCCAGATCGCGCTCGACGACGCCTCGGTGAGCCGCGTGCACGTGGAGGTGCTGCGCACCGAGCACGGGTTGATGATCCTCGACCAGGGCAGCTCCAACGGTCTGCGCATCAACGGCGCGGATCTGCCGAGCGCCATGTTGCGCAGTGGCGACGTGGTGGAGCTGGGCGACGTGCGGCTCAAGTTCGTACCCGCCGGCGTCGAAGACGTGGTGACGCAGGCGGCCCCGATGTCCACGCGGGCGGCGGAGATCGATCCCTCACCGCGCAGCCGCAGCGGGCGCGGCGCGATGGCGCTGTACGGCGGCGCTGCGTTGCTGGTGGTCGCGGTGATCGCGCTCGCGGTACGGCCTTCGGAAGAGACGCCGACGGCCACCACCGTCAGGCTGCCCGAGACCAGCGAGCCCGTTGCCGAGGTGCCGCCCGAGAAGGCGCCGCCCCCGCGCGCCGACGGCACCAATCGTCTGCTCGAAGAGGCCAGCAGCCTGGCCACCGAGGGCGCGATCGTGGCGGCGCATCGCAAGCTGTCAGAAATCCCTCAGGACAGCAGTCTGCGTCAGAGCGAAGCGTTCAAGAGCATCGAGCGGCGCTGGGCGGACGAGATCTTCAAGGCGGCGGAGGAGTCGCCCGATCCGGTCGAGCGGCGCAGCTTGCTGGACAAGGTGGCCAAGACCCCAGAGGTCGACCAAGAGCGGCGCCAGCGCGCCGCTACGGAGCTCGCCAAGCTGGAAGAGGGCGTGTCGTCGGTCGATGTGGCGGACTTGCCGAACGCGGACAAGAATCACGGCAAGAACGCCAAGCCCCAGACCAGCGTGGCGCTCGCTGCCAACAAGCCAAAGCCGCCGGCGCCGCCCGCCGCCACGCCGCCCCCGCGCCGCGCGCATGCTCCTGTCGGAACTCGCGGCCGCACCGATGATTCGGCAGATGGTCACGCGGATGCGCCGGAGGCACCGCCGCCCCCGGCGCCCAAGCCTCCTGCCAAGCAGCAGCCGGCACCCGAGACAGGCCTGCCGGCGTCCGAGCTCACGCGCGAGCCGCCGTTCTGAGTCTATTGCGGGGACACCCCGCAGCCCGAGTCTATTGCGGGGACACCCGCAGCCCGAGTTTTTCGCTCCATTGACACGCCAAATGCACCCGAGCCACTCTGCGCGCGGTGCAGCGCCAGGCCATCGTAGGGCGGCTCCAAGCGGTCCGTGACGCGCTGCCGGAGTGGTTGAGTCCGCTCCTTCTGCTGTCCGCCGTCTATCGGCTCGCGCTGCTCGGCCTCGTGAGCTGGGTCTGGCTGCGCGGGCTGCGCGCGGTCTGGCATTTCACGATCGACGACGCCGGCATCAGCTACGCCTACGCCAAGCACATCGCCGAGGGGCTGGGCCCGGTAGCGGTCGTCGGTGGCCCCTGGGTGGAGGGCTACTCGAACCCGCTCTGGGTGTTTCTGCTCATCCCGTTTCAGTGGCTGGGGTTGGAGCTGCCGGTGGTCGCCAAGTGGCTCGGGGTATTCTGCTTCTCGGCGGCCGCACTGCTCGGCGGGGCGTCGCTGATGGTGGGCCCGCGCAGGCGCGGATGGGGCGCGGTGCAGGCGCTGTTCGCGGCTGCGCTGGGCTGCTGGTTGGAGACTGCGGTCTGGGCCGTCGCGGGTCTGGAGAACTCGCTGTTCTGGGCCTTGCTGGCGGGTCTGGTGTTCCTCGACGTCCGCGAAGCGGTGAACCCGAACGCCCGGCGTCTGTCGGGTCTGGTCGCGTTCGGCCTGTGCATCACGCGTCCCGAAGGCGTGCTGTACGTCGCGCCCTGGCTGGCGCTGCAATTGTGGCAAGCGGCGCGAGCTTCGACGCGGACGCGGGCTCTGCGCGCGCTCTGCCTGTGGCTGTTGCCGCTCGTGGCGTATCAAGCGCTGCACTACCTGGTCTTTCGTCACTGGGTGCCGAACACCTTTCACGCCAAATCGAGCCGCTGGAGCTGGGAGGACAGCAGCGACTACCTGGTGCGCAGCGTGCGCGAGAGCGGTCTGGGTTACGCCCTGCCGCTGATGGCCCTGGGGTTGCTGCGCCGCTCGCGGCTCGAGCTGTTGCTCGGCTGGACTTGCCTGGCAGGGGTGGCGTTCATCGCGTACTCCGGCGGGGACTGGATGCCGCACGGCAGGTTCCTGTCACTGTTTGCGCCTGCCGCCCTGGCGCTGGCTGCCGCGGGGGTCGATAGCACCAGCCGCGTCCTTTCGGGATGGGCGCGCGGGCGGCTGCCGGCCGAGGTCCCAGCGCTGGCGTTCGGCGCTGGTCTGCTTTGGTTCTGGTGGCAACAACAGCTGCCGCGGCTCGTCCGACTGGAGCGCGAGCGCTGGTGCCACTTCTGCGAGCGAGTGGAGGCGACGAAGGCCATCAAACGCCTGTCGAGGCGGGCGCAGCTCGGCCCTGCCACGCTGCTCACTCAGGATTTCGGCGGCCCCTCCTGGCTCTCGGACGCAGCGTTCATGCCGATCGACTTTCTCGGCTTGTGCGATCGCAACGTGGCGCTGCTGCGCGAGGACATGCTGGCTCACCGCGGCAACCTGCGCCGGGATTTTCGCTTCTACCAGTATCTGTTCCACGAGCAGCCGCAGGCGCCCACGTGGCTGAGCTTGCCGGGCAACTTCTGGCCGTACTTCGCGAGCTCGCCCGAGTTTCGCCTGGACTACTTTCGCCTCGATGGGCGCCAGGTGCCGCGCACGCGCGGCTACTTCGCGCTGCACAAGGCGGAGCTGGTCGATTACTTCCCGCCGCTGGCGCGGCACGTCTATCGTCCGCTCTCGAGCAAGCTGACGCTGGTGGGCGCAGCGTCGTTCGCCGATGTCGACTCGCCGGCAACGGAAGGAAGCGCGGTGAAGGTCGCGCCGGGCGTGCGCGTGAGCACGCTGGTCAGCGTCGTCGCGCAGAGCCGCCTGAGCGGCGCAGACCAGCTGCTATTGGCGATCGAAGGCGCGGGCGAGCGCGTCACCAGCAAGCCCGTGGTCCTGACTCATGGCTTTGAAGAACTGCCGGTCCAGCTGTCGAGCGGCGATCCGCTGAGCGTCGAGTTCACGCTCGCGCTGCCCAATGCTCCGGCGCCGGCGTATCGGGTTCAGCTCGGCGTGCTGGGGCGGAGCTCTGGAGCGGAGACGGCCTGGATCGAGCTGGAACCCCTCACGGTGGGGGCTTCGCTCGAACCCGTGCGGCGACAGCTGCCGCGCTACCCTGCGGCCTTGCCGCCGCCCTTGCACTCCGAGCTGCGCGCACTGCGGCCCGCGGTGACGGCGGGCATCGAGCAGCGCCTGCGTTTCGGGGCCGCCAGCGCTCCCGACGCAGCGCTGGTGAGCCAGCTCGCCGAGCTGGGGCGCGGCTACCAACGGGATGGATTCGCCCCGGATGCCTACCTCGCGCAGGTCTGGGCGACGCAGCTCGACCCGCGTGCCTGGGAGCGCCTGAGCGATCGTATCTACCAGGTTCGACAGACACCGCTGGATGAAGGGCATCCGCTGGAGATCGGCCTGCTGCAGAACTACTACGCGCGCGGCGAGCTTCCGGCACTGGCCGCGCTGGTCGGGTTCTACGTGTCGCGGCAGCGCCTGGATGAGGCACGCTTCTTCTTGCGCTTTCGACCCGCCACCCCCGCCGGGGCAGAGCCGTGGGCGAGCTTCGACGCCGCGCTCGAACGACTGGCGACCGCCGTGCCAGGTGCCGCCGCGGAGGCCGAGGCGGCAGCAGCGGAGGCCACGCTGGGCGCGGTGGCACGCGATCCGTTCGGCGGTGCCTTCGACTTCGAGACGCCCTCCTTGGAGGGCTGGGAAGGAGACCGCTCGGTGTTCCTCGGCGGACAGACGGCAGCCGAGCTGCCGATGATGCGCGGCTATCACGGGCGCGGCGTGCTCTCCTCGGCGGTTCTCGACGAGAAAGCTCGTGGCGTACTGCTGTCGCCGCCGTTTGTGTTGCGGGGGCACCTGCTCACGTTGTTGGTCGGGGGCGGGAGCTCGAAGCGTCGCGTGGGCGTGGAGCTGCTGGTGGACGGCGCCGCGGTGCAGAGCGCGGACGCGGTCGACTCGGACTTCCTGTTCCCGGCGCTCTGGGACATCTCGGCGCTGCAAGGGAAGACCGCTCGGCTGCGCGTGTTCGACAACAGCAAGGATTCCCATGTACTGGTGGATCGAGTCCTGCTCTGGGATTGAGCCGGAAGCCCGCGAGCGCTGGCGACGGCTGGAGCTCTGGGCGGACCGGTTCAGCCTGGTTTGCTTTGGCGCGCTCGCGCTGATCATGATCGCCACCTGGCGCGACTACGGCATGACCTACGATGAGTACCCGCATGTGGGGCTCGGTGAGCGCGTGTTCTCGTTCTACACGAACGGCTTCGCGCACAATCGCTGGCTGGCGCGCTCCTCCTACGGCGCGGGCTTTGATCTGTGCGCTGCGCTGCTGCGCCGGATCTCGCCCTGGGACGCGTATCGCACCAACCACGTGCTGTGCATGTTCGTCGCTCAGATCGGCTTGTTCGGAACCTGGAAGCTGGGGCGCGTGCTCGCGGGGCCCGTCGGCGCGCTCGCCGCGTTGCTGCTGCTGGTATTGAATCCGGTGTACTACGGGCACCAGTTCAACAATCCCAAGGATATCCCCTTCGCTGTCGGCTACGTGTGGGGGCTGTACGCGATCGCGCGCCTGCTCGCGTGGTCTCCCCCGCCGGGCGAATCCTGGCGCCGGAGCCTGCCGCGGGCGCTGGTGCTGGCGCTGACCTTGGGCCTGTCGATGTCGGTGCGCATCGCCGGGGCCGTGTTGGTCTGCTACTTGTTTGCGTTCACGCTGCTGCGCGCCCTCGACGAGGTACGCCTGAAGCAAGGAGCGGAGCGCAGGCGTGCGCTGCGCGCGACCGGCGCGCTCGCGCTGCTGGATACGGCAGGCGCGCTCGGAAGCTGGGCCGTGATGTTGCCGTTCTGGCCCGGCGCGCTGTCGAACCCGGTGAACAAGCCCGTCAATGCGCTGGAGACGATCAGCAACTTCGTCACGTACGACAGCCCCACGCTGCTGCGCGGTGCGCACATTTCATCCAATCACTTGCCCTGGGATTATCTGCCCTCGTACTTCGAGGTGCAGCTGCCGGAAGGCATCGCGCTGATCTGGGTCCTGAGCGTGCTCGAGCTGTGCGTCCACACGGGCTGCTGCCTCCGGCGACGTCGACCGGTGGCAAGGGTGGCGTG
>JAICTU010000589.1 GCA_025936205.1 Polyangiaceae bacterium | reverse complement strand
CTTTTTTTGGGGGGGTTTTGGTTGTGTCTCATTTTGGTTTGTGGGGGGGGGGGGCGTCCGTCGCGGGGCCCCCCCCCCACGCCTCCAGGTCCCTGGCCCGTGGCGCCTAGCGGTCGTCGAGGAGCTCGCCGAGCACGCGCCACGCCTCCCGTGCGTCTCGAGCAGTGCCCGTCTTTCCACACGCGACGATCAGCGCTTTCCACAGGGCCCAACTGCGTGCTCGCTGCCACGTGGCTTCATCGAGTGACATCTCGTCCTTGAAGACCTGTCGCGCGTTGCCGGTGAGGAAGGTCCAGGCGATGGTCAGGTCGCAAGCGGGATCGCCGATGGCGCAGGAGCCGAAGTCGATCACTGCCGCGAGCCGTCCGTCGCGGATCAGCAGGTTGTTCGCGCCGACGTCGCCGTGAACCCAGACCGCGTCCTGTTGCCACTGCGAGGCCAGAGCGGCTTCCCAGATCGCGGTGGCGTGCGTGACGTCGATGGAGTCGGAGAGCGCAACCAGCGCGGCGCGCGTCTCCGCATCGTAGGTGCTGAGCGGTCCGCCGCGGAAGAAGTTGTGCTCGCCTGCGATCGGGGCTCCCGCAGTCTCGATGCGCTGCAGAGCGAGCAGGAAGCGCGCGAGCTCGCGTGCAAATGCGTCCCGATCGATCTCGTGGGCCGCCGAGGCAACGGAGCCCTCCAGCCAGCGATAGACCGACCAGGGCCACGGATAGCCGTTGCCGGGCTGGCCCAGGGCCAGCGGGACGGGGATGGCGAGCGGCAGCTTTGGCGCGAGGACGGGCAGCCAGCGCTGCTCCTTTTCGACTTGCGGCACGTAGCGCGCGTGGCTGGGCAGGCGCACCAGCAGGTCCTGGCCCAGGCGGAAGGTGCGGTTGTCCCAGCCGCCAGGCTCGACGGGCACCACCGAACGATCCGACCATTGCGGGAACTGCTCGCGAACGAGCGAAGCGACGAGCTCGCCATCCAGCATCGAGCGGTATCGTTGATCACCTGCGCGTCTGAACCAACACCTGCGAAACGAGTCGATGCGTTCGAGCCGCCGCTTGTTCAGCGGTCCTGGGCTCGTTGGCCGTCCCCCGTCATCGGCTGCCGGCGCTTGTCGCGACGCAGCGCGGGAGGCGGTCACGTCTGCTACGCTCCCGCCATGGGATCCCGCTCGTTTGCGGGAGTGTTCACAAATGGGTCACTCGAGTCAGAAGGCTCCGTTGCTGCTGTTCCTCGCGCTTTCTGGCGCGGGCTGCGGAGGACGTGCACATCGAAGCGAAGAGCTGGCGCAAGCGCCAGAACCGAGTGCCAACATCGACGTCCCGAGCGATGTGAGGGTGCTCGAACAGCAGCCACCGGATCCCCCAGCCAGCGCGCCGCCCGACGTCGTCCCCGCTCCAGAGTTGGCTGCCATGGGACCTCGCATGCCCTGGGATCCGCCCGCGCCGTACTGCACGAACGGCGTACTCGACGGTTACGAATCCGATGTCGATTGCGGCGGTCCGGATTGCTTTCCATGTGATGGTGGCCGCAGCTGCGCCCAAGACACCGACTGCGATGGGGCCTGCGACGATGGGAAGTGCTTCCCGGAGTACTGCTCCAATGGCGTGAAGGACGAGTACGAGCTTGGCGTCGATTGTGGCCTCCACTGCAGACCTTGCCCCGTACAGCTCACCGGTTGTCCTTGTGCGAGTTCCCCGGCGCTGACCGTATTGGCGTGCGGAGGCATGTGGGGGCGACGCGCAAGTGCCAGCGCGGACGGCAGCGCCGTGGCGTTTGCGCTGTGCACGGGCGAGGGCGCCCTCGATTCCTGGGAGCCGGGAAGGTGCGACGTGGCTCGCTGGACGCAGGCTGCGGGGACCGAGCGTCTGCTCGCAGATGCCCAGCCGCAAGGCATCAGCGCAGATGGGCAAGTCGTGCTCATTCAAGGACAGGCGGCGAGCTTGTGGAGTGCGGTGTCTGGCCTGACGGCGTTGCCCTTGCAAGCCGTAGTGGCGCTCAGCGACGACGGCCGGGTGGTGCTGGGAGAAAGCGCGGATCCACAGAATGCGCTGGTGTCATTGCCAGCTCGCTGGACGGCGAGCGAGGGTGTGCAGACGATCGACCTCGGTCCGCTGCCAGAAGGCGTCCGGGGCGCGCACGCCCTGACTCTGAGCGGTGATGCCAGTACGGTCGTGGGATTTCTGTACGACGACGTGTTTTTCGATCCCATCGCGCCACAGCCACTCGACATTTTTCGTTGGACGGCGGCCGGGGGCATCGAGCGTACTTCGGCGCGCTACCAGACGCAGCCCGACTGGAGGACCGCGGTGTTCTCCAGCACAGACGGTGCCCGGATCAGCTCAGTGCTCGACTCCAGTGCCAATCCCCGGAGCAGCGATGCGGTGGCGTTTCGCTGGACGGCAATGCAGGGGGTCATGGAGTTGAAGACTCCTGACGGCGTTCCCCTGTTCAGCTACGTGAGCGGAAGCAGAGCTGACGGGCAGAGGCTACTGACCACGCTGGACTCAGTGCCGGTGCTCTGGGAGCCAGAGCGCGGCTTCTGGCGGCTGGATGAATCATTGCAAAGCGCCGGCGTGTCGCTCGACGGTTGGCTGTTCCAAGATCCGCTCGCACTCTCTGGTGACGGCCGCGTGGTGGTAGGCCAGGGGTTTTGCGATGGCCTACCGGCTCTGTTCCGCGCAGCGCTTCCGGACTGACCGGCTGTCTCGGGTGCCTCACCCCGCATGCCGGAACCAATGGTTCCGGAGCGAGTCGATGCGCTTGGAGGCTTCGGCCTTGGTCAGATGGGCCACGAAGGCCTCGCCGGCTTGGTGGCACAGGAGCTTCAAGTACGACGCCTGCGCAGCGGTCATGGGCTCATTGGCGGTGACCCAGTCGTCGGGGTGCTTGGGTGCGTGGGGATCCGCGGGGCGGGCGCGGGGCCTCTTGCGATTGCGTGCAGTCATGGCGTCTCCTTTCTGAACAGGTGCTCAAGCAAGATCCGTGCACGTGGAGGGCTGCAACAGCGGCGCAGGAGCGCCACGCCAACTTTGCGCGATGCAAGGGCCGCGCGAATTGGCTTTGATCTTGCTCATTCCTGGTCTCCCGAAAGGAGGAGCCATATGGCCACTGATACCGTAGACGTTCTGAACTCATTCCTTCGTGGCGAGATCTCGGCGGTCGAGACCTATCGTCAGGCGATCGAGAAGCTGCAGGATAAGCCGGAGGTGAGCACCCTCAACGAGTGCTTGCGTTCGCACGAGCAGCGAGTCTCCGTCCTGAAGACCGAGATCCGGAGCCGTGGCGGCGATCCTGCGCAGGGCGCCGGCACGTGGGGCGCATTTGCCAAGCTGGTCGAAGGTGGCGCCAAGCTGTTTGGTGAGAAGGCCGCGATCGCAGCTCTGGAGGAAGGTGAGGATCACGGTCGCGACGACTACAAGCGCGACGTGACCAAGCTGGATCCGGAGGCCCGCGCGTTCGTGCAGCAGCAACTCCTCAACGAGCAGCTGCGTACGCACCAGGCCATGAGCGCACTGAAGAAGCGCTTCGACACGCACTGAGCCGAAGCTGCGCAGGGCGGCGCATTCGCTGCGCCGTCCTCGCGCAGGGGGCTCGAGGACGGGCGGTTTCGTGCAGTGCCCGCTTGCCCCAAAATTCTATTTTTGATCGATGCCGAGCTTGCGGTAGAGGGTGCGGCGGGTGATGCCGAGCAGCTTGGCAGCCGCGGCTTTGTTGCCGCCCTGGGCTTCGAGCACCTGCTGCACGTAGGCGCGCTCCATCTCCTCGAGAGAGAGGCCTCTTTCCAGCGCCGAGCCGAGCACCGGAGGAGCGCCGGATTCGGCGCCGGGGAAGCTGAGGTCTTCGGGCAGGATGGTGTCGTGCTCGGCCATGACCACCGCGCGCTCGATGACATTGGCGAGCTCGCGCACGTTGCCAGGCCAGGGGTGGCGCACCAGCAGCTTCATGGCGCGGGACGAGATGCCGATCAGCGGGCGCTGGTGGCCTTCGCTGGCGCGCGCGAGAAATGCGTCGACGAGCGGTACGACGTCATCTTTGCGTTCGCGCAGCGGTGGGACTTCGAGCCGGACGACGTTGGTTCGGTAGTAGAGATCCGGGCGGAGCTTGCCTTCGCGCAGCAGCGTCTCGGGGACGCGGTTGGTGGCGGTGATCACACGCGCCTGGACTTTGACTTCGGTGCTGCGTCCGAGCGGGCGCACCGTACCGGTCTCCAGGGCGTGCAGCAGCTTGGCCTGCACTTCGGGCGTGAGCTCGCCGATCTCGTCCAGAAACAGCGTGCCACCGCCGGCCGCCACGAACAGGCCGTCGCGGTCCTCGCGCGCGTCGGTGAAGGCGCCCTTGCGCACCCCGAAGAGCTCGCTCTCCGCGAGGGTAGGGGGAATGGCGGCACAGTTCAGCTGCAAGAAGGGCTGGCTCGCGCGCGCGCTGCTCTCGTGGATGAAGCGCGCCAGCACGCTCTTGCCGCTGCCGGTTTCGCCGGTGATCAGCACGGGCGCGCTGGAGGTAGCGGCGCGGCGGGCGAGGTCGAGCACGCGGCGCATGGCGGGGCTCTTGGCGATCACGGACGCCGGCCCCTGAGTCTTGCTGAGCTGGGTACGCAGGCGCACGACCTCGCGCTGCAGCGTGCGTTCGGAGAAGGCGCGCTCGATGGCGAGCAGCAGCGCCTCGATCTTGAAGGGTTTGGTGAGGAAGTCGCAGGCACCATCGCGTACGGCAGCCACCGCCATCTCGACGCTACCGTAAGCCGTGATCAGCAGCACCAGCTGCGCGGGTTTGGCCTCCAGGATCGCGCGCAGCAGGTCGACGCCGCGCAGCTCGGGCATCTCCACGTCGCTGATCACGAGATCGAAGTCTTCGTTCTGGATGCGCTTCAGCGCCTCGACCGAGGAGGTCAGGCCGCTGGCGGCGTAGCCCTCGGCGTTCAGGCTCTCGCACAGGTAGTCGACGACGGCGGAGTCGTCGTCGACCACCAGCAGCTGCTTGGGGGCGCCAGGGCGCTGTTTCATCGGGAGGGCTCCGGTACGGGAGAGCGGGGGACTTCGCGCAGCGGGAAATGGACGGTGAAGCGCGCGCCGCTGCCGGCGCTCGGGGTGCGGGGTGTCCCCGCGGAAGAGGCGGG
>JAICTU010000689.1 GCA_025936205.1 Polyangiaceae bacterium | reverse complement strand
TCGTGTCCACGTCTGGGACATAGAGCATGATGCCGCCCGTGGTCGCGCCGGCATTCTTGACCACGAGTTGCGCCGTGACACTCCCGTATGCTGCAGGCACGGCTTCCACTCCGCGCCGGCGAGCGCGCGCCGCGCTGGCGCGCGCCTCGGGGCGTGACGAGGCTACGCGGCTCGGGCTCTTGCGTGGGGCGGCCTTCTTTTTTGCGCTGCGAGCCAGCGCTGGCTTTGCGGCGCCCTTGGAACGCCGCGCTGCCTTCTTGGATGTCTTCTTGGGCATGAGAACTCCTCGTCGACCTGCGCGCTCGGCGTGGCATGATACGGACTCGTTCGTCAGCCGTCCACGGCTCGGCGCTGCAGCGCGCCCCGGCGATCGGGCTGGCCTCGCGAGCGAAAAAAGGGATAGTGACTCGACATGAGCGAGTCCGAGCCACCCCGGAATGTCTTCGAGGGACCCTCGTCGGGGCGCGGCGAACCGCGGCCGCCGCGGCGTCGCCGGCATGACCGGCAGCGTGCAGCGCGCAAGGTGCGCGGCTGGAAGACGCTGGGGGTCACGCTTGCTGGGGCGTCGATTGCGGTTGCGCTTTGGGCGCAGTTGGGCTCGTGCGCGCACGGAGGCAGTGCGCCGCCACCAGAAGCTCCTGCTGCAACGCGACCCGACGCCGTACCCCTCGCTGCCGTGCCCCCCGATCATACCGCCCCCGGCAGGGCGCCATCCAGCAGCGCTCCCACTCCTGCCCCTGCAGAGCCCACTCCCGGAACCCCGCCCCGGCCCGCCCCGGTCGCGCGCATCAATAATTCGCGGTCGGCCGTGGGCTACAATCTGGATCTGCCAGGGGACTGGACCGGGCTCCCTCCGTTCATCGACCTGATGAAGAACGCGCGCGTCTGGAACGGCGCCTGTCCCGCATCGGAGCACGACTGCGACGGCATGTCCCATCTCGACCTGGACGAGCATGGCTGGGTCCGAAGCTTGCGCTTCAAGGATCACCCGGAGAAATCCTACGCGTACGTGGAGACGGTGGTGCTCACTCGCAAAGGGCAACCCGGCTTTGCTGGTGATCTGGTGATCGACTACGAGGGCACCGGTCAAATCGAGCTTCAGGGCGGCCAGATCACGAATAATGATCCGGTCCATCGCCGCATCTTCTTTCGCGCCTCTCCCGGCTCGGTCTTCCTGCGCCTGACGGCCTCCGATCCGCATGGGACCGGCGATTACCTGCGGAACATTCGTGTCTACCGGGCCGACCAAGAGCAAGCGCTGCGGCGGGGCGAGCGGTTCAACCCAGACATGCTCGCCTATCTCGCGCCATTTGGCTCACTGCGCTTCATGGACTGGATGGAGAGCAACCAGTACGGGCTGTGCAGCGGCGGTCCGAAGCAGGGAGAGGACTGCTACGCCGAGAAGAACAACTGTGGCAGCGGCCGCTGCGTGATGGCCGGCGTGTGGTCCGAGCGCCCCCGCGCCGATCAGGTCAGTCTACTCTCGCGTAGCCAGTTTCTCGACCCGGCACGGCCCGGGCTCGGTGTGCGCGTCGGGGGTTATCCCGTGGAGATGATGGTCGACCTCGCCAACACGGTGGGAGCCGATCCGCACTTCAACCTGCCTGCGGCCTACGAGGACGACTACGTGCGGCGCTTCGCCGGCTATGTCAAAGATCACCTCGCCCACAAGCTGCGCGCCACCGTCGAGTATTCCAACGAGACCTGGAACTGGGGCTTTCCGCAGGCGAACTATGCCAATGCCAAGGGCAGAGCCCTGTGGCCCAAAGAGGGCTCGGCGTGGGTCCAGTACGCGGGCAGCCGCATGCAACACCTCTGCCGGCTCTGGAAAGAGGTCTTCGGCGACGAGAAGGGGCGGGTGCGCTGCCTGATGAGCCCGCAGACGGGGTGGCTGGAAATGGCGCGCGCCATGTTGGAATGCCCGGCCTGGGCCGCCCAGCACCCGGATCTGGGGCCGTGTTACCAAGGAGCAGACGCGGTGGCGATCAGCGGCTACTTCTCCGGCTGCCTCCAACAGCCTCAAAACGAGCCGAAGCTTCGCGCCTGGCTCAAGCGTGGCAAGAGCTTCGCTCTCGATCAGGTGTTCCACCAGCTGGACCAGGGGGGCTTATTGCAGTGCAAGGACGAAGGGGTCAAGACGTCTCTCAGCGACACCATCAAGCTGTATGGTGTCTACGAGCGGCTGGCGGAGGCTCGCGGCCTCGAGCTGTATGTTTACGAGAGCGGCACGCACTTCGACTACGAGGGCAAGGACCCGCAGGTCGAGCGCCTGCTCCTGGATGCGACGCGGGACGAGCGCATGGCGCAGCTCTACCGGCGCAATCTCGAAGCCTTCAAAGAGGCCGGCGGCACGATCATCAACGCCTGGGGCTGGATCGGCCCGAATGACCTGTGGGCCAACGCGGACCAGATCAACGACCGCTCGCACCCGAAGTACCGGGCCCTGCGTGACTTCGCGTTGAATCAGCCCTGCTGGTGGGATCGCTGCGACCGTAGCCAGCGCTGAGCGGTAGCCCCGCCGCAGCTTGCCCCGCCCCTGCGTCGCGGGAACATCCACCCGAGAGACACGCGAGCACGCGCCGTCCCGACTCGAGCAGAGCGCTCGCTCTGCGGCTCTGCGCAGCGACTACCAAAGCGCGGCCGCTCGCCTAGCCAGCGCCGACAGTTGGCGCTATTCTCTCCATGTTCCAACCGCGAGGAGCAGGGACCATGGGAAAAGGTCAAGAACGGCCCAATAACAAGAACAAGCCGAAGCTGTCCGTGAAGGACAAAAAGGAAAAGAAGAAGGAGAAGGCCGAAAAGAAGGGGAACTGACGGCCAGCCTCCTCGAGGGCCTGTCGGGCGAGAGCCGCCGAGGCGCCGCGCTCGAACGACGGAGCCCTCGTTGCCAGGCTCTCTTCCTCCCCGGGCCCTCGTGCTGCCTGAACTGCACGACCTGGCCACTCTCCGCCCTTGCGCCCGCCGGCGTGCGCCGTCGAGCCGCGCGCCCCACCTCGAGCCAGGAGACCAAGCAGATGGCGGAGATCTCCAGGCGCCGTTTCCCGATGTGGCGGGTTTAGGGGCCGCCCCCCTGCCATACCCTTGCGCCAGTTCCGCGAGTCACCCGGCGCCACCGAGCGCGGAGCTCTGATCTCAAAGGCTGATCTCATCGCACAGTGATCTCATCGCACAGTGATCTCGTGAGGCTCGAATGCTCGCCGGAGCGTGAATTCACCACTTGCCGGTGTTTTGCATGGACGCCCACGGCTCGCGCTTGGGCAGCGCCTCGCCTTTTTGCAGCAGCTCGATGCTGATTTGGTCCGGCGAGCGCACGAAAGCCATGTGCCCGTCGCGCGGCGGGCGATTGATGGTTACGCCCGAATCCATCAGCTTCTGGCAAGTCGCGTAGATGTCGTCCACCTCGTACGCGAGATGGCCGAAGTTACGACCGCCGCTGAGCTTTTCCGGATCCCAGTTGTGCGTCAGCTCGACCTGCGCCTGGTCGTCCCCGGGTGCGGCGAGAAATACCAGCGTGAAGCGGCCACCTTCGTTGACATGGCGGCGCAGCTCGCGCAGGCCGAGCTTGTTGACGTAGAAGTCGAGCGACTGTTCGAGGTTTTCGACGCGGACCATCGTATGCAGATATTTCATGGTGAGCTCCGTTTCATCAGCCTTGACGCTGCCGTGGGGTTAACCGGTTTTGGAACGGCGGGCAACCTGCCCTACCGCTCAGCCCACGCGCTGCGGAACTTCGGCCGCATCATC
>JAICTU010000120.1 GCA_025936205.1 Polyangiaceae bacterium | reverse complement strand
GTACAGCTTGACGTCGATGCCGAGCTTGCCCACGGCGAGTTTGCCATTCCACATGGATCGCGCTGCCATGCACACGGTGAAAGCAAGTTCCGTGCACGCAGCGCGACCGAGGCGTCTTGCCTCACCCGCAGGGTCCGTTGCGAACGGTCTCAGCGAGTGGGTTCGTAGCCGAGGTTCGACGCCAGCCAGCGCTCGACCTCGCCCAGCGTCATGCCCTTGCGCCGCTGATAGTCGAGCGCCTGGTCGCGGCCGATCTTTCCGAGCCCGAAGTACTCGGCCTGCGGGTGCGCAAAATAAAAGCCACTGACGCTCGAACCAGGCCACATCGCGAACGATTCGGTGAGCTGAATGCCCGCATTGCGTTCGACGTCGAGCAAGCGCCAGAGCGTGGCCTTCTCGGTGTGGTCGGGGCAGGCAGGATAGCCGGGCGCGGGGCGGATGCCTCGGTACTTCTCCTGGATCAGATCGGTCTGGGACAGATCCTCGAGCTTGCCGTACCCCCACTCGTCCCGCACCTTGCGGTGCAAATACTCGGCGAAGGCCTCCGCGAGCCGGTCGGCGATGGCCTCGGCCATGATGGCGTTGTAGTCGTCGTTCTTCGCCTTGAAGTCGAGCACGAGCTCCTGGAGCCCGACGCCGCTCGTCACCGCGAACCCGCCAATGTAATCCCGCAGCCCCGTCGCCTTGGGCGCGATGTAGTCGCCCAGGC
Source organism: Polyangiaceae bacterium (assembly GCA_025936205.1). The sequence goes on along the minus strand of JAICTU010000120.1, from coordinate 19,075 downwards.
AGCGGTTGGGGGAGCTACTGTGCTTGTGCGTCTGCTGGCGCAAGAAGTGGAGCCGCTCGCGCACGCTGCTGCGTGCCTCGCCCGTGTACACTTCCACGTCATCACCGACGGCATTGGCGGGGAAGAGCCCGTACACGCCCCGGGCCCGCAGCGACTTGTCTGCGATGAAACGGTCGAGCAGGGCGTTCGCCTCGGCAAACACCAAGCGAGCCTGCTCACCGATGACCTCATGCTCGAAGATCTTCGGATACGCGCCCTTCAGCTCCCAGGTGGCAAAGAAGGGCGTCCAGTCGATGTACTCGCGCAGCAGCGCGAGCGGCACATCCTGGAGCACGCGCACCCCGCTGAACTCCGGCGTGGCGATGTCCTCCGCGCGCCAGACGATGGGCGAGCGATTCTCGCGCGCGGCCTCGAGCGAGAGCAGCTTGGTGTGGCCGCCGGCGTGGGACTGCCGGAGTTGCTCGTATTCAGCGCGGTGTTGCTCCACGAAGCTCGCCTTCGACTCCGTGCTCAGCAAGCTGGTCGCGACCGGCACCGCGCGGCTCGCGTCGAGCACGTGCACCACCGGCTGGCTGTAGTGCGGCGCCAGCTTCACGGCCGTGTGGGCCTTGCTGGTCGTGGCGCCGCCGATCAACAGCGGTAGCTCGAACTTCTGGCGCTCCATCTCGCGCGCCACGGTGGCCATTTCCTCGAGGGAGGGGGTGATGAGACCGCTCAGGCCGATCAGATCCGCGCGCTCGCGGCGCGCGACTTCCAGGATCTTCTCGCACGGCACCATCACGCCGAGATCGATCACTTCGTAGTTGTTGCAGGCCAGCACCACGCCCACGATGTTCTTGCCGATGTCGTGCACGTCGCCCTTGACCGTGGCGAGCACGATCTTGCCCTGCGTCTTGACGGTGTGGCCCTGCGCGGCCAGCGCCGCCTTCTCCTGCTCCATGAAAGGAGTCAGGTAGGCGACGGCCTTCTTCATCACGCGCGCGGACTTGACCACCTGCGGCAGGAACATCTTGCCCTCGCCGAACAGGTCACCCACCACGCTCATGCCGGCCATCAGCGGCCCCTCGATCACGGACAGCGGACGCCCGAGCAGCTGGCGCGCCTCCTCGGTGTCGGCGTCGATATAGGTGTCGATGCCCTTCACCAGCGCGTGTGACAGCCGCTCCTGGACGTCGCCGCGGCGCCACTCCTCTTCCTTCTTGGCAGCTTCCTCCCCGCCGGAGCCCTGTGCCTTCAGCCGCTCACCGAGCTCCACCAGGCGCTCCGTCGCGTCCGGGCGGCGATTGAGCAGCACGTCCTCGACCAGCACCTTCAGTGTGGGCTCGATCTCCTCGTACACCTCGAGCATGCCCGCGTTGACGATGCCCATGTCCATGCCGGCGGCGATGGCGTGGTACAAGAAGGCCGAGTGCATCGCCTCGCGCACCGGGTTATTGCCGCGGAAGCTGAAGGAGATGTTGGAGACGCCGCCGCTCACCTTGGCGTGCGGCAGGTTCTGCTTGATCCAGCGCGTGGCCTCGATGAAGTCGAGCGCGTAGTTGTTGTGCTCCTCCATACCCGTGGCCACGGTCAGCACGTTCGGATCGAAGATGATGTCCTCGGGGGGGAAGCCGATCTCGTCCACCAGGATGCGGTAAGCGCGCTCGCAGATCCGGATCTTGTCCTGGTAGGTGGCGGCCTGGCCCTGCTCGTCAAAGGCCATCACCACCACGGCGGCGCCGTACTTCAGCACCTTGTGCGCGTTCTTGCGAAACGCCTCCTCGCCCTCCTTGAGCGAGATCGAGTTGACGATGCCCTTGCCCTGCAGGCACTTCAGGCCGGCCTCGATCACCGCCCAGTTCGACGAGTCGACCATGAAGGGCACCTTGGCCACTTCCGGCTCGCTGGCGAGCAGCAGCAGGAAGCGCGTCATGGCCTGCACGCCGTCGATCATGCCCTCGTCCATGCACACGTCGATCACGTTCGCGCCGTTCTCGACCTGCTGGCGGGCGATCGCCACCGCCTCCTCGTACTTGTTCTCCTTGATCAGCTTGGCGAACTTGGGAGAACCGGCGACGTTGGTGCGCTCGCCGATCATCATGTATACGCCTTGCTGCTGCGTGAACGGCTGCGATCCGGAGAGCCGCAGCGGCACGAAGGGGGCGCCGGCGGCCTTTGCCGTCGACGCCTCTCGCGCCACCGCCCGCTCTGCCGCAGGAGTGATGCCCCGCGTGGCGTGCGGGCGACCGGGCCTCCCCTGCAGAGCGCGCGCGATGGCGGCGATGTGTTCGGGGGTGTTGCCGCAGCAGCCACCGGCGATGTTCAGCAGCCCCGCGTCCGCGAAGGTGCCGAGATAGCGCGCCATGTCCGCGGGCTCCAGATCGAAGCCGGTGGGCGAGAGCGGGTTCGGCAGCCCGGCGTTGGGATAGCAAGAAATGGCTGTGCTCGCGCAGCCCGCCAGCTCGCTCAGGAACGGATACATCAGGTCCGGGCCCAGCGAGCAGTTCAGACCGATCGCGATCGGCTGAATGTGCTTCATCGCAGTCCAGAACGCCGCCACCGTCTGCGCCGAGATCATCGTCTCGCCGCCGCGGCCCACGGCCGCGGAGACCATCACCGGCAGCTCCTTGCCGTCCTCGTCGAACACCTCGCGCAGTGCCACGAGCGCTGCCTTGGCATTCAGCGAGTCGAAGATGGTCTCCACCAGCAGCAGGTCGCAGCCGCCCGCGATCAGCGCGCGCACCTGCTCGGTATAAGACCGCTTCACCTGGTCGAAGGTGGCGACCCGGAAGCCTGGATCCTCGGCGTCCGGTGAGTTCGACAGCGACACCGTGAGCGAGCCGATGGCGCCGGCCACGAAGCGTTGCTTGCCATCGCGGTTCGCGATGCGGTCAGCCCACTCTCGGCACTGGCGGGCCGACTGCAAGTTGATCTCGGTGGCCAGGTCGCGCAGCGTCGGGTCATCGACGATCTTCTGGTAGAAGGCCGGGTCCTTGCGCCCGCCGTGCTCGCGCGGGTCATCCACGAAGAACTCGCTCTGCGCGATACTGGTCGCGCCGAACGTGTTGGTCTCGATGATGTCCGCGCCCGCCTCCAGAAAGCGGCGGTGGATGTCGCCGATCACCTGCGGTTGCGTCAGGCAGAACAGCTCGCTGTTGTTGAGCAAGTCCTTCTTCGAGTCCCGGAAGCGCGTGCCGCGGATTCCGGCTTCGTTCACGCCGTAGCCGCGCAGGGTGGTGCCTACGGCCCCGTCGATGATGACGATGCGTTGTTGCAGCAGCTGGGCCAGCGGATGGAGGTCGGTCATGGGCAAGGTCGTCAAGGAGGCTCAGGCGAGAGCAGGGGATGCGCTCTCCGGCAATTTGTCAGCGATGGCGAGCAAAACTTGCAGGCGTGGCTTGCGCACTTCGCGGCAGGCCACCTCGGTCGAGCGCACGCGCAGCCCCACGCGCGCCAGCAGCTCCCGGATCGAGGCCTTGGAAAAGCCCTGATGCCGTTCGCCGTACGGCGTCGTGACTTCCGGCTGCTGGTGCTCGTCCAGACACAGCAGCACCAGCCTGCCGCCGGGACGGAGCACGCGCGCGCACTCCTCGAGCGCGCGCTGCGGCCGCTCCGTGTACGTCAGCGTGTGAAACATCAGCACGCTGTCGAAGGATAGCGGCGCAAACGGCAGGTCGTGAGCGTCGCCTTGTTCCACGCGCGCGTGCGGATACTTCGCCAGGCGATCGCGCGCGGCCTCGAGCATGCGCGCGTTCACATCGATACAGGTGAGCGAGCGACAATGCGGCGCGACCATGGCCGCGGCGGCGCCGTCACCCGAGCCCACGTCGAGCACGTCGCCCAGCGCGAGCAGCCCCGCGAGCCCCGCCGCCAGCGAACACCAGGTGCGCCCGGGCGAATAATCGCGCTCCAGATCGTCTCCGGCCGCGACCGCGTCACCGCGCCGCTCCGCATCCAGCTCCGCCAGCCGCAGCCGGTCCCCTTGCAACGTCGGGTCGTCCCCGCTAGTGGTCTCGTCCAGCAGGCGCTGAAGAGCGTCCGGCAGATTGGCCAAAGCCAGCGTATAGAAGGACTGAGCCCCCTGCCGGCGGTCGCGCACCAGGCCTGCCTCGCGCAGTCGGCCCAGATGGGTCGACACCCGAGATTGAGAAATGCCAGTGATTTTAACCAGATCACTGACGCAGAGCTCACGGCTTCGCAGCAGCGCACAGAGCCGCAGCCGGCTCTCGTCGGCCAGCAGGTTCAACGCTTCGATACAGCGATTCAGCAGCATCCGTGTATAGGGATAAAGGGATTAAATATCCGTAGCACGGGCCACTGTCAAGTTCCAGTGGCTTGGGACGGGTCAGCCTTGGTTCCGCTGCCACGGCACGTGCTCCAGCAGCGGCGCGTACAGGTCGTCCTCCGGAGCGACGCGCAGCTGCTCCAGCTCCTCCGTGCTCGGGTCCCGCTCCTGAAACTGCACGAATGAAGCGTCCTCGATCACGGCGAGCGGCGTCTGTTCACTGCCTTCCCCCATCACCAGCACGGCCGCCGCGGCCAGCGCATCCATGACGTTGACCTTGGTCATGCGCAGCGCGCGGCCGAACAGGTCCTGCACCCCCACATAGTCGTTGAGCGCTCGAAACCCGCTGTGCGCCAGCGCGACGCCGGTGACCCCGATGCGCAGCGGCGTCGTCTTGCTGTCGGTGATCACCACGCCCACGCGCGAGAGCGAAAACCGCCTCCCGAGGTGAGCACGCACCGCGTTGGCCGTGGCCTGCGCGTCGCTGGGCCAGAGGATGAAATGACCGTCGGAGTTCGATTCATCGATGCCCGCGGTCGCGATCAGCATGCCGCGCGTGATGGTGAGCGAAACACCGTACTTGCTGGCGCTCATCGGCAAATGGCGCTCCGCCTGCTCGGCGATCAACCGGCTCTTCTCGGCGCCGGCGAACGGCACCGTACGCCCCTCCGCGATCGCGACGATCTTGGAGGTGATGGCCAGCACGCTGCCCTCGGCCAGCGCCGGCACATGAGCGTCCAGGATCGCGAGCAGATCGCGATCGGCGCCGGTGATTTTGTGAGTTCGCAAGGGCTGGACGCGCATGGCGCCTTCATATCAGCGGCGCGGACCTCGCGCTGGCCTCGTTTACATTGCCCAGGGGGCACTCTGCCCTGCCTGAAATCGGCTCGCTTCGCTCGCCCGACCGACCCTCGCCCGCTCCATGACGGAGGCCTCGGTGCGTCGAGTCGTTGTCGAGACGGGTGAGCTGCTTCAGCTCTTCCTGTGCGGTTCTTCGCGCAGTTCTCCGCAGGCTCCGGCTCAGTCCAGAAAGATCGTCGCCATCACGCGCGCCGTGAGCGGATACGCAGGCGTGTAGTCGACCTCTTCGCAGCCGTAGAACGTGTCACCGGCAGGGCTCCCGTCAGGGGCCGCGGCCAGTCGCCCAGCGTGGCCGCAATTGAAACCCGGCGGCACCGTCGCACCCACGAGCGGTTCGTTCGGCAAGCGGCTCACGGTGGCGAACTGCGCCGAGCGGTACTTGCCGCTGAACAGGTTCTCGACGTCGAGCGCGATATCGAACCAGCGGTGACGGTAGCCGACATGCGCGTCGAATTGCGTGAAGCCGGGGGCCACGACCACGCCGTCGTCCGAGGCAGGCCTGTCGCCGATGCCGTAGAAGCGGAGGCCGGCGCGGGCCACGCCGGGGCCGAGCTCGTGGCGTGCGGACAGACCGCCGGACCACGTCTGCTTGGGCGCCAGCGCCAGGCCGTTGCCGTTGCCCGCGTTCTCTTTCAGGTCGCTCTTCGTGAAGGTGAGGTCGAGGTCCGCGGCGAGCCAGGGGGTGAACTCGTAGCGGGTCTCGAGCTCGATGCCCTGGCGGCGCGTGGCACCTCCGACCTCCGTGGTGCCTTCGTCCCCGACCCACACTGTTTCGTTATCGAGGTCGAGCCGCCAGAGCGCTGCCGCGATGTCCCAGCGCCGCCAGAGCCGCGCGCGCGCGCCCAGCTCTTCACCGATGGCGCGCGTGAGCGGCGTCACCGCAGGGTCGGCGAACCCTCCGCGCACGTCGTTGGAGTGAAAGCCATGGCCGTAGTTGCCGTAGAGGTCGAGCTCGGCCTGTTGCGACGAGACGGGCGTCACGACCAGGCTCGCCTTGGGGCTGAATTGATGAGCGGAGCCGACGCCGCTGACGGGGGCTTCGCCTCCAGGCTCCTGCACCGGCGTTTTCAGGTCGTCAACGGCGAAGGAGAGCAGATCGGCGCGGCCCCCGAGGTCGGCGCGCAGCCAGGGCAGGGGAGTGATCTCTTGGTTGAGGAAGGCCCCGATGAACGTCTCGTGCACGTCGTTGCTGCGTACCAGCTCCTGGGGCACGCGCGCGGCGGTATTCCACAGCTCGTTGTGGACCTCGTCGTTGCGCGAGTCCGCACCGACAGTGGTATCGAAGCGGACGCCGCCCAGCTCGTGCACCACACGGTAGCTCGCGCGGCCGCCCGAGAAGGTGCGGCGATCGACTTGCTGGATCTCGTCCCCGGTCTCGGGATGATTGAGATAGAGCGTGAAATTCGAGAACAGATTGAAGCGGTAGGTGCCCAGATAGGCGAGCGCCTCGAGCTGCGAGTTTTCCGTCGGCTGCGAATGCAGCTGCGCAAAGAGCTGATGGCGCGAGGTATTGCCGCCCTCATCAGGATCGATGGTTCCGTAGCGCGAAATGAGACCCTGTTGCACGGCGCGATCCGGGATCTGCCCCGAGCCATACCAGTCGCTGCCATAGCTGAGCTCCCCGATGTTGACGGTGGTGTCCTGCGAAGCAGCGATGCTCACCTTGTTGAAGAGCTTGTACTTCTCCCAGCGCTCGGGGTTCTCGAAGGGGCCCTCGGAGCGGCCGATCTCTGCGGCGAAAATAGCCTTGGTCGAGTCAAAGTGCGGGCTCGCGATGGCCAGCCCGCGATAGCCGAGTTCACCATGACCCGGCGAGCCCGACAGACCGAAGCCGACCGAGCTGTGCTCGAAGGAGTCGCGCGACACCAGGTTGACGGCACCCGCCGTCGCGAAGTCGCCCTGCGCAGGAAAGTAGGGCCCCTTGCTGATCTCCACCCGCTCCACGACCTCGGGGATGATGAAGTTGGTATCGCTGAAGCCCTGGCCGTGCGCGTGGGCCACCATGTTGATCGGCACGCCGTCGATGGAGAGCGCGATGTCGGTGCCGTGATCGGCGTCGAAGCCGCGCAGGAAGTACTGGTTCGCCTTGCCGCCGCCCGAGTGCTGCACCATCACCAGGCCCGGTGTGACGCGCAGGATGTCCTGCACGCTGCCGATCGGGCGCAGCTCAAAGTCGCGATCTCGCACCTCGAGCGAGGAAGCGGCGCTGATCGGTCGCGTCGTGAGCACCACGACCTCGGGTAACGAGGCGGAGTCGTCGGGCCCCGCTTTCGCGTCGGGCGAAGGGGGGAGCACATCCGCGGCCAGCGCGGGAGTACCCGGCTGCGGCGCGGGCGGAGGAAGCTCCTCTCCCCCTGCGGGGACGGCCAGCGCCGGCCCGAGCAAAGAAAGGCAGAACACGACCCGCGACGCACGCGGGCCTGTCCTGCGAGCGGCGCATCGTTGCATTCGAAGTCTCGTTTCGGCCGTGATCACCAGGACGGTTCTCGAGCACCACGAACCTCGAGCTCGCCTGGATCAGCCGCTCGCGCTCGGCGCAAAGGCGCGCGTTCTTACTACGCGCCCGCGGATACGCGAAGAGGAACTTTGGGACGTGGCGCGGCCCCGTGTCCGGTCGCGAAAACGAGCGCGAGGGGGCCGCTTCAAGGTGCGAGACCGAGGGCGTCCGCCTCCGCTACCAGCGTCAGGATCTCGGCGCCGTCCGCCGTCACCAGCACCGTGTGCTCGAACTGTGCGGACAGGCTGCCGTCGCAGGTCACGACGGTCCAGCCGTCTTCGAGCGTGCGCACGTCGGGTCGGCCCAGGTTGACCATCGGCTCGATGGTGAAGACCATGCCCTCGCGCAGGCGCAGGCCGGTGCCGGCGCGCCCGTGGTGGGGGATGTGGGGCTCGCAGTGCATCTTGCGCCCGATGCCGTGCCCGCCGAAGTCGCTCACCACGCTGCAGCCCTCGGCCCGCGCCAGCTCTTCGATCGCCGCCCCGATATCGCCCAGGCGCGCTCCCGGCCGCACGACGGCGATGCCCGCGTCGCGGCAGCGCCGCGCGACGTCAGCCACATGCCGGGCTTCGGGCGAGGGCGTTCCGATCGCGAACGTCGCCGATGTGTCACCGTGAAAACCGTCCAGCTCGGTCGTCACGTCGACGTTGACGATCGTGCCCTCCTCCAGCACGCGGGCAGCGCTGGGTACGCCGTGGCACACCACGTCGTCGGGGCTGACACAGACCGCCGCTGGAAATGCCGGCAGGCTCGGGTGGGGACGGTAGCCGAGCTGGCTCGGGCGGCCGCCGCGGCGCTCCGTGTCGGCGCGCACCCAGCGGTCGATGTCCAGCGTGCGGATGCCGGGGGCGAGGCGCTGCCCGATGAAGTTGAGCGTCCCCGCAGCAGCCTGTCCGGCGCGCCGCAGCGCGGGGTGATGTGACGGTCCCCAGAGATCGATGCCCACCCCGTCAGGTTGCAACGAGGCGGGCTCCATGCGCCAATACCGTTTGGGTATGGCGCCATCCGCGCACCGCTCCCGGCCCGGATGATGCTAGACTGGGCGGGTGAGCCTCGATCAACTCCACTACTTCGTCGCGGTTGCCGAGGAGGGCAACATCGGCCGCGCGGCGCGGCGCCTGCACATCTCCCAGCCGCCGCTGACGCGGCAGATCCGGCATCTGGAGACCGAGCTCGGGGTGGAGCTCTTTTTGCGCACGCCCCGCGGGGTGCGCTTGTTACCCGCCGGGGAGGTGCTGCTGCCGCGAGCGCGGCGCGTGCTGGCGGACATCGCCGCGCTGGAGCAGGGCCTGCGCGACGTGGTCGATCGGCTCGAGTGAACCCGGCACGGCGGCCTCACGCGCCCGGTGCCTGCCGCGCCGCGCGTGCGCGGTAGCCCGACAACGTCTTCCCCACCGCGCGCTCCAGTTGCTCGCGCGAGAACGGCTTCTGCAGCACGTTGCGCGCGTCGAAGGGTTCGAGAAAGCCTGCGTCATAACCGGAGATGAAGAGCACTCGCAGCTCCGGGATCAGCTCGCGCGCCGCCGCAGCCAGCTCCGCGCCGTTCATGTCCGGCATCACCACGTCGGTCACCAGCAGTGAGACGTTGCCTCGCTCTCGCCTGAGCAGCTCCAGTGCGGCAACGGGGCGGTTCGCCGTGAGCACGCTGTAGCCCAGGCGTTTCAACAAGCTCGCGGTCGTCGCGAGCACCAGCTCCTCGTCGTCCACCAGCAGCACGCGCGTCTCGATCCGCTCCGGCAACGGCAGCAGCGAGCTGCGCTGGCGCGACGAAGAGGGCTCGGCAGCAGCCTGGGAGCGCGGCAGGACGACCGTCACGCTCGTGCCCTGGTTCGGGCTGCTGTGCAGGGACACGCTCCCGCCGCTCTGCCGCACGATGCCCTGCACCGCGGACAGCCCGAGGCCCGAGCCGTGATGCTGCTGCTTGGTGGAGAAGAACGGCTCGAACGCCCGCTCCGCCGTCTCGGGCTCCATTCCGACTCCGTTATCCTGCACACACAGCTCCACGCGATCCGGCGCCAGGTTGCGCGTGCTCAGGCGCAGCTCGCCGCCGAGCGGCATGGCATCGCGAGCGTTGAGCACGAGGTTCATGACCACCTGCTCCAGCTGCTCGGGATCGGCCTCGATGTTCCAAAGGTCGGGGTCGAGCGCCGCGTCGAGCTGAATGGTGGCCGGCAGGAGCAGGCGGAGCAGCGGCAGCTGCCGGGTGAGCACGTCGTTCCAGTCCAGGGGCCGCGGGTTGCGCGGCTGCTTGCGGCCGTAGGCCAGCAGGTGGCGGGTCAGGCGCGAGCCGCGCTCCACGCTGGCGATGATGTCACCGAGCAGCTCCTGTCCCGCGGAGCTCTCGACCTCCGCCGCGAGCAGCTCGGCGGCTCCCCCGACGGCGGTGAGCAGATTGTTGAAGTCGTGAGCCACGCCCCCGGCGATCACCCCCACGCTCTCGTGGCGCTGCGCGCGCAGCAATGCCAGCTCGCCGTCGTACAGGGCACGCTCGGTGCGTTTCAAGGCCGTGACGTTCACGGCCAGCACCGCGTGGCGGCCGCTCGGCAAGCGGCGCGTCGACACACGGTAGAAGACGCCGCCCGGATAGCCCTCGAGCAGCTCCGTTTCCGGTTGTTCCCGGTTGCAGCGCAGCTCCAGCCAGTCCTGTGCCGAGATGGCGTTGCCGTCGACGGTGAGCGGCGGCTGCGTGCACTGGGCGAGCAGCTCGCGATAGGGCTGCCCGCGCCGGACCGCGCCCGGCGCCACCGCCTCTTCGAAGCGCTGGTTCCAGAGCAGCAAATCGCCGTTGGCGTCCAGCAGCGCGAAGGCCTCCGTGCCCTGCGAAAGATCGAGCCACTCCGCTTGCTCGGCATGAAAGCGCGCGCGCAGCCGCTCGACCTGGCGCGTGCGGCCGAGGCCCTCCAGAAAGCCCTCGTACGTGATGCGCGCGTTGAACACCAGAAACGACGTCATCGAGACGGCGAGCAACGCCAGGATCACGTACTCCCGCTCGCCCTGGACGAGCCAGAACACCGCCGGCACGAGCAGCGCGCCGGCGATGTAGCCGTACGCGGCTTGCGGGATCGAGGCCAGGGTAGTGGAGGCCGCGCTAGCCATGGCCGCGAGCGTCACGAACACCAGCACGTGCCCGACGTCGCTCGCTCCCGCGACCAGCCAGACCACCGAGCCGAGGTTCAGGCCCGCGAAGCTGCAGAGGAGCGTGGCGCGAAACAGCCCCCGCCGTGAACCGCGCGGAGCCCGCCGTGGCCGGCGCGTGCGATAGCCAAACCAGAGCGCTCCGCTCAGCTGCAGCGCTCCCCAGAGCTGCAGCGCGAGCTGGGGGGCCGTTGGATAGAGCAGCGCGCAGAGCAAGACCGCGTTGGCGATCGTGGCCGCGGCGTTCACGGGCGCGCGGCGTGCGAAGAGATCGAGCTTCGCGACCGTGAGCTCGCGCTCCAGAACCGCGAGAGGCCCCTCCGTCGGCGCGTCGCTGGACATGCTGCCAGGGTACCGCATGTCGTCCACCACGAACAGCGAGCCCGTTCAAGGCGTGGATCTCGCTGGTTGATTGCAGCAGCGCCCGGCTGGTGGCGCTGACCGGATATGGGCAAGAGCGCGACAAGCAGGAGAGCCTGCGGGCTGGCTTTCAGGCGCACCTGGTCAAGCCGCTGGACATCCAGCGGCTCGCCGTGACGATCGAGGATCTGGTCGCCACCTGATCAGGCCAGGCGCGTGAAGTCGAGCGCCGTCGATTCTCGCGTGTCGGCGTGGACGGTCAGCTCCAGCTGATGGATCGCCTCCGCATGAGCCTGTTCGGAGAGCGCTGCCGTGGTGTCCCGTGGAACGAGGACGCGAAAGCCGCGCATGTGCGCGTCGTATGCCGTAAATGCCACGCAGGAATTGGTGCTGAAGCCGCAGAGGACGAGGTACTTGGTGCCGAGATCCCTCAGCAGTAGCTCCAGCGGCGTGTGGAAAAAGCCGGAGTGTTGTGGCTTGAGTACGAAGTAGTCGTCCAGCTGCGGGGCAAGTCGCCGGGCGATCGCGGACCCGGGGCGCGCCGGCTCACTGCATCGGGCGAGCGTGGCTCGAAAATCCGAGCGCCAGTGACCGAAGTTGTCGTTGACATAGATCACGGGCACGCCGACCTGGCGCGCCCGTGCGCGAAGCACTTCGATGCGCGCCGAACAGGCGTCCGCGCGCGACAGGAGGCGCTCGGCTTCCGGAAATTCGAAGTCGTTGATCACATCGATCAACAGCAGCGCAGCGCGATGCCCGGATGGGGATGGCAGGGAAATGCTCATGATGGAATCGGGGGCGCTCTCATCCTAAGGTGGCACCGCGGCGCTCGCAATCGAGGCACTCCCCACGTCGCGAACGTGCTCGGGGCGTTGTGCCTCGCTGTGGCGCCGCTGCTCTGGCTTGCGCGTCCCGGATGCTTTCAGCCTGACCAGCGCAGCTCCGCAATTGCGGTGTTGTTTGCGTCTGAACTCGATCGCGATAATGTTTTTGTACGCGAGGGAAGTCAGCAGCGATGTCTCCGAGCTCTTCGAACCTGGTCCGCCTCACGATGGCACGCACGCTGTCGGGCGATGATTGCCGTTTGTTGGTCGAGAGCGTTGTCGACTACGCGATTTTCATGCTCGATCCGGAGGGGCGTGTCGCCACGTGGAATCGCGGTGCGGAGCGCATCCACGGTTTCGCGGCGGAGGAGATCATCGGGCAGCACTTCTCCAGGTTCCAAGCGCCCGCTGACGTGAGCGCGCGGCTGGCGTTCGAGCAGCTCGATCTCGCCGCTGCGCGAGAGCGCGTGGAAGATGAAGGTTGGCGGCTGCGCAAGGACGGCACGAAGCTCTGGGCCAATGTCATCATCACTGCTCTGCGCGAGCCCACGGGCGAGTTGCGGGGCTTCGGTGTCGTCGTCCGTGACCTGACCGCTCGCCGTTCGGCGGAGGAGCGGCTGCGGCGCGCCGAGGAACGCTGGCATCATCTGGTCGACGCGGTCGTCGACTACGCCATTTTCATGCTCGACTCCTCGGGAAACGTCGCCACCTGGAACGTGGGGGCGAGCAGAGTAAAGGGCTATGGCGCCGACGAGATCATCGGGCGGCACTTTTCCGTCTTCTACACGGCGCAGGACCGCGAGTCGGGCCGACCCGAGCAGATCCTGGACGCGGTGCGTCGCGAGGGCCGTTACGAAGATGAGAGCTGGCGCGTGCGCAAGGACGGCTCTCGCTTCTGGGCGAACGTGATCATCACAGCGCTGCGCGGTGAAGACGGACAGCTGATCGGCTTCGCCAAGGTCACCCGAGATTTGAGCGCCCGGCGCGAGGCGGAAGAAGCGCTGCGGCGCTCCGAGGAGCGCTTTCGCCTGCTGGTGGAGAATGTCGCTGACTATGCGATCTACATGCTCGACCCGCAGGGGCGGGTGACGACCTGGAATCTCGGCGCGCAGCGCATGAAGGGCTATGCCTCCCAGGAGATCATCGGTCACAGCTTCGAGCGCTTCTTTCCGCCCGAGGATATCGCCGCAGGCAAACCGCAGCGCGAATTGGCGGACGCCCGGGAGTTCGGGCGCGCCGAGGATGAGGGCTGGCGTGTGCGCAAAGACGGCCGTCGCTTCTGGGCCAACGCCGTGATCACGGCGCTGCATGACGCGCGTGGGACGCTGACCGGCTTTGCGAAGATCACGAGAGATCTCACTGACCGGCGTCAATCGGAGCAAGCCGAGCGACGGCTCCTGGTGGAGCAGACCGCCCGCGAGGTGGCGGAGAAGAGCGAGCTGGAGCTGCGCCAGAGTCAGGAGCAATACCGGGCGCTGAGCAGGCAGCTCGAGATCGTGCTGGAGGGGGTGGCGGAAGGCATCACCGTGGAAGACCGGTCCGGGCGCGTGGTCTTTGCCAACAGCGCAGCCGCGAAGATCTGGGGATACAGCTCCGGCAGCCAGCTGACGCAGGCGCCGGCCGCCGAGCTTCGGGCCCGTTTTGAAACGCTGGATGCCGAGGGGCAAGCGGTACGGAGCGAGCAGCTGCCCGCACACCAGGTCTTCTCCGGCAGCGAGGCTCCCAGTGCGCTGCTGCATGTGCGGGAGCGTGATTCGCAGCGCGATTGGTGGTTATCGGTGCGGGCGGGCGCCGTGCTCGACGCGCGGGGCGCGCCCGAGTTCGCGATCAGCATCTGGCATGACATCACGGCCCAGCACCGGCATGAAGTGCAGGCCAAGTACCTGGCGGAAGCCACGGCGGCGCTCGGGAGCTCGCTGGTTCACGACGAGATGCTCGGCACCCTGGCCCGCATGCTCGTACCCGGTATGGGGGATTGGTGCTCGATTTACCTGCTCGAGGGCGAAAGCCTGCGCGCGGTCGCGACAGCGCATGCAGACTCCGAACGGCAGAGGCTCGCGCTCGCCTTTCGGAGCAAGTATCCTCCGACGCCGGAGCACGCCGGAGCCGTCTGGGCAATCATCCGCAGCGGTGTCCCTGCCATCTTCAATGACATCGGCGAGGAAGGCTTGCGCAATTCCACGTCCGACCCCGACGCCATCGAGATGCTACGGGCCATCGGCATGTGCGCGGCGCTGATCGCGCCGCTGAAGGTCGGAGCGCGCGTGATCGGCGCCATGACGCTCGTGTATGGGGAGCCCGGCCGGCGCTATGACGCGAGCGACGTGGTCCTGATTGAAAAGCTGGGGCGTCGTGCCGGCGTGGCCGTCGACAATGCCCGGCTGTACCGGACCGCGCAGGAAGCTGCATATCGAGCGGAAGAAGCCAGCCGCGCCAAGGATGAATTCCTCGCCATCGTCTCGCATGAGTTGAGGACGCCGCTCGGCGCCATCCTCGGCTGGGCGACGTTGCTCAAGGATCGGGTGAAAGACCCGGCGACTGCCAAGCCGCTGGAGGTGATCCATCGCAATGCCCAGGCCCAGGTCAAGATCATCGATGACATCCTCGACGTCTCGCGCGTGATCACGGGCAAGTTCCGGCTGGAGCCGAAGCCGATGGATCTGGTGGCCGTGGCGCGCGAAGCGCTGGAGGTGGTTCGCCCCTCGGCGGAGGCGAAGAAGATCCAGCTCGAGTTCGCCCCGAGCAGCGCGTACTGTCTGCTGGTCGCAGACCCGGAGCGGCTGCAGCAGGCCATCTGGAACCTGCTCTCCAACGCCGTGAAGTTTACGGACGCAGGGGGCCGCGTGCGGCTCTCGCTCGCCCAGGAGGGCGCACACACGGTCCTGACGGTCGAGGACGATGGTCGAGGGATCGAGCCGGCTCTGCTGACGGTGATCTTCGACCGGTTCAAACAAGCCGACTCGTCGACGACTCGCCGGCTGGGAGGGCTCGGACTGGGTCTGTCGCTGGTGCGACATATCATCGAGCTCCACGGCGGCCACGTGAGCGCCGAGAGCGCCGGACCGGGCACGGGCGCGCGTTTCGCGATCTCGTTGCCGACCCGAGCTGTCCTGCCGGCATCGCCTCATGCGGCTGGTTCGAGGCAATCCGAAGACACGAGCGCGGCGCTAGCGAGCTCGCGCGTCTCAGGGTTACGAGTGCTGGTGGTAGACGATGAGGCCGACGCGCGCCAGCTCATCGCCACCGTGCTGGCCGAGGCCGGTGCGCAAGTGCAGACGGCGCGTTCCGCGGCGGAAGCCTATGCCACGTTCCGGAGATTCCATCCGGACGTACTGATCAGCGATATCGGAATGCCCGGCGAGGATGGCTACTCGTTGATCCGCCGAATTCGCGCCCTGCCGGGGCCCGAAGGGGGCAGGGTGCCCGCGCTGGCACTGACCGCGTTCGCTCGCGAGGAAGATCGCGCGAGGTCCTTGGCGGCGGGCTTCACCGGCCATATTCGCAAGCCGGTCGAGCTCGGCAAGCTGGCGGGGGCCATCGCGGAGCTCGCACGGGTCCAGCGCGAGAACTGAGCTGGTTCGGGACTAGGCGCGCAACAGCCGCGCCAGCGCCTGGGCATCGTAAGGAGCGTGTACCTTGGCGTCGTTGTCAAAGTAGACGTACACATCGCGCGCTGGCCCGCCGCGTTGACGTGGCGCCCAGCGCGTAGCGTCACGTGGTTCCTTGCCGGAGCGCCAGCTCCGAATTCGCGTGGCCCAGCGCGCCAGCGCCTCGCTGGAGTAGCCGCTCTCGTATAGCTTCACGTCCCCGTGCAAGCGCAGATACATGAAGTCTGCAGTCACATCCTCCAGCACAGGAAACTTTCCTGCCGTGTCTGCCACCACCAGCGCCACGCCGTGGCGCCTCAACAGCGCGACGAACTCCGGGCAGCAAAAGGAAGGGTGTCGCACCTCGAGCGCGTGGCGCAGCCTTCGCCGCCCGGAGACCTGCGTCCAGCTTCGCCCGCGCAGCCGTTCGTCGTGCCCGCTCGCGAGCTCGGCCGCGCTGCGCAAATCGTGGGGCAAGCGCTCGAGAAAGGCGGCGATGCGCTCGTCAAAGGGCTGGCTGGCGGAGAGCTGCCAGAGCACGGGCCCCAGCTTCTCGCGCAGAGCGAGCACCCCAGAGGCAAAGAAGTTGGCGAGCGCCTGCTCGATATTACGTAGCCGCAACAGGTGCGTGATGTAGCGACCTCCCTTGACCGCAAACACGAAATCCGGCGGCGTATCCGCTCGCCAGGCGAGATACGACTCCGGCCGCTGCAGCGAGTAGAAGGACCCGTTTAGCTCGATCGAGGAGAAATGAGCTGCAGCGAACGCCAGCTCGCCCCGCTGCGGCAATCCGCGCGGATAGAAGTCACCCCGCCAGCCCGCATAGCGCCAGCCCGAGATGCCGATCCTGAGCTCACCAGGGGCCCGAGTCCTCGAAGTCTTCGCGCTCACCCTGAGTGATCTAGGGCCGCCACTTCCGCCGGGTGAGCGCGGAACGCGGGGGTGATCTGCAACGGGAGTACGCTAGCTCAGAACACCACGGTGCGATTGCCGTGGATCAGCACGCGGTCTTCGAGGTGCCAGCGCACCGCGCGCGCGAGCACCTGTCGTTCCAGGTCGCGGCCTTTGCGGACCAGCTCATCGACGCCGTCCTGGTGCGAGCAGCGCGCCACGTCCTGCTCGATGATCGGCCCCTGGTCGAGCTCGGCCGTCGCATAGTGGGCCGTCGCACCGATCAGCTTCACGCCGCGCTGCCGCGCCTGGTGATAGGGCTTGGCGCCGATGAAGGCGGGCAGCAGTGAATGGTGGATGTTGATCACCCGCCCGGGCCAGCGCTTCACGAAGCTGGCGCTCAGGATCTGCATGTAGCGCGCCAGCACGACCAGGTCGATCTGGCGGTCCTGCAGCAGGTCATGCTCGCGCGCTTCCGCGTCGAGCTTGGAGTCGGCCTGCTTGGGCATCAGCTCGTAGTCGACGTCATACTGACGCGCCAGCGGCTCCAGATCGGGATGGTTGCTGACGATCAGCGCGATCTCGCCGCCCAGCTCGCCCGCTTGCTGCCGGCGCAACAGGTCGTGCAGGCAATGATCGTACTTCGAGACAAACACCGCCACGCGCGGGCGCTGTTCGCAGCGCTGCACGGCGAAATCCATACCCCAGCTGCGCGTCAGCTGGTCGAGGCGGTGCTCCAGGCGCCGCTCGCTGTCTCCTGACTTGGGCAGCTCGATGGCCAGGCGCTGGAACAGATGCCCGCTTTCCGGATCGACATCCTGATCGCAGTGGCTGAGGCGCGCACCCGAACCGCACACCGCGTCGAGCAGCGCCGCGCTCGTGTCGTGGCGCGGGCTCGAGCAGGCGAGCAGCGTGGCGGAGGACGGCCTCCAGCGCAGCTCCAGGCGCTGGCTCGGATCCGGTGGAGCCGAGGGCTCGCGCGGCACCTCGACCTGCAGCGCCTGCGGCTCATTCGCCGGCAGCTCGATCCGGCGCACGCCGGAGGCGCGCCGGAAGCTCTGGTTGCCCCTGCTCTCGCGGACGAGGGGCTGCTCGGGACGGGATCGTTCTCGCATGGGTTACCCCCGAAACCTGTCAGAACGGCTGGACCCCGGCGCCACGGCAGCCCACCTGGGGGTGAGGCTGCCGTGCTGGCGCGAGACCAATGTGTTTCACCGAAGTGTATCACCAATAAGCAGGAGCCGCTGGCCTGTCACTGCGCCGGCACGCAGTCGTACTGCACCTTCCAGTGCGAGAGCCGCGGCGCAGTCTGCTTGTCGCTGCTGGGGTTGAGCGTGAGCGTGACGCGCAGCAGGTTCTTCGAGAGGACCCGCGGCGTGGCCACGCTGAACGCGCCCTTGCCGTCCGAACCGGTATCGATCAGCGCGATATCGTAGGAGGTCTTCGAGGGGCCGGTGTCCGTCGACGTGTCGCTATGAGCGAGCTGGACCGGCACGGTCGGCGCCAGGATGGCCAGGCTGTCGCCCGTCTGCGCGAAGATGTCGAGCGAGGTGCCGTCCGGAATCTCGGCTTGCCAGTCGAACTCGCGCCAGACCGGGACGGTGTCGATCTTGCAGGTCGCGGTGAAGTCCTGAACGAACGTCGCCGGCTTGAACAGCCCCGTGACTGCCGGCTTCGGCGGCGGCAGGTTGTCGGGCGAGACGCAGGCAGTCAGGTCGAAGAACATGAACTCCAGCGCCTTCTCCTGCGGAGTCAGGTCGCCCTGCTTGCAGGCCACTGGGAACTCGGTGCCCTTGGCGGCGCTGCACGTGCCGTAGTTGCCGCTGGGGATACCCGTGCAGCTGGCCGTGTAGGAATAGTCGTGGCAGTCGGCGTTGCTGCTGCAGCCGCCGCACTGGCCGTTCACGCAGCGATCCGGCGCACACTGCGCGTCGCTCGTGCAGGCGCGGGAGCAGGTACCCTTCGTCTCGCCGGTGCAGGTCTGCGCGCCGCCGCAGTCTTCCTCCGTCGTGCAGCCGCACACGCCGTTGGTGCAGATGCCGCCCGGGCACTGGGAGCCGCTGGTGCATCCCGAATCCGTGCAGCTACCACCGCAGAAGTAGCCGGCCGCGCAGTCACCGTCGCCGCTGCAGTCGCTGGCATTGCAGGTCGCGCCCGAGCAGGTGACACCCGTCGCACACTCCGTGTCGTCGCCACAGCTCGAGCTGCCGCACTTGGCGCCCGTGCAACTGCCGCTCGAGGGACAGCCGGAGTCGCCCGCGCAGGACGCCGCCTTGCCGCACTTGGCGCCGTTGCACAGGTTGCTGGCCGTGCATGCCGCGTCGGACGTGCAGGACGGCGCTGCACCGCATTTCGCGTTGTTGCACAAGTTGCTGACGCCGCAGGCCGCATCGCCCGCGCACGTTTTGGTGGCACACTTGGCGCCGTTGCAGATATGGCTGGCGCCGCAAGCGGTGTCGCCGGCACAGGAGGTCGCGCTGCATTTGGCCCCGTTGCAGCTCTGGCTCTTCAGGCACGCGGCATCGCTAGTGCACGCGAGGGGGGTGCTGCACTTGGCGCCGTTGCAGACATGGCTCACGCCGCAGCTGTTGTCCGTCGAGCAGGCAGCGGCGGTCGTGCAAGTCGCGCCGTTGCATTGGTTGCTCACGCCGCAGTT
>JAICTU010000451.1 GCA_025936205.1 Polyangiaceae bacterium | reverse complement strand
GTCCACGGTGAAGAAGCCGCCATGCTCTTGCACGATGCCGTACGCGACCGAGAGCCCGAGCCCGGTGCCTTCTCCCACCTCTTTGGTGGTGAAGAATGGCTCGAAGACCCGAGCCATGACCTGCGGCGCCATGCCGGGCCCGCTGTCGTCCACCTCGATCACGACATACCTGCCGCCGCTGCCGTCGTCCTTCAGGGGCGTCTCGCGGAAGTACACTGCGAACCTCACCAGCCCGCCGGTCTGCAGCGCCTGGAGCGCGTTGACGGTCAGGTTGGTCAGCACTTGTTCCAGCTGCCCGGCGTCCACGTCGATGCGCGCGTCGATCTCCAGCTGCCCAAAGGCGAGCACGCTGTTCTGCTTTTCAGCCATGGGCTGCAGCAGCCGGACCACGCGCTCGACCAGCTCGCGCGCGTTGGCCTGCGCGCGCTTGGACTCTCTGGCGCGCGCAAAATCGAGCAGCTGGCGGATGATGGCCGTCATGCGCGCGGCCTGATCTTCGATGATCTGCCCGTTGCGGCGCGCTTCTTCGCGCACCTGTTTGTCGTTGCGGATCAGCTTGGCCCTGCCCATCACCACGTTCAGCGGCGTGCCCAGCTCGTGGGCGATACCCGAAGCGAGCTTGCCCGCCGTAGCCAGACGATCGGCATGGCGCAGCTGGTTGAGTGCCTGAAGGCGGGCGGTGGTCTCGCGATCGAGCTCCGCCTGATGCTGCTCCAGCAGCCCTGCCATGTGATTCATCTCGCGCGCCAGCTCGCCGAGCTCGTCGGACCGGCCTGCGGCGCAGCGTGTGCCGAACTGGCCGTTGCCGATGCGGCGGGCCTGGGCGACCAGCGCGCGCACTGGCTTCAGCACGAGCAGGAACCCCAGCAGCAGATAGCTCGTCGCACACCAGACCAGGATGCCGACGCCACCAGCGACGGCTCGCACCACCGACTCGGTCACGTATTGCTCGCGCGGCGCGAGCGACTCCCTGATCTCGATGAAGCCGCCGCCCGGCACGCCGGGGACCGGCGCATAGCTGACCATCTCCGACTTGGTCTGGCTGCTCTGCACGACCTGCACCAAGCCATCGGGGTCGTGTGGCAGCGCCGGGCCGGGCGCGTCGGGGCTGCCTGCCGGGATCCAGCGCGAGTGCAGCAGCCCCTCGCTGAGATTGACCCGGGCGAGCAGGCTCTCCGCTGCTCGCTGACCGTCTTGCTCCCAGGAGATCAGGAAGGCGGGCGCGAGCGAGCGCGCCAGCACGCGGTGATCGCGCTGCAAATCCGTGTCGAAGACATCGAGCTCTCGGCGGACCTCGAGCGCCGTGCTGGCCGCGACGACCAGCAGGATCCCGAGCAGCGCGAAGAGCAGAAAACGGAGCGCGAGCTTCATGGCGAGCCAGGGCAGGAGGAAGGGGGAACGGGGATGGTCCGCGCCCGGCCGCTACTGCCGCCTTCCGCTGCTTCCAAGAGTCGTGCCGGAGTCACATTATTCCCCTTTTGCAGCTTCCCGGAGCGTCGCCCCGCGGTCCGGGCCCCGGATGACGCACTGTCATTGGGGAAATTTGGTGCAGATGACTGGGGAAATTTGGTGCGCCAATTGTACCATAATTCCCCGGTTGCGACCGTCGACAGGGACAATTCCGGGACTACTCGCGGGGAACGTGGCCGGCACGCGGCTTGCTGAACCGCCCCCCATCGGCCCCATGCCGAGTTCAGGAGAAACCCAATCATGAAAACAGCCATGACCAGTGCCTTCCTTCTCACCGCCGCGCTGGCTTTCCCGGGGGCCGCCGTTGCCCATTCGAGCCACGATCCTTCTGCCCCCGTCGCGGCTGCGGCCGGTGACGCCAAGACCAGCAAGAAGGACAGCGGCAAGGACAGCGGGAAGTCCGCCAAGAAGAGCGGCAAGAAGGACAAGGACTCCAAGCAGGCGAAGTAGTGTGCCGCGTTTGCTCCTGGCCGAGGATGATGACGGCCTCCGGCCTCTGCTAGCGGAGAGGTTCCGCGCCGAAGGCTTCGAGGTCGTCGAGGCGGAGGACGGTTCCGCGGTGGTAGAGTATCTGGCAGAGTCGATCGTCCAGAATATCCGCCACCCCGGCTTCGACCTGATCGTCTCGGACATCCGTCTGCCGGGGCTCAACGCACTCGATGTGTTGCGGGGAGCGCGCGGCGCGCTGGAGGCGACTCCGGTGATCTTGATCACCGCCTTCGGAGATCGGCGTACCCATGACCGGGCCTTGTTGCTCGGGGCGTCGGCGGTGTTCGACAAGCCGCTCGACGTCGACGATCTGATCGCCGCTGCCTATCGTCTGCTCACGGTACCGAGAGGAACGGCATAGTGCCCTGCAGCGCGAGTTGCGGGTACGACTGAAGAAGGAGCTTCCCGGCTCAGACCTGCTCTGGGCCGGGAACTCACCAGGCGTGACCGAGCGAGAGCTCGCCGCCGTCGCTGTCGAGGCGCGCGCTCAGGCTGACCCCCGTCGCGCTGGCCTGGGAAGACGCCGGTGGTGCGAGCAAGAGCAGCGTCACACCGGCGCCCAGCGCGGCGATGCCGACGCCGGCACTGATGCCGGCCCAGGTTGCCTTGGTGTGTGCGCTGTTCCCCAGCTCGACACCTTTGGGATTGCAGAATCGGATCAGGTCGGGCCGGCACTCGGCCTTGGCGTCCGTGTTGTCGCCACGTGCCAGCAGCGCCAGCACGCCTCCGGTGATCAGGCCGGCGCTGCCCGCACCGAGTAGCACCCAGCCCACGGTCTTTTGAGTGCTGGCCGTGTGCGGTGGCTCGGGCGGCGGAGCGGACATCGGTACCGGTGCCACCACCACGGGCGCGTCCTCGAGCGCCGGTACGGCCACGCGCTCCTGGCGGGGGCCCTCGCCGACGTTCACGGTCGTGGACCATGGCTTTTTGCCGGGAGCGCTTGCCTTCACGGTGTGGGCGCCTGGGTCGACCGGGATCGACGTGTTCCACAGCGCGTCCTCCATCAGCTGGCCGTCGCGCTCGATCTCCAGCGTGACCCCCGGTGAAGAGCTGACCTGGATTGTCAGGTAGCTCAACTTGGGCTCCAGGTTGCGCGCGTTCTCGACGGCCACTTCCTCGCGATCGTCCTTCGCGGCCTTGGCCAGGTACGCCGCTTCGCGGAACGTGCCCCAGGCGCTCGCGGTGCGGCCCATCTGCTGATAACAATCCGCGAGGTACAGCAATGTGCCGATGCCGGGATCGAGTCGCTGGCTCGCTTCCAGCTTGGGACAGGCCTCCGCCGCCTTCTTGTTGGCGAGCAGCGCGAGGGCTTCGTTGAACAGGCTCTCCGCCGTGGCGCTGTCCGTGGCGGACTGCGCGCCGGCGGGCGGCGCTGGGAGCGTGAGCGCCAGGCTCAGTGAGCAGGCGGCGGCAGTGGCTGCGAAACGAGGGCGCTGACGACGGGGCACCCCGTCACTTACGGCTGCCGAACTTCGACTTGAAGTCGCTCGTGTACGACTTTTCCCTGGGCTTCACCACCGCGCTCACGCTTGCGGGATGAACCGCTGCTGCAGCGGTCGTGCGCTTCTTCGCGGGTCCGCTGGACTTGGGTTTGGCTGCTGGAGCAGCCGGCTCCCGCGCGTCGTCCTGGGCGGACGACTTCGCTTCGGGGGTGCCCTCCTCCGCTGGGGCGATGGCAATCTTCGGGGCAGGTACTGCTTCCACTGGCGGCCGAGGGGAGGCGGGCAGCGGCGCCGCCGCGGCGACCGCTGCAGGCGTGGCTGCCGAGACGGCGACCGGGGCGGACCTGGAAGAGAAATGCACGATCAACCCGATGGCGGCAGCCAGGACCGTCACCGAGCCGAGCGCCGCTCCGAGCAGCAGTCGCGATGACTTGCTTGCCAAACCGTTCGCGGCCTCCATCCGGGTCTGACCCCAGTTGGCCAGGGTCGCGCCCTTGCGCTTGGCGCCGCCCTCCGGGAGCGCGACGCTGGGCTGAGGCACGGCCTCGACCGCGTGGGCGCTGCTCGCCGGCTCCACCGTCGACGGCGGGGGCGGGACGCTGGCGAGAAAGTCGCTCTTGGCGAAGCCCGCGTCCTCCAGCACGCGCGTGATCCGCTCCACGTTGTTGCGCGCCCGGGCGGGCGCGAACGGCAGCAGCGCGATCGCCAGCTCGGCGACATTGGAGAAGCGCTTGTCCGGCTGCTTCTGCAGCGCGCGCGCCGTCACGTCCGACAGCAGCTTGGGCACGCTCGGGCGCGCCTCGGACACGGGGCGCGGATCCTCCAGCAGGATCTGGGCGGAGATCTCCGGGATGCTGTTGCCCAGGAAGGGCGGATTGCCGGTCAGCGACTCGTACAGAATCACGCCCAGCGCCCAGATGTCCGTGCGCAGGTCGACGTCGCGCGCGCTCTTCATCTGCTCGGGCGACATGTACAGCGGCGAACCCATCATGGACGACGTGCGCGTCAGCGAGGCCGACGCCTTCGCATCGGCGGAGTTGAGCGTCTTGGAGATGCCGAAGTCGAGCACCTTGATCTTGCGCGAGCCGCCGGCTTGCTGCGCCAGGAACAGGTTAGCGGGCTTCAGATCACGATGAATGATGCCGTGGGCGTGCGCCTCTGCCAGCGCTTCACAGGCCTGGATCACGTACAGCGCCGCATCCTCGACCGACAACGGCCCACCGGTTTCGATCACTCGCGACAGGTCGGAGCCCTCGAGGAACTCCATCACCATGTAAGGGGCGCCGCTCTCCAGCGTGCTCACGTCGATCACGCGCGCGACGTGTTCACTCTGGATTTTGACCGCCGCGCGTGCCTCGCGCAGGAAGCGCTCCTTGGCTTCGACGTGTTTGACGAAGTCCGGCAGCAGGAATTTGATGGCCACTCGCCGCTCGAGGCCGGTGTCATGTGCTTCGACGACCACCCCCATACCGCCCTCGCCGAGCACGCGCTCGATGCGGTACTTGCCCGCGAGAATCTGACCAGGTGCGACGGGAGAAGCGTCCATCAGAGCTACTTTCGAGCGCGCGCGGGCGTTTCACAGCGGAAGCGCCAGCGCAGTTCGGGTTAAGGCAATGACAAAGCCTAGCAGTGCGCCCTCCGAGCAGCACGGCGCCGGCCCTGCCGGCACAAACGGCAACACCGGAGCCAGAGCGAGAGTGCAGCGCGCCGGGGTGATGCACGTGCGCCAGCCGGTGGAACTGTCTCACCAGGTGCGCACTCTCCGAACCAGCACGACCTCTACTCCTGGGAGCGCTATCCCTGGGAGAGGAGCGCCAGCTGCTCGACGCGCTGGCGCAAGGCAGGCGGCAGATCCTGAGCCAGCGCGGCGGCGATGAACCGCGGCGCGTAGCTCGCGCTGCGCGGCGCATTCTCGGAGCTGCCGAGATCGGCGCAGGCCAGCGCCAGGTACGCGACGCACTGCGCTTCCTGATCGACGTCGCTGCAGCGCTTGTAGGCGGCCATCAGCTGGCCATAGGCCTGCTCGGCTCGACCTTGCTCCAGATGGATGCGGCCCAGCAGCAGCTGATAGTGCAGCTCGTCCCGCACGATCTCCAGCGACTGCTGCACGGCGCGCTGCGCGTCGGCGTAGAGCTCCCGCTGCTGGGCGAACAGCACCGACCAAGTCGCGTCGGCGAGCAGCTCCGCGCGCACGAGCGGCGGCTGCCGCTCGGGAGGGCCGAGCGCCTCGAGCTGGTCGTAGGCCTTCTGTGCTTCGCCCGTGGCGGCGGCGCACACCGCGAGCAGACCCAGGAGGCGTGGCTCATCGGGAAACTGCTCGAGCCCCGCCTGTGCGCGCCGCTCGGCGAGCGCCGGCTGCTCGCGCAGCAAGAGCCGCCGCGCATCGGAGAGAAAGGGCCAGCACAGCCGCTGGCGAAACGCCTCGCCGGGCACGAACAAGCTCGCCAGCATGCCGAGCCCGTCGCTGGCGTGGCCGCGCGAGGCGTAGGGGACCAGCGTCGTGAGCGCGCCCAGCGCGGCGGCCACGCCCAGGCTCTCCAGCGCGATTCGCCCAATGGAATCTCCTGGTGACGGCCAGCGCCAGCCCAGTGCCGAGCCCACACCAAACAGCACCAGGCCCTGGCTGAAGGGGCCAGCGCCATAGATCAGCGCTTGCTTCACGCGCGCGCGTTCAATCTTGTCCGGGCTGGGTACCACGTAGCCTTCCAGCGGCATGGCGCGCAGCCGCACCCGGGTCTCGCCGATGCGAAAGCGCAGCAGCTCGCGCCCGAAGCCGATCACGATCTCGCTCACCTGCCAGCCCACCGCACGCGCCGCCAGGGCATGCGCCGCTTCGTGCAGGACCAGCAGCGGCACCCAGAACAGCAGCACGAACAGCGCGCCCAGCTTGTTGGGGCTGAAGCTCTGCGCGAGGTCGGCGGCGATCAGGCCCACGAAGGCCAGGGAGATGACCACGACGAAGTTCCGCTCGCCCGAGCTGACAGGCAGGCGTGGCGCCGGGTCGTAGTCGACGTTCATGAGGCTGAACCGGACGCGAGCTCTGCCCGAGGCGGGGCGGGGCGACTCGAATGCCGGCGCGTCAGCAGCTCGAGCGCGCTGCGCCCGAGCGCGCTGCGCGGCTCGTAAGCATCCGGAGTGCGGAGCACCGGCACGCCGCGCGGCGCGACGCCCGCGATCAGCCGTTCGATGTCCTCGAGCATGGCGCGCATGCTGGGGTAGCGATTCTCCGGGTTCTTGCGCACGGCCGTCAGGATCAGCGTGTCGATGCCCTCATCGAGCTGATCGACGAGCCAGGAGGCGGGCGGCGGGCGACTCGCGAGCTGGTGCGCCAGCAGATCATGCGCCGACGCGCCGTCAAACGGCAGCTCGCGGGTGATCAGGCGGAACAGCACCACGCCCAGGGAGTACACATCCGAGCGCGCATCGGCGGGATCCGCCACGACCTGCTCGGGCGCCATGTACTCGGCGGTGCCCATCACCTCGGGGCCATTGTTGTACACCTCCGAGCCATCGGCGCTGTCCGGAGCCAGGCACGTCCTCGCCAGCCCGAAATCGATGACCTTGAGCCCCGTCACTCGATCTCCCGCTTCACACAGGAACAAGTTGTCGGGTTTCACGTCGCGGTGAAAGATGTCCAGCTCGTGTGCTGCAGCCAGCCCCGCCGCTGCCTCCCGGATCAGATCCAGCGCGGGACCGGGCGCCATCGGCCCGACCCGTTCCAGGTACTGCCTCATGGTCTCGCCGCGCAGCAGCTCCATGATGAAGTAGGGGACGGCAGCATCTTTGGAAGCCACGCCGCAGATATGCACGATGTTGGGGTGGTCCAACCGGCGGGTGGCGTCGGCCTCTCTGAAGAGACGTTGCCGGTGGCCGAGGTCGTTCTGCTCGTGGGTGGGGAGGATCTTCAGAGCACGGCGCTCGTTGAAGGCCTCGTCGATGACCTCGTACACCTCTGACATGCCTCGGCCGAGGAGCCTCTCGATGCGGTATCGACCATCGATCACGTCGCCGGGGCTATAGCTGGGGTCCTGCATCATGGGGGGTTAGGGGGCGCTGCCGCTGGGGCCAGCGAAGGAAAAACCAAGTCGAAAGGGGGCGGGGTGTCGCCCCCGTGACAGAGCCCGAAGCGGGGGGTC
>JAICTU010000630.1 GCA_025936205.1 Polyangiaceae bacterium | reverse complement strand
GTTCACGCGCAGGACGCCGCGGGGCTCCGGGCTCGCGCCGGCGCCGACGGCGGCCGCGGCATCGGCAGCGCCGGCCATCTGCGCCGCGTGTTCGTAGAGTGCCAGCCCGTCCGTGGTGAGCGAGAGGCGGCGCGTCGTGCGCAGCAGCAGGCGGGTGCCGAGGCGCTCCTCCAGCGCGGCGATGCGGGCGCTGGCGACCGATTTGGAGATGCCGAGGCGCGCGGCGCCGGCAGTGAACGACTTCGCCTCCACAACCCGGGCAAAGATCAGCAAAGACAACACGTCATCGGTGGAAGCCGGCATTCTTCCTCACAGGCTGCTGGAACACGGCTCCTAGAACTGAATTTCAGGCACGCTGCAACACGTTCCGCCCTCTTCGCCGGCGGATCCGGCAGAAAAAAACGGTGAGAGACGGTGGTGTCAAATCAGGCCGCTCCTGAGGTATGCTGAAAGTCTCGTTCCATTGTGGAACTCGCCCGCACCGAAGCTCGGGGGCGAGCGTGAGGACTTATGACAGGTAAACGTCTCGGGCCCCACCGGCTCTTCTCCAGACTCGCGCCAGTTGCTGCCGTCGTGCTCGGCTCCGTCACAGCGGGGCCTGTCGCTTGCACGGACACCACGGAAGACCTGTTCGATCCCAAGGAGAAGATCGGTCCGCTCGAGCCGGTGAAGTCGCCCGGCATCGGCGGTAGCTCGGGCATCAGCCTCAGCGATCCACCTCCGCTCGCGGCGGGCGGCTCCACGAATGGCACGGCGGGAGGCCCTGCCACCGCCTCTGGCGGCAGCGCCGGCACGGGCACGCAGCGGCCGCCTGGTTCGACGCGCGCCGATGCTGGCCCAGTGAACCCGGACGGCAGCGATGCGGGTGGGGTTCCGCCCATCCCTGCCACCGGCGACGCCAGCTGCGGCACCCAATGTACATACGCGGGCGGGACCTGTTCGCAGGGTGTCTGTTTCTTCGACTGCCGAGCTAACGGCAGCTGCAGCACCCAGCAAGTGATCTGCCCCGCTGGCGTGCCTTGCGACATCACCTGCGGCGACCGCGCATGCACGTCCAACGTCATCTGCCAGCGCGGATCGACCTGCGACATCCGCTGTGTCGGCGAGCGCTCGTGCGGCTCGGAGGTGATCTGCGAAGGCGACTGCAACGTCATCTGCTCGGGAGAAAACTCGTGCCCCGGCGGCACCGGCGGGGCCGTCCAGCATCTGAACCTGCAATGCACGGGCCGCCAGTCCTGCGGCTCGACAGTACAGTGCGAGGGCGACACCTGCGAGGTCGCGTGCACGGGCCAGCAGAGCTGCGGGCGCGTGAAGATCTTCGGCAGCACCAACACCCTGACTTGCACGGGCCGAAACTCGTGCGGCACTGACGTTTCTTGCAACGGTACGCGCTGCGACGTGCGCTGCGTAGACAACGCCTGCCGCAACGATGTCAAGTGCCAAGCGGTCAGTTGCCAGGTGGACGAGATCGACGACTGAAGTGACCGAATGAAAGTCGGCAGATCGCTCCGGCTCTGATAGAAAGCAGGGCTCTGCCTGAAGCTTCCGCAACACCCCTGAACCCACATCGGCCCCAACCGATCCCGTGCATCCGGCTCTACACGGAGCTGATCTCCGTCAGCTCGCCGGGCGACCCGATCGGACAAGAGCTGACGCTGCCCGTGCTCTCGCTCGCATTCGACTACGCGGGCACCCGGATCGCCGCGGCCGATCCGCAGCAACGCTTCTTCGTCGCACAGGGTGCGGGGCTCGCGCCGATCGAGCGTGACCGCGAGCGCGAAGCCGAGGCGCGCGCCGAGCTGGAGCGCCTGGGCGCGGTCGAGCTGGGCTGCCTGGAGGGCTACACCGAGGGCTACGACTCCAGCGCGGACTACCTGGTCGCGCTGGAGGGAGACGCCCACGTCTACTGCGCGTTCAGCGCCCAGGCCGTGCCGGCGCTGCGGGCCAAGGGCTTCGTGATCGACATCGACCCCGAGTACCCCTATCAGGTGCTCGCGGAGGAGCCGAGCTGGTACCTCGATCTGGAGCCACAGGGCGGCCGCGGCGGAACGCCCGCGGAGCGGCTCGACTGGTTCGCGTGCGAGATCGGCATCGACCTCGAGGGCCGGCGCGTCAACTTGCTCAGCGTGATGCTGGAGCTTCTGCAGTCGATGCCCGACGGCAGCCCGCCCTCGAGTGCACGCTCGCGCCGCGCCTTCGCGCTGCCGGTGGATGATCGCCACTACGTGCAGATCCCGCGCGAGCTCATGGACGAGCTGCTCGACGTGCTGCGCGAGCTCTACTCCGGCAGGCGCGTACTGCCCAACGACCCGCGGCTCGTGATCAGCCGATTTCACGGCGCGGCGGTCGCGGCGCTGGAGAACACGCTCGGCCGCAGCCGCCCGCTGCGCCGCTCCGGCCCCCGCCTGGCGGCGCCGCCCCCTGCCCCCTCGGGAGAAGCGCGCGCCGAGCTCTCGATCGCGCGCAGCCAGCTGGAGCGCACCAAGCTGGGCGCGATGCTGCGGCCGTACCAGGCGGACGGCGTGCGCTGGCTGCTCGGGCTGCGAGCAGAGAAGCTGCCCGGCGTGCTCGCCGACGACATGGGTCTCGGCAAGACGCTACAGACCATCACCCTGCTCTGGATCGAGCACGGTGTGCGAGCCGCCACCAAGCCCAGCCTGGTCGTGGTCCCGACCAGCCTGATCCAGAACTGGAAGCGCGAGCTCGAACGCTTTGCGCCCGAGCTCAGCGTGCGCATCTGGCATGGCAGCACGCGCATCGGCCAGGACCCGGCGGCAGACGGCGTACAGGTGATCGTGACCAGCTACGCGCTGCTGGTACGCGAGATCGAACGCTGGCAGGCGCTCGAGCTCCACTACCTGATCCTCGACGAAGCGCAGGCCATCAAGAACCCGCGCGCCGCGGCGCGCGACGCCGCGTGCAAGCTGAACGCCGACATCCGCCTCTGCCTGAGCGGCACCCCCGTCGAAAACCACCTCGGCGACCTCTGGTCGCTGTTCGACTTCCTGGCGCCAGGACTGCTGGGCAACGCGGCCCAGTTCCAGGCCAGCTACCGCACCCCGATCGAAACCGATCGCAACGAAGACCAGCTGGAAGCGCTCCAGCGCAGTGTCGGCCCCTACATCCTGCGCCGCACCAAGGAACAGGTGGCGTCCGATCTGCCACCCAAGAGCATCTTCGTACGGCCCGTGCAGCTCGGACCCGAGCAACGCCGCCTGTATGAAAGCATCCGCGTGGCGGCCCACGCCGACGTGCGACGCGTCGTTCAAGCCAAAGGCATCGCCGGCTCCACCGTCACGATCCTGGATGCGCTGATGAAGCTGCGGCAGGTGTGCTGCGATCCGCGGCTCGTGCAAGTGCAAGCCGCGCGGCGCGTGAACGAATCCGCCAAGCTCGCCTTCCTCTTCCGGCTGATCGCGGCCGAAATGGCGGAAAAGCGCCGCATCCTCGTGTTCTCACAGTTCACCAGCATGCTCTCCCTGATCGCGGCAGGCCTGGAGGAGCGCGGCATCCGCCACGCCCTGCTCACCGGGGCCACCGCCGATCGCCAGCGCCTGGTCGACAACTTCCAGCAAGGCCGCGTCGAAGTCTTCCTGATCAGCCTCAAGGCAGGCGGCACTGGGCTCAACCTCACCTCTGCCGAAACCGTCATCCACTACGACCCCTGGTGGAACCCTGCGGCCCAGGCCCAGGCCACCGATCGCGCGCACCGCATCGGGCAGACCAAACCCGTCTTCGTCCACCAGCTCATCGTCGCCGGCAGCGTGGAAGAGCGCATGCTCGACCTCCAGAGCCACAAGCGCGAGCTCGCTCAGCGCCTGACGGGCACCGCCAACGCCGGTGTGGGCGAAAGCCGTGGCTTCTCCGAAGGCGAGCTAGCGAGCCTGTTCTCCCCCCTACCGACCTGACGCGCTAGCGCGCGTTGCGGCTGACCAGCTCCACGGCCACCCAGCCCTGGGCAACCAGCTCTCGCCCTTTTTCCGTCAGGTAGATCCGGTACTCCTTCGTCGGCCAGGCTGGCGCAATATCGGTCAGCCCACGTCGATCGAGGCGCATCATCAGCCGTGAAACGCTGCCTTTCCCCAGCGCCAGACGACGGCAGACCTGGACTTGGGAAACGGCGTCCCTCATCTCGCGATGAATCGTCGCGAGGCAGTCGAGGACGAGCCACTGGGCGAAAGTCAGGTCAAAAGCGCCCAGCGCTTCTTCCACTCTGCGCTGCCAGCGCTGCGCTGCCAGCCATTGCTGCACCCAAGCCTGCCCGTCTCTCCTTCCCTGTGCCTCGCCTTCGCACCCTGCACCGCTCGTCGAATCCATTTCGGTCCCTCCGAGGGCGGGGCTGTTGCAAGCCGCGGGCCCCGCCACAGCTCTCCACGACCCCCACCGCGAACTCGCCCATTGTCCCAGGCCCCCTCTCGCGAAAAATTC
>JAICTU010000239.1 GCA_025936205.1 Polyangiaceae bacterium | reverse complement strand
GCGACGTCGAACAGTTCATCACCATTGCCGTCGATCTGTCGGGCTCGCTGCAACGGGATCAGAGCACGCTGGTCGCGGTCATTTCCCAGCTGAAAAAGACAGTGGCGGCACTGACGCCCGGCCAGGGAGCTCCCCCCGTCGACATGTCTTTGCTCGTGTTCGGCCGCACCGTGCAACGCGTCGTCAACTTCACGCGAGATATCTCACAGGTCGTCGCAGCGTTGGACGCCATCCAGGCGAACCCTGCAGGCATCGTGGATCCGGGCGGTACCAACCTGTTTGGCGCCGTGAACTTCGGCATGACCGAGCTGGACAAAGCCATGCAGCTCTATGCCCAGCAAACCGACTTCGGTGTCGTCACGACGGGCACGCTGGTGACGGTCACAGATGGCAGAGATAGCTCGGGCGTCACGCTCCAGCCGATTGCGACGCGCCTCAACGCGATCTCGGTGGGCATCAGCAACGAAATTGATGACACCGATCTCACGCGGATCGGGCCTCAGGGCTCCTTTCTCGCCCCTACCCAACCGGATTGGGCTGACGCATTCGATCGCGTGGCGCAACGCGTGCTCGAATATCCGAAACGCTCCTACCTGCTGGGTTACTGTTCCCCTGCGGTCGCCGGCAAACACGATGTCACCGTCGCCCTTGCCAGCGTGACTGCGCATGAGACGGCCTCTTGCACGGTCCCGGCGGACCTGTTTGGCGCGGGTGAGGAGGCCTGTAACGCCTCGTTTTACAGCGGGTACTGCGGGGCGCACAGCTGCGGGTCCTTGCTCGCCTGCGGACCCTGCGAGGGGGATGCCGGCGTCACCTCCGACGTGAGTAGCTGGGCTTTCACGCCGCCGAAGTGAGAAACACCCCGGCGCGGCATGTTGCCCTGCGCATGTGCGCGCCCTCTGCGCCGCGTGTGCAGAAGTGTGCGGACTGGCCCGTGTCACGGTAAGGCGCGAAAATTCGAGGGTTTTCTCCGAAATTGGCAGCCGTGTCTGGCTCGCGCGCGGCGGCGGATCTATGTCATCTGCATGTCCATGTCGAACGGGCACGCGGAAGAGGAGAACCTCGCTGCCGAGCCGGTGATCCAGCTCCTGATGGTGGAGGACGACGAGCGCCTGGCTCAGCTCACCGCGCGCTACCTCGAGCAATCGGGTCTGCGCGTCACCTGCGTCGCTGACGGGCGGGCCGCGATCCGCGTCGGGAGTCAGGGCCATTTCGACCTGGTGCTGCTCGATCTGATGCTGCCCGGCTGCGACGGCATCGAGGTCTGCCGCAACCTGCGCTCCAAGATCGACGTGCCCATCATCATCGTCACGGCCCGCGCGGACGAGGCCGACCGCGTCCTGGGGCTCGAAATTGGCGCCGACGACTACGTGGTCAAGCCTTTCTCCTCCCGCGAGCTGCTGGCTCGCGTGCGCGCCCAGGTGCGGCGCGCGCGCGGGCGCGCAGGGCCGAAGGCGCGCCCGATGCGCGCGGGCCGTATCGAGGTCGACCCGGGCAGCTTGCGCGCCAGTATCGACGGCAAACCGCTGCAGCTCACGGGCTATGAGTTCACTCTGCTGCGCGCGCTGGTGGAGCGCGCCGGACGCGTGCTCACGCGCGACCAGCTGCTGGCGCTCGCCAACCGCGAGGCGGACGCTGTCTTCGATCGCTCGATCGACGGCCACATCTCGCGCCTGCGCCAGAAGCTCGGTGATGACCCGCGCCGACCCAGCATGCTCAAGACGATCCGCGGCACGGGCTACATGCTGGCCACCGACGGAGACGAATGAAGCCGACTCGGCTGGTGGTCAGCATCTACCTGCTGGCGCTGGTACAACTACTCACGGCCTGGCTCGGCTTTTCCGTCTCCCGTGACTACTTGATCGAGCCCCCGGGCAGGCTGGGTGTGGGCGGGTGGGAGGTCTTCGCCGCCCAGCACGTGGCCTTCGACCGCAAGAACCCCGCCGCCCTGCGCGACACCATGGAATGGCTGCGCGTGGAGCTCGGCATCCACACGACGCTGTTCAGCCCCCAGGGCGAGCTGATCGCCAGCAACCACGCTGTGGTCCCGGCTCCGTTGCCTGGCGACCAGGTGGCCCGGTTGCCCGTACGCAGCTTCTTGCCGGGCCCCCGTCCGGACACGCTGGCCGTCGGCATTCACGAGTCGGGCGAGCTGGTTGCGTACGTGATCACGGATCGCTTCGAGTTTCGCAGCCGCTTCTCGCGCCAGTTCATCCTGGCGCTGACCATCCTCTCGCTGGTCTTCACCGCCTCGCTGCTGTTCGCTCGTTCCCTGGGGCGGCCGCTGCGCAAGCTGGCCGGCGTGGCGCGCGCCTTCGGCAGCGGTCAGCTCGACGCGCGTGCGCGGCTCGGTCGCCGCGACGAGCTGGGCGCCGTGGCCAACGCTTTCGACGACATGGCGGATCGCATCACGGCCCTGCTCCAGAGCCAGCGCGAGCTCTTGGCCAACGTCTCACATGAGCTGCGCACACCCCTGGCCCGGATCCGCGTGGCGCTCGACCTGGCCGCCGACGGCGATGCGGAGGCGTCGCGCGAAGCGCTGGCCAACATCAGCACCGACTGGGGAGATCTGGAACGCCTGGTGGAGGACGTGCTGGCGGCCGCACGCCTCGATCTGGGTTCTTCGGCGCCCGGCGGGCTGCCCCTGCGGCGAGATCACGTGAACCTGACCGAGCTGGCGCTCGCCGCGCTGACGCGCTTTCAGGTCGTATATCCGAGCGAACGGCTGGAGCTGGAGCTGGCCGACGATCTGCCCCTGATCATCGGCGACGGCGCGCTGCTGCGGCGCGTAATCGACAACCTGGTGGACAACTCGCGCAAGTACTCCGAGCCGCGTAGCACCGTGACTTTACGCGTGTTTCGTCAGGGCGAGCGCGCCGTCATCAGCGTGATCGATCACGGCATGGGGATCGACGCCGCGGACCTACCACACATCTTCACCCCCTTCTTCCGCGCGGATCGCAGCCGAACGCGCAAGACGGGCGGCGTAGGTATGGGCCTGGCGCTGGTGCGGCGGATCGTCAACGCGCACGGCGGAGAGATCGAGGTGAAGAGCGAGGTGGGACAAGGTACGGAGGTACAAGTGCGCTTGCCCAACCTCTTGCCCGAGCTCGCCCGCAGCTCCAGCCGCGAACATTTTCGAACATCAGGCGTAGACAGCGCGGACACGGCGGCTCCATAGTGTAGAGGAGCCCGCGAGGCCCAGCCCCTTGGGCACCAGCGCGCCGCCCTCACTCGGCGCATGGTCCCAAGGGGCAGAAGCATCCCTGTTTGACTCGCGAGTGCGCCGCTCTCACTCCGGTTGGAACGAGATCGGATACACGACGGTGACGATGCCGCCTTCCGGCTTCGGAAAGCTGATGTCGTAGAACGCGCGCGACACGCAGCTCACCACCGACGGATCCGGCAAGTCGGAGCCACCATCGGCGACGTTCGTCACGCGCCCGTCGCGCCCGATGACAAAGCGTACCCCGACGCGGCCCGCCAGGCTGGGGTTGGTCATCAGGCCCTTCTCGTAGCAGCCGCGAAAGCGCGGATGGTTCTGACGGATCACGCGCTGGATGGTGTCAGGCGGTAAGCGGCCGCTGATCTGCGAGACACCTTCGCGCAAGCGCGGCACGCTGGTGCGATGGCCCCGAGTGGTGCGCCCGAGCGAGAGCGCGATCGCCTCGCCGCCCGGCTTGCCGCCGCCGGGCCCGAACACGTCGAAGCCGTTGCCCATGCCGATGCTGTTGGTTCGTCCTCCGCCGTGTTCACCCGTGCCGGTCGTGCCCAGACCGGTGCCGAGGCTATCGCCGACACCGGTCGACCAGAACGGAGCGAGCGTGCTGTCCGCGTCACTGCCGCGGGAGGGCTCCGAGGGCCACAGGTTGGGAAGATCGGAGGTGTCTCGAGTGGCGAGCATCCCA
Source organism: Polyangiaceae bacterium (assembly GCA_025936205.1). The sequence goes on along the minus strand of JAICTU010000239.1, from coordinate 9,641 downwards.
ACCATGCCTTCATTGACGAAGTCCTTGATGTCTTCGCCGCCCGACAGGTGTCGCTCCTCGCGAGGCGCCTCGCCCTCGAGGTGCAGACCGCCTCTTTTGGCCCTGGGCGCATCCACCTTGCCCAGCGCACCTTCCTGCCCGACGGCAGCTGCTCCACTGGCTCCCTCGGCCGGAGTAGCCGACTGAGCCGCGCCCGCGGTGTGCTGCTGCTCGCGCTCCGCCGCGGCGGAGAGGTACGCCTGCAGCAAGTAGAGTCGATCTTCATCCGACTCTTCGTCGGAGAGGAGCGCGAGCTGCGGCACCAGGAACGCCATCGACGAGAGCAGGCCACCGAACGACAGGGCAGACAGCGCGAAGTACGGCAGTGCCGCCGTGTCGAAGCCAGCCGCCAGACCATGCCCCACGGGCTTACCCGCTCGCACGGCCGCAATCCGGAACACGATATCTCCGAAGCGCAGCTCCGCGCGTGTCCCCAGCTCGAGCACTAGCTCTCGAGCCCCGGGCAGCAGCGCGCTCGCCTCCCCGCTCGCGCGCACCTCGTCCAGGGGGCGAACCGCGCCGCCGGGCGCCACCACCTGACCGACCGCGTGCGGCGCGATCAGCAGCGCAAAACGCGAGCCCTTGCTGATCACCAGCGGCATGCGCGCGACACCGAGCTTCTCGCGGGGGATCGAGAAGTCGCAGGGTGGGTTGTGCTGATCGCCCACACAGAAGGCTTGGCCCGCGGCCAGGTGCGCCACATGCAGCACGTTTTCTCCCCACAGGATGCTGACCTCGGCGGAGAGCACGTGCGTCAGCTCCACATCTTCGGAGCGGATCGCGGGGCCGCTGCGCAGCATGGCATAGGTGTAAGCGGGCGGCGCGGGCAGCTCGCTCACGCGCGGCAGTCCTTCGGCGATGGCCTCCACGACCCTTTCCCCAGCTGCAACGCCTGCCTCCAGCAACGATGCCGGCGCATCGGCTTCGCGCATGCCGATCTCCTCGACGACGATCTCGGTCGCGCCGATCTGGATGCGGTCACCGATGGCCAGCACCGCCTCGTCGATCCAGTGCCCGTTCACGCGCACGCCAGGCTCCGCTGCTAGATCGATCAGCGTGGCGCGCTCCGCGCTCAACTCGATCACCGCGTGCCTCTTCGCTACGGCATCGTCCTCGATTTGAAGCTGATTGCTGCGGTGGCGACCCACTCGGATCACCCCGCGGCAATACGTTTCCCGACGCAGAACTCTTCCTCGCCGACAAATGACGAATGTGATGCTGGGTTTGAGCATGGACTCGAGACCTCCTGGCCCTGCCGGGCCTCCTCCGCCACTGCCGCGATCAGTGGCGCACGGATTCGGGCCGTTTTCGCCCGCGGGATGGCAGGACTCGCGCGCAACGCGGTCCGCCTACATATCCGCAGTCACAATAACTTTACCGCATGATTGTATGTGACGGACGCGGCGCTGTCAACACATCGCGCGTATCGTCACGCGCCTGAGCTCAGCTGAACCATCGATGCAACAGTACGCGCTGCGTCGTCGCTCGCTGATCAGCGCGAATGCACAGTAGCTGCAGGTTCAGCGCAGGCGCTCGTAAGCGGAAAGCGTCAGGAAATCGCTGAACTGATCGGACAGAACCAGCTCATCGAGCAAAGCGCGTGCCGCGTCCAGTTGATCGCTGGCGGGCGCCCCGTCCAGCTTGGCCAGCTCTTCCCGCTGGATCTGCCGATACAGCTGTTCCGTCACCGCGCGGCCATCATCCAGTTGACTGCCGCGGTGCAGCCAGAACCAGAGCTGCGCACGCGAGATCTCGGCGGTCGCAGCGTCTTCCATCAAGTTGAAGATGGCGACGGCGCCGTTGCCAGCAAACCATGCCGCAAGATACTGCAGGCTGACGCTCACGTTGTTGCGTAGCCCTTGCTCCGTCACGGAGCCCCCGGGCACACGGATGTCCTGAAGCTGCGCCGCGCTGACCGACACGTCGGAGCGCTGCCGCGACTTCTGGTGCGGCTCGGCGCCGAGGGCGCGGTCGAAGACCTCGCGCGCGGTGGGCACGAGGTCGGGGTGAGCCACCCACGTCCCATCGAAACCATCTCGCACCTCGCGCAGCTTGTCTTCCTGCACCTTGCCGAGGGCAGCCGCGTTGATCTCCGGATTCTTGCGGCTGGGGATGAAGGGCGCCATGCCGCCCATCGCGTGGGCGCCGCGGCGATGACACGTCTGCACCAGGCGCTCGGTATAAGCGCGCATGAACGGCACGGTCATGCTGAGCTGAGCGCGGTCGGCGATCGCCAGATCGGGACGTGCGCGCAGCTTCTTGATCGTGCTGAACAGGTAGTCCCAGCGGCCCGCGTTCAGTCCGCTGGCATGCTCGCGCAGCTCATACAAGATCTCCTCCATCTCGAAGGCGGCCGGCAGCGTCTCGATCAAGACCGTGGCGCGCACCGAACCGCGCGGCACACCGAGCGCCTCCTGCGCGGCGCTGAACACGTCGTTCCAGAGCCGAGCCTCGAGGTGGCTCTCCAGCTTGGGCAGGTAGAAGTAAGGCCCGCTGCCGCGCGCACCCAACTCGCGCGCGTTGTGGAAGAAATACAGGCCAAAGTCGAAGAGGCTCGCCGACACGGGCTGGCCCGCAGCGCGGGCATGCTTCTCTGTCAGGTGCCAGCCGCGCGGGCGCACGACCAGCGTTGCGCCGCGCTCGTTCTGCCGGTAGACGCGCCCATCTGGCGCGCGGAACTCCAGCGAGCGGCGCACCGCTGCGCTCAGGGCCGCCTGCCCGCGCAGCACGTTCGCCCAGGTGGGGGACAGCGAGTCCTCGAAGTCGGCCATGAACACGTCCGCGCCGGAATTCAGCGCGTTGATGATCATCTTCGGCTCGACGGGCCCGGTGATCTCGACATGGCGCCGCTCCAGATCAGGCGGTGCCGCCGCCACCTGCCAGTCGCCGGAGCGCACTGCCGCAGTCTCGGCGAGAAAGTCGTACGCCGCGCCCGAAGCAATCTGAGCATCGCGCCGCTTGCGCCGCTCGAGCAGAGCCTGCCGGCGCGGCTCGAAACGCCCGACCAGCCCGGCAACAAACTCGAGCGCTTCGCGCGTCAACACCGCCGAACTCTCGGCAATGGCACTCCCCGTGATTTCGATCGCAGTCATGGCGCCCTCCTGGCACTCGCTTCGCGCAGCAGTCTAGAAAAAAAGCGGGCGTGGGGAAACACACCGCCGGAAAGAACTAGCGTGGCCCGGCAGAAGGCGTTTGCTAACGCGCCCTGTGAGCGGCTAGCATTCCTGAGAAGGGGGAAGTGAGCGGAGCTGCAGCGTGAAGGTTTGCATCGTGGGCGCGGGCGCGATTGGAGGGTTGCTCGCCGTCAGGTTGGCGCAGGCCGGCGCATCGGTTTCGGTGGTGGCGCGCGGCGCTCATCTGGAGGCAATCCGGGAACATGGGCTCTCGCTGATCGCGGAGGATCAGAGCCAGCACAACGTGCGGCTGACGGCGAACTCTTCACTGGCTGAGCTGGGGGCGGAGCTGGGCCCGCACGACGTCGTGGTGCTCGGCATGAAGGCGCACCAACTGGCGGCAGTCGCGCCCGATCTGCACCACGTGCTCGGCGCGGACTCGCGCGTGGTGACGACCCAGAACGGCGTGCCCTGGTGGTACTTCGAAAAATTCTCCGGGCCGCACGCGGGGCAACGGCTGGAGAGCGTGGACCCTGGCGGGGTGATCGCGCGACACATCGGCATCGAGCGCGTCATCGCCTGCATCGCGTACCCGGCTGCGGAGATTGCATCACCGGGGGTCATCCGGCACATCGAGGGCAATCGTTTCTCGCTCGGAGAGCTCGACGGGACGCGCAGCGCGCGCCTGCGCGTGCTCTCGGAGCTGCTGCACGAAGCGGGCTTTCGCGCGCCGATGTCGACCGACATCCGCTCGGAAATTTGGCTCAAGCTCTGGGGCAATTGCTCCTTCAATCCGATCAGCGCGCTCACCCATGCCAGCCTCGCGGACATCTGCGAGTTCCCGCTCACCCGAGAGCTGGCCGCGAACGTCATGCGCGAGGCGCAGGCGATCGGTGACAAGCTGGGGGTGCGGTTTCTGGTTTCGTTGGAAAAGCGCATCGCTGGCGCTCAGGCGGTGGGTCACCACAAGACCTCGATGCTGCAGGATGTGGAGGCGGGGCGCCCGCTGGAGCTCGATGCCTTGGTGGGCTCCGTGATGGAGCTCGGACGCATCACCGAGACGCCCACGCCGTACCTTTCCGCGCTCTACGCCTGCACCAGCTTGCTGGCCAAGGAGCTGCGCGCGCAGCACGCGCGGCTGCGCCTCGAACCCGCTGGGTGACATCGGGTTGGACCTCGAGCGCGATTTCGTGCTTTGAAACAGAGCCATGCCGAGATTCACGCATCTTCCGGAGTTGCTCGAGGCTCAACCCAAGGCGGCGCCCGCGCTGCGCGCTCCAGACCGAGCCGCGCTTGCCTACGGTGACCTGCGCCAGGTGGTCGAGCACACCCAGCGCGCCTTGAACGGCTGGGGTATCGGGCGCGGGGATCGCGTTGCCATGGTGCTCGCCAATGGCCCCGAAATGGCTGCTGCGTTTGTCGCAGTCGCCAGCACTGCCACCGCTGCGCCGCTGAATCCAGCCTACCGCAACGACGAGTTCGAGTTCTACATGACGGACCTGCGCGCCAAGGCGCTGCTGGTCGAGCAGGGCAGCAGCTCCGTCGCGATCGCAGTGGCCGAGCGCCTGGGCCTCCTGCTGATCGAGCTGGTCCCGAGCGAGCGCGGCGCCGGCGCCTTCACGCTGGTCCGGCGCGGCTCCAGCGAGACCAGCGCCGCCGCCAACGGTGGCCCCGCCCAGCCCGACGACGTCGCGCTGATCCTGCACACCTCCGGCACGACCTCACGGCCCAAGATCGTACCGCTGAGCCACCGCAACGTGTGCGCCTCAGCATTCAACGTGATGACCACGCTCGAACTCGGGCCGAGCGACGTGGGGCTGGTCATCATGCCGCTGTTCCACATCCACGGCTTGATCGCCGGCCTGCTCGCGCCGCTTTCGGCAGGCGGCTGCCTGTTCTGCACGCCTGGGTTCAATGCCCTCAAGTTCTTCGCGTGGATGCGCGAGGCCAAGCCCACCTGGTACACGGCCGTACCGACCATGCACCAGGCCATCGTGGCGCGGGCTTCGGGCAACCGCGCCATCATCGCCGACAATCCGCTGCGCTTCGTGCGCTCCTCCTCCTCCTCGATGCCCCCACAGGTGATCACCGAGCTGGAAGAGGTGTTCAAGGCGCCGCTGGTGGAGGCCTACGGCATGACCGAAGCCGCTCACCAGATGGCGAGCAACCCGCTGCGCGGTAAGCGCATCCCGGGCACCGTCGGCATGGCCGCTGGCCCAGAGGTGGCGATCATGGACACGGAAGGTGCCCTGCTCCCCGCGGGCGCCACCGGAGAGATCGTGATCCGCGGCGTCAACGTCACGCTCGGCTACGAGAACAACCCCAAGGCGAACGCCGAGTCCTTCACCAATGGCTGGTTCCGCACCGGCGACCAGGGCGTGATGGACAGCGAGGGCTACGTGAGCATCACCGGTCGCCTCAAGGAGATCATCAACCGCGGCGGAGAGAAGATCTCACCGCGCGAGGTGGATGAGGTGCTGATGGACCACCCCGCGGTCGCTCAGGTGGTCACCTTTGCGTTCCCGCACGACAAGCTCGGCGAAGAGGTCGCCGCGGCCGTGGTGCTGCGCGAGGGCAAGAGCGCCGACGGCAAGGAGCTGCGCGAGTTTGCTGCCTCGCGGCTCGCGGACTTCAAGGTGCCGCGCAAGATCTTGCTGCTCGACGAGATCCCGAAGGGCGCGACCGGGAAGCTGCAGCGCATCGGCCTGGCCCAGAAGCTCGGCCTGGCCTGAGGCGCCGGCGCTCAGACTCCGGAGCGAAGTTCGCCGGAGAGCGATGCTCCGGAGAGGGGGGTCGCCGCGAGCTTCGGGTCGGGGGCGACTACATCCTCACGGTAACGGCGGTGCACCATTTCGGCCGCGACCCAAGCCAGCAGGATCATCCCTCCCGGAACGAACAGGATGACGAACCAGAGCAACACTCGAAGTGCGCGATTGTCCGGTTTCAACATCATGGGTTCTGCCTGAGTGTGGAGCTTCAATGGCTGGGGCAGCCACTGAGTCAGCGAGTCCTTCCCTAGATTAAGCAGCAAGCGTGCCAAGCGATCCTCTACTCTCAGAAACGGTCGCTTCGGTGACGAGCGTAGAGAGTTTTTGAAAAATCAATTCTCCCGGAGCTCGTTGCAGTGACAGCGCGAAAGCAGCTGCAAACAAGGCAGTTCCGCGCGCGACGAGAGTGGGCACTGGCGGCGCTGTTTCCACTCGCACGCGACGCGGTTGCGAGTCGTGCTCCAAGGCGTTTCAGCGCGTGATACTCGAAAGTGGACGCGCTACTTCGAAGCGTCACAGCGAGCGTGCCTCGGCGTCACACGCGACGCGCGCCGCTATGACAGCAAGATCAGGGAACGCCGCGCACAAGCCGCGGCACGGCTTCGCCGAACGCCCCTGACGCGATCCGGCGACCTACTTGGTGGCGGGTCAGGCGCCGGGTGTTTCACCTCAGCACCGACCCGGCGCGGAACAGATCGAGCTCGGCGCTGCCACCGAAGCGGCAGCGCCCGCTAGCTCAGGCCAGCGCCGCTTCGTAGACGCGGTACTTCTTGTAGATCTTGCCGCCCATCACCCGGATACCGGCATTCACCGCGCCGTTCGCTTCATCGGTCCAGCTCAGCTCGCCCCAGGTGTAGCCGTTGCGACGACCCGATTCGTTGAGCTTGCAGTAGAGGTACAGGCTGAGGCCAGCGTACTTGCGATCGGCGCGGAACTTCTTGCGAATGCCGAGCAGGGCCAGGCGCGCCGAGTGAATGCCCTTTACCTTGACGCGGTAGAGCAGCTTGGCGACCCCCGTGGGGAACAGCCTACCCTCGAGATCGCCGATCGCCTCGTTGAGGTTGGGCAGAGCGAGCGCGACCGCAGCGGGCTCCCCGCGCACGTAAGCGATGCGGGTGATCGAAGGATCGATGATCAGCTTCAGATCCTTGGCCAGCTTGGCCAACTCGTTCTCCGTGTAAGGAACGAAGCTCCAGTTGTCTCCCCAGGCGTCGTTGAAGACGTCCATCACGACGCGCGTGTCTCGGTCCACCTGCTTGGGATCGACAGGCCGGCTGTACACCTCCGGCAGCGCCTCGATCTCATCGTGTGCCTTCTGCACACGGGTGGGCACGTCTCCGGTCTGGTAGCGCCAGGCGTACAGGTCCTTGTGGCGGCTGAGGCCCGCGCGCTCGATCAGCTCACCCTGGTAGCTCCGGTGATGCGGCATCATCACCATCGGTGGGGTGTCGAACCCTTCGACCAGGCAGCCCGTCTCGTCATTGATGCTGAGCGAGAAGGGACCACGGATGCGCTTCATCCCGCGATCGGCGAGCCAGCGGCGAGCAGCATCGAGCAACGCCTTGGCCACCTCCGCATCGTCGACGGTGTCCAGAAATCCGAAAAAGCCGGTGTCGTCCTTGTGCCGACGCAGGTGCTCGTGGTCGATCTGCGCGCTACAGCGCCCGACACATTGCCCATTTCGGTACGCCACGAAGAACGCTGCTTCGGCGTGCTCGAAGAAAGGGCTGGAACGAGAAATGCGCGACTTCACATCGAAGTCGAGCGGACGGATGTACTTGGGATCGTCCCGGTAAATTTGCTCGACGACACCCAGAAAATCTCTGAGCTCACCACCGCGGCTGAGCTCCCGTACCTCCACCGACGCCACTTCAAATCACTCCGTACTTCTTGCCTGCCTTATAGAGAGCTTCGAGCCCGCGGTCGAGATGCGGGCGCTCGTGTGTCGCCATGTAACTGGTGCGCAACATCGCGCTCTTGGGCGGCACGCCCGGAGAGATGAAGGGGTTCGTATACACGCCGTGCTCCTCGAGCAACTCGCGCCACATCATCAGCGTGCGCAGGTCCTGGCGGATGAAGATCGGGATCACGGCGGTCTGCGTGTGACCGAGCTCGAAGCCCATTTTTCGCAGCTCGTCGCGCATGTACGTGAAGTTCTCGCGCAGCTTGGTGATGCGCCAGCCCTCTTCCTGCATCAGGTCGAAGGCGGCCATGGCGGCGGCCACGCTGGGGGGTGCGGCGCTGGCCGCGAACATGAAGGATGGCGCGAAATGCTGGATGTATTGCAGCACCTTGCGCTCGCCGACGAGCCAGCCACCGATGCTCGCGAGCGACTTGCTGAAGGTGCCGCCGATCAGGTCGACGTCTTTCTCCAGGCCGAAATGATACGGTGTACCGCGGCCGCCCGGGCCGATCACGCCGAGCGCGTGCGCGTCATCGACGAACAAGCGCGCGCCGTGCTTCTTCACGATCGGCACGAGCTCATCGAGCTTCGCGATCTCGCCCTCCGCGCTGAACACGCCGTCGGTGATCACGAAAGCACCTTCACCCGCCTCGACGCGCTGGAGAGCCCGATCGAGCGACTCCGCGTCTGCGTGCTTGAAGCGAGTCAGCCGCGCACCCGCGGACTGACCGAGCCGCACGCCGTCGTAGAGCGAGGCGTGCACGTTGCGATCGACGACGGCCACGCTGCTCTTGTTCGACATCAGCGCAGCGCACGTGGCCAGGTTCACCTGGTAGCCGGTCGTGAAGACCAGCGCCGATTCTTTGCCGAAGAAGGCTGCCAGCTTCTCCTCGAACTCGTTGTGCAGCTTCATCGAGCCGTTGACCAGGCGCGAGCCGGTCATGCTCGTGCCGAAGCGATCGATGGCGGCCTTGGCGGCCTCGCGCACCTTGGGGTGCGTGGTCAGCCCGAGGTAGTTGTTCGAACCGAACATCAGCACGCGCCGCCCGCCGATCACCGCCTCCGGGCCGTCGTTGAAGTCGAGCGGACGGAAGAAGGGATACAGCCCCGCCTTGCGCGCATTGTCCGCGGCAGTGAACTGGTAGCACTTCTCGAACACGTCATGGCCGCCCACGTTGGCCAGGCTGGTGCGCTCTTTGAGCGCGTCTTCCATGTTGCCGTCGAGCGCCACGCTGCCGTTGCCGGCGTGCCCGTTATGACCGTTGCGGCGCCGCGGGGCGGCGTCGTCGAGCGCCACGGAGCTGACTTCCAGCCCGGCACCATTGCTCACGGTGCCATTGCTCACGGTGCCATTGCCATTGCTGTCACCGTTCGTGCGCGGGGCATGCGCCTCCGACGAGCCATTGGCGGAGCCGTTGCCGTTGACCTGATGATGCAGACGTTCCGCGGCGACGCGAGCCGAGCCGTTCGAGCTCGTGTATTCCACCGTTTCACCGAGTGAATCGTCGAGCGCCGGATCCACGGGCGGCAGCGCGTGGCCGTTCTTGAGCATGTGCCAGGCCAGACGCACGCGCGCCTTGGCATCGAGCACACCTTCCGCGGCCTTCATCACTCGATCGTCCGAGACCCAGCGCATCACGATGGGGCTCTGCACGAGCTGCTTTCCACGATCGATGATTCGGCTTCTGAGACCCATAAGTTACTCCTTCGGCCGCGTTTGGCCCCGGCTGGGTGTAGCACGGCTGCCCAAAATTCGGTGGGCGGTAAAGCGACGTCTTTTGTCTATCCTCGGGCCTTCAAACGCGAACGAGCGCGTAG
>JAICTU010000187.1 GCA_025936205.1 Polyangiaceae bacterium | reverse complement strand
GACCAATACTTTGGCGTGCCCTCGAACGAGACCATTCTCGAACGCATGAGACGGCACATTCAGCAGGCCTGGGTCCGCCAGCTTCAGCGGCGGAGCCAACGGGCACGCTGGACGGTGCCGCAGCTCCGGCGTTTTAACAAAAGGTTCCCTCTGCCCAAAGTCGCCATCGTCCACCCTTGGCCCGACGAGCGTTTCGATGCCCGTTGATCCAACTTGGGAGCCCGGTGCGGGAAATCCGCACGCCGGGTTCTGTCCGGGGGGCGGCTCGTAAGGGCCGTCCCTACCGGAACCATCCCTATAATCGGTTTCGGTATTATGATCCGGAGGCGGGGGGGTATGTTAGTCGGGATCCGATTGGGTTGGCGGGGGGAGCGCTCCCTACCGCTACACTGCGGATCCACTCTTTTGGTCTGACGCCTTCGGACTCAGCGCCTCCTGTGGACCGCATGCGCTCGAGCAAACCCCAATCGGTCGCAGCAACGCTCGCAAGCTGCTGCGCGAGCGAGGCCTTTCGAAAAAGCGGGCGCGGGAGCTGGTCGACAGCTTCGAGGGCCAAATTTACACGACGAAGGGCAGGGCCGGAGAAGTCTTTGCAGTCACCGAATCAAGTTCTGGCGCAGCGTCCGCGGTGTTCGTGACGAGGGACTTCGTTGCGCCGACAGCGCCTGAGCGCATCAGGAAGCTTGCGCTACCACCTTCCAACAGTGCAGAGGTTGAAGGCCTCGTGGAGCAGTGGCGCCGAGAATCCACCACTATAACTATCGATAATGTCCACGTCCAGCTAGCAGGGCAGAACAGGGCAGTAGGGAAGGGAGGCCAGCGCGTGCGGCACAGAACGCGATGGGCTATGGCGCGGCTGCTGCAGTTCGTTGGCGAGCACGCGAACTCCCACGACGCTTGTTCGTCGTCGCCTCTGCCGTGTGCAGCAGTTTGTAGCTCTGTGCAACCTCCCACGCGGTCGAAAAAGCACACCGAGCCCTTCGCGCCGCTTCTGCCACCGTGATCGTGGGCTCGCGTTCGAGCTCTGACCAGACGTCTGCGCGTGGCGTTGGGCCCATCCAAATGCGGTTCCGGTAACCTCGGTGTTGCTGGATGAGAGCGGCCGGACTGAGAACGTCTTCCGCACGATCGCGTAGAGCGCCGGCTGGCACCCGGAGTTTGGTCTGGCGAAACCGCTCGTCCTCTCCGCGCCGAGCGATCTGAAAATCGGTGCCCACGGGCAAAAGGTCCACGCCAGCTCCATCGAAACCAGCGATGAAGCGCGTCAGCCGGCGATCTTTGCCGAGCCACTGCGCCACTGCTGCCCAATAAGCCTTCACCCGGTGGGAAGGGTGAGCCGCCACCAATCGGACGAGCACGTCTGCATTGACGTGCGTATGATGCAGGCCAAGCCAGGTCGTGAGGAGGGCGAGCACCCGGAGATCACCGTTGTCCATCCCTGCCTCGGATGCGTGCAGGAGTGTCTCTTCGATGTGTGCCTCGACGTCGGCTTCCACGGCCAAGTTCATTCCGATGCCAGCCAAGCGAGAGCTAAGCTCCGTTGGAGATGGCTGATGGGGTAGACCGGAACAGCGACTAAACGTCATGACCGAGTCTCCGCCGCAAATCCCGAATCGTCGTTTCGACGTGGGAAGGCCATAGCTCGTTGGCATCTTGAAGCGCGACCCAGGGCATCGCCTCTTCCAGCTCTTCCGCCGTTGGTGAGAACGCCATGCAGTCGCCGAGGTCCGTCCCCCGATCGCACAAGGCAAAAAGCTTCGTCTTCAGCAAATCCGCGCGTCCCAACGTCTCGAGCACCAGGACACGTCCGGAAAAGGCGGGCTGAGTACGCAGTCGCCAACCATCGGGAAGCACCCTGCTCAGCGAGGACGGGCCATTGTTGAGCCAGGTATCTGCGAGCTCGATACCGCGCCCGCGCATCTCGACGGCGAAGGCGCGCGAAGCGTCGGCGATCGGCGCCGGAAGATCGGGGTGGAGTACATCCACGTCCCGAGTCGGACGGTCGATGATTCCGAGCAGGAAGAGGGCGGACCCACCCACGACGATCGCCTCCAACCGGAGGCCACGAGCCTCCAAGAAGCTGTCGAAGTGCTCGAGCGTTAGACGGGGGAGCATAGCTAGGTATCGTTTAATCCGATACCATTCTAGCGCTCAAAAAGCCGCGCGCAACCAGAAAAAAACTTTCTTTATTCCGATAGTTGGAGCGTCTGATTGCGCTGCTCTCTCAGGTAGACCAGCTGATCAACGCAGGGTGAGGTCCACGCAGCTTGATTCTAGAGAACAAAGAGACGTGACCGATCAACGCCGCCGCGACGGTCGCAACCTCCGCAACGCCTCGCGCACCCACTCCGCCGCCGTCGCACCCTCCAGCTCTTTACACCGCCTGAGCTCTCCCATCACCGCTCGCACTTCTCCTTCGCGGAACCCGAGACCCCGCAACCCAGAGAAAACCTTCGTCTGCAAATCGACAGCACCCGCCGTCACCGGCTCGCCATACGCGCGCCCATCGGCATGCACGACGCGCAGCCGCGCAATGTCGCCCTGGATGCGAAGCTCCCCGCGATGCAGCGCACGGTGATGCGCCGAACAAACCGTGACCAAATTGTCGGCGTTCTCGGAGCGTAGCTGGATGTGGTGTACATGGAGGTAGATGGCGTTTCTGCACGCCAGGGATCCGGCAGCGCTGGTGGTCGCGGTGCAGCACGCTGCGGCGTAGCGCTGGCGGTATGGTCTGACTGGCGCGGGCGCCCACGTGGACGTCGGGCGGTTCGTCGTGCCCCGTTTCCGTCTGTTGTTCGGGAAGGAGCTGCGCATCGCAATGAGCCAGCTCGACAATCTCCGGTCCCACCACCACGAGCTGTCCGTTGGCCGTTTGCGTCGCCGTGTTGCAGCTCGGGCAGATGCTCAGCCCAACTTGCTAGCTCGACTTTCCAGTGTCGTCCGGCCCGCCCAGTACCTGGCGCGCCATCGTGCAGTGCTGCATCGTCGTTGTGGGCAGCGCCGCTTCGGCGTCGTAGCTCGGCCATGGCTTCGCGGAAGAGCGCAAAGGTCTCCGCGCTGACTTCGAAGCGCATTACGTGGCGTCGCGCAGTGGGTTCGGGCGGCGTCGAGGGCGAATCACCGGACCGCTTGCCCGCGATCAGCTCCTCGAGTTGGCGGATGCTCTTGCCGCGCGCGAGTTCGAGCCATTCCGCCTCTGTCTCGGGCACCGCGACGCGGGTGAGCTCGCGCACGGCCGACCAGCTCAGCTGTCCTTGTTGCAGGGCGGCAGTGAGGCCGGGCAGCATCTCCAACGCTTCGGCGACGCGTAGTTTTTCCTGGGTCGAGCGGGGTTGGTAGCCGAACAACGCTCGATGTATTCGGCGAAGCTGGCAAATCCGAGGTGTACGTGTGTGGCCGCTCGAACTGCGCGGAGTAGCCACTGTCCTTCTTCCGCGTCGGCCGCAGCTCGCTGGCGCGCGAGGCGTGAAAGTGTTTCGTGCGCCGTGACCCAATCCGTTCGGTCGACTTTGTTCCCCACCATGGGTGAGACCCTAACACGGTGATTTTCTCGCTCTCATTTGGCTCTCTGGTGGCCGCTCGCGGCGCGCAATGCGCTTTTTGTCCTGCAGTGGTGGGAATCGTTTGCTAGAGGCATTGGCGGGGCGTGGAGGGCCACGCGGAGAGGAGTCGGTGATCCCGAGGGGGAAGCGTCCGAAATCGTGTCGAGCAAAATCGTCGCGAGCATGCAGCACCGCGTGGTTCCGCGCCGTCCCGCTGGGCACCCGGCGCCGTACGGTACTGGCGCACGCGAGCTGCGTCGTGGCGGCCACACTCGCGCGAACCCGTTCCCGCGCCGTCCGTCTCCGTCTCGCCGCCGTGCGTCTCTCTTCGTGGTCTCGCCGCGAAAAATCTCTGCGCTTCCGCCGCCAGCGTGGCATGACGCCAGGATGACGATTCCCGCGGACGTGGGCCGGCAGCGGCGCCGGCGTCGCCGTTCACAGTCGAAGTCGCAGCCGTCGAAGGCTCCCGCAAAGCCCGCTCCGGTTTCCGCAGCGACGGTGATCGCGGAGGCGCGCGCGCCTTCGCTCGATAAGAGTCCGGAGGCGCCGATGAGCGCCGCGGAGGTCGCGCGGATGAAGGTGACGCTGCGGTTTTTGCGCGAGCACCGGCATACGTTGAAGTTGAAGGTGAATGCCGCGGAGGATCTGCTGCTGAATGGTCGGCGGGAGCCGACGGATCGGGGGCTGTGCCGGCATTTGCTGTCGAAGCTGGAGCGGAGTCGGGTGGTGGCCGCCGCCGAGAAGATGGCGCCGGCGCAAGCGACGGAGTTTCTCGCGGGCATCGTGCGCTTTGCTCCGGAGGTGCCGTATCTGGTGGAGTTTCTGCGTTCGGTGAAGGCGTCGGCGCATCCGCGGCAGGCCGCCGCCGCTCTGACGCAGGCGCTGGAGCGGGTGGATTTCGCGGAGACGTCCGGCGCGCAGATGCGGGATCTGTTGCAGCTGGTGGTGGATGTGTTTCCGGCGAGCGAGTTGCCGGTGTTCGTGTTCAGTCTGCTGTCGGAGGCTGCCTTTCGTACGGCCTTCGATCGTTCGAGTGAGGGGTTGCCGAGCTCGCTCGCGGAGTTGCTGGTGCCGCTGCGGGGGCTGCACGGTTCGCTCGCGCGGCGCGGGGGGCGGCGTCCGGAGCAGCGGCTTTCCCTGGAGCAAGTGCGCGAAGGCGCCCTGTTGATGTTGGGCGCGAGCCGCGAGAGCCTGGATGAGCTTTCGGAGGCGGTGCGGCGGCAGCTGCTGGAAGCCGGCGCGGATGCGCTGGGGCGGGTGGAGGGGCGCGCATCTCCGCAGGAGCTGTCGGGGAGTTTGCTGGGGTTGTTCCGGAGTCTGGAGTTCCGGGATGCAGCTCTGCGTTCGGAGGTCGTGCGCGCGCTGGCGAGCGCGTTGCTGCGCGCGGGCGCGGAGTCGGCCGCGGTGGAGTTGTTGCGCGCGGAGCTGGCGGCGCTGAGTGATCCGCGCTGGGCGCAGCATTGGCTTTCGGCGCTGGGCGGCAGTCGCGTGGGGGAGCTGGCGTTGGAGCGGCGGCGGCATCCGCGGCGTCGGCGCGGGCACGGCCGGGGGCGCGAGGTCGAGGCAGCCTCGTCCGACGTATCCGAGGCAGCGTCGGACGAGGCCGATCCGTCTGATGCTCAGCCAGATGCCGCGCAGCCCGCGGCCGACGCGCGTTCCGAAGCCGATCGCTGGCAGCGCGCTTTCCACATTCCCACGCAGCGCGAGGTGTTGGTGCGCTTCGAGGATGCATCCGGCGCTGCTTCCGGCGGAGTGCGCGCTCACGCGGAGCTGCGTCGTCGCGTGCTCTTGCCCGGGGTGGCACCGGTCGTCGTCGAAGCGTTCGCATCGGAGCGTCCACATCTTGCGCTGGCCTGGCAGGGGCCGCCCTTGCCGCGGCGCTTGTCGACTCTGCGTCGCGATTCGTCCGAGCTCGTGCTCGGCTGGTGTCGAGAGGCTTGTCTGCTGCTGGGCGGCCTGGCAGCACAAGGCCTGGCGCTGCCCGATGCGAGTCTGGCGCGCTTCAGCGCCGACGAGAGCGATCGGCTCTGGCTCGTGGATTTGTGGTTGCTTCGTGCCGCTGCCCCCTCGGAGTCGCCCGCGGAGGCGCTCTCTGCTCAGCTCGAGCTCGCCAAGCAACTCTGTCGGGAGCTGCTCGGTGCGCTGGAACGGGATGTGCTGTCGAGCGCCGCGACGGAGGCTCTCGCCGCCGCGCCGAGCTTCAGCGCCTTGCTGGCGGCGCTCAATCCCCGTTGAGGCTGCCGAGCGGGAGGGCGATCCCGGTCAAGATCCAGCTCGGATCGATACCGAGCACGCCGGGGCCGAAGCGCTGGCCGCGCCGGAAGCGTCCCCAGTCGATCTGCAGCTCGGCGTGCCAGCGGTATTTGCCTTCCGCGAGCGGCTCGAGCTCGATCTGCATCGACTGAAAGTCGAGAAAGACGCGCACGCTCGGATAGAGCGCCTTGTAGATGCTCTCTTTGGCGCTGAAGAAGGCCTTGCCCATCAGCCCCCCTCGCTCCGACGAGCTCTCCAGCAAGCGCCGTTCCGCGGGGCGGCAGATGCGCTCCCACAGGCCGCGCTCGAGCGGCGTTGCTGCCTCGACATCCGCGCCAAGGGCAGCCCACTCCGTGGCCTTGGCCACGGCCGCGGCGCACCAGCCGTGCGTGTGCGTGATGGTGCCGACGACGCCGGCGGGCCAGCGCGGTACGCGCTGTTCGTCGTTGAGCAGTGGCTGTGCCGGCACGCCGAGCCGTTGCCAGGCTGCGCGCGCGAGCATGCGCCCGGCCGTGAACTGCTTGCGGCGCGTCTCGACCGCGGCGGCGACGCTCGCGGCCTCCTCGGGAAACAACCCAGCGCCGGGCGTGACGAGCTGCGGATCGAGCTCCGCAATGGCGATCTCTTCGCAGCCGAGCAGGGTCGCGAGCGGGCCGTCGGTGCGTGGTGGGGGAGAGGTCATTGGGGAGATATCGAGCTGAGAGCCGTGGCGTGGCGGCTCGCAGTGCGATCTATATGCGACGGTGTACCGTTCGGCCGGCGATGCGTCGACATGGAAATCTCGCGCAAAGCGGCAAATGCCGCCCATCCCGGGGCATACGTCGGGCGCGCCCGCGCGAGCACGAGGTGACGAGACACGGTTGGGGCGAGGGGCCCCGCGCTCCGCGAGATCGCTAGTCGAGCGCCGCAATTCGTGGGAGCATCCGACGGCGTCCATGACCGAACACACTCGACTCGCGCGCGCTCGAATGGGCCTCGAGCGCAGGCTGTTCCTCAAGGCTCTCGGCCTGGGGCTCACCGCTCCGATCGCCTGGGAGCTGTGCCGCTCGGCGACCGCGTACGCGCAGGAAGCGCGTCCCAAGCGGCTCATGGTCTTCTTCGCGCCGCACGGGGTACCGCCGGAGCACTACAACCCCGTCGTCAACGGCAGCGACCCGACGAGCTTTGCGCTGAATCAGACCGGCGTGAGCATTCTGGGGCCCTTGGAGCAATACAAGCAGTACGTGAACGTGCTGCAGGGGTTCTCGTACCCGGGCGGCAGCACGCACGAGGGCATCCTGACCATGCTCTCGAACTTCGGCACGTCCAACGACGAGACGACACCGCGCACGACCTTCGAGCACGTGATCGCCAATCAGCTGAACGCGCAGCCGCTGGTGCTCGGCGCCGTCGCGCACCGCGTGTGGGGCATCGACAAGGACGGCAAGCTGATCTGGGACGGGCAGCCCGTGGTGCCGGAGAAGAACCCGATGCTGGCGTTCGACGGTACGTTCGCCAAGCAAGCCGATCCGCGCGCCGCCATGAAGGCGCAGCTGCGCGAGGCGCTCACTTCGCTGACGGAGAAGCAGCTCAATACGCTGAACGGCGAGCTTTCGTCGCTGACCAAGGCGCAGAGCAAGCTGCAGACTCACCTGGAGGCGGTGCAAGCGCTGCGCGCGGGGGCGGGCGGGCAGCTCAGCTGTAACCCGGTGCCGAGCTTGCCCGCGGTGGAGTCGCTGCGGCAGGCGGCGGCGGGGCAGCCCGACGAGTTCTTCCTGAGCGAGGATAACTTCCCGGCGCTGGTGGCCGCGCAGCTCGAGGTGGCCGCGCAGGCCATCATCTGTAACGCCACGCCGGTCATCACCTTCCAGGCGATGTACACCAACGCCGACATCAACTTCGCGTTCATGGGTTCGCCGGGCTCGCACCACAGCGCGCTCTCGCACACCGGTCCGCAAGCGAACGGCACGGGCCTCTCGATGGACACGCGCACGCCGTTCGCCAACGCGCAGCGCTGGTTCTACGATCAGCTGGTCCAGCACGTGGTGTCGCGCCTGATGGTGCCGGACCCGGCCGACCCGCAGCGCCAGGTGATCGACAACACGATCATCTACTGCGTGTCGGAGATCGGCGAAGGTGCCTGGCACACCTCGAAGTCCACGGCGATCCAGCTGGGCGCCACGCCCAACGCCTACTCGTACTTGCCGATCGTCACCATCGGTGGCGGCGGCGGTGCGCTGAAGACGGGGCAGGTGCTGAACGTGAACCCGAACGCCGCGGGCACGGACCGCCCGGCAGGCGACATCTATCTGGCGCTGGCGCGCGCGATGGGCGTGCAGGTCGCGTCGTTCGGTAGCGCAACGAATCCTCTGACGGAGATCCTGACATGAAGGCACTGAGTCTTTCGCGCGCCAAGGCGCGGAAGTTAGTGGGCGCCAGTGCAGCGCTGCTCGCGTGGAATGCTCTGGGCTGCGATGCCGAGGGCGATGGCGGCCCGTTGCAAGTGGCGCCCGGCGCGGTGCAGCCGTCCAATCCATCTGGCAGCGCAGGCAGCGGCAGCACCACGGTCAGCAATCCGGATGGCATGCAGCCCAACCAGGGCACCGAGACGGGCTGGACGAGCAGCTGCGCCGCGCCCGAGCTGGGTGAGCCCGAGCTGCGCCGCCTCACGCGCCGCGAGATCGAGCAGAGCTTGCGGGACATTTTTCCGAGCCTCGGCGCCTCGTGGGCCTCCGCGCTCAGCGCCGACAGCATCGCCGGGACGGGCTTCGACAACGACAACGAGCTCTTGGTGGTGAGCAAGCAGACGGCGCGCGAGATTGCCACCACGGCAGAGACCGTCGGCGACAGCATCTCGGCCGCGCAGGCGACCTCCTTCCCGTGTCCGGCGGGGACGGAAGCGGCGTGTGCGGGGCAGTTCCTCGATGCGCAGGGGCGGCGCCTGTTCCGGCGCCCGCTCAGCGCCGACGAGCGCAGCACGTTCCTCGCCTTCTTCAACACCGCGTTCAGCGCGACGGGCAGCTATGGCGAGAGCCTGGGCTGGCTGGCGCGAGCGTTGATCGAGTCGCCGGAGTTCGTCTACCGGCGCGAGATCGGCGTGGCCAACGGCGGCCAGGCGCAGCTCAGCCAGTACGAGATCGCGAGCGAGCTCGCGTACACGTTCTCGGGTACGGCGCCGAGCGATGACTTGCTCGATCGGGCGTCGCGCGGCGAGCTCTCGTCGCCGGACGTGCTGGTGCAGACCGCGCACGACCTGCTGATGACGTCGGGCCGCGACCTGGTGCACAATTTCTTTGATTCGTTCGTCGGCTACTCGCGCATCACCACCATCGCCAAGGCGGGCGTGGACGGCTTCGCCGAGCAGCGCGAGGCGATGTTCGAGGAGACGCGGCACTTCATCGACGAGGTGGTGTTCAAGCGGGGCGGAGGCGCGCGTGAGCTGTTCACGGCGAACTTCACCACGCCGACGGTGGACCTGGCGGCGTTCTACAAGTGGAGCGATGATTCGATGCCGGCGAGCGACTACGCCGTCGTGCCGCGGCCTGAAGGACGCGGGATCGGCTTGCTCGCGCAGAACTCCGTGCTGGCGACCCTGGCACAGCCCAACGGCTCATCGCCCACCAAGCGCGGTCTGTTCGTCTACAAGAAGCTGCTCTGCAACACGGTGCCGCCCGTGCCGCCGAACATCCCGGAGCTCAAGCCACCGGATCCAACCCTCACGACGCGCGAGCGCTACGAGACGCAGCACGCGACGGGTTCCTGTCAGGGTTGCCACGGCCGCTGGGATCCGATCGGCTTCGGTTTCGAGCACTTTGATGAATCGGGGCGCTACCGTGACGAGGACCAGGGCAAGCCGGTCAACGCCAAGAGCTTCGTGCCGCAGAATGGTGAGCACCTGTTCGAGTTCGACGGCGAAGAAGACCTGATGACGCAGCTCGTCGAGCAGCCGCTGGTGCACGAATGCGTCAGCAGCTACATGACGACCTACGCCTTCGGTGAGCAGCTCGACTGCAGCGGCGAGAGCCGCCGCGCCGACTTCATCGACGGCAAGATCGGCTTCATCGACTATCTGGCCTCCCTGGCTGGCGAGCCGCACTTCACGCAGCGCAAGATACAGTAGTAGCCTGCCGCGCCATGAGCGTGAAATCGGTCCTGGTCGCGGCGTCGCTGGCGCTGAGCATCATCATTGGCCTCGTGCTCCGGCGGGATTCCGGAGCAGCCAGTGTCGAGAGCACCGGCAAGAAGCGGATCCAGATCGGGCTCTCCCTCGACACGCTGAAAGAGGCGCGCTGGGGCCGGGACCGTGATGCGTTCAAGAAGCGCGCCGAAGAGCTGGGCGCGGATGTGGTCGTGCTGTCGGCGAACAGCGACGACAACACGCAGGTGAAAGACGTCGAGTCGCTGATCACGAGCCAGGTCGATCTGATCGTGATCGTGCCGCACGATGGCAAGGCCATGGCCAAGGCCGTGAACGAGGCGCACGCCGCCGGTATCCCGGTCATCGCTTACGATCGCTTGATCTCCGATAGCGATCCCGACCTTTACGTCACCTTCGACAACCGGCGCGTCGGCGCACTGCAGGCGCAGTTCATCCTGGACAAGTTCAAGGACCGCAGCAAAGACAAGCCGATCCGCCTGGTGCGCATCTATGGATCGAAGACCGATCACAACGCCTTCATGTTCAAGGAAGGGCAGGACAGCGGGCTCGAGAAGGCGATCGCTTCCGGCGTGGTGCAGGTCGTTCACGAAGACTGGGCTGACGACTGGAAGCCCGAGAACGCGAAGCGCATCATGAACGCCGCGCTCACCAAGAACGGCCGCGAGATCGACGCCGTGCTCGCCTCCAACGATGGCACGGCGGGCGGCGCCATCCAGGCGCTACGTGAAGAGGGCATCGCCGGCAAGGTGATCGTCACGGGGCAGGACGCCGAGCTCGTCGCTTGCCAGCGCATCGTGGGGGGCGAGCAATCGATGACCATCTATAAGCCCGTCGAGCAGCTCGCACGGCGCGCGACGGAGGTCGCCATCGCCATGATCAAGGGCAAGCCGGTCATCGCCAGCGACGCGACCGACAACGGCAAGGTCAAAGTGCCCAGCATTTTCCACGACGTGGTCACAGTCACGAAAGAGAATCTCGAGCAGACTGTGATCGCGGATGGCTTCCACACGCACGACGAGATCTACAAATCCGCTCCTCCACAGTAATTTACCGAGCTTCCACAGGGGTTATCCACAGGTGTGGGGTATCCTGTGGGCAGGTGTGGTGAGCGGGGCGCGTTGGTAAGGTGAAACACGTATGCGGCAGCATTTCTGCCACTGTAGCGTTCCGTACGGGAGGTGTGTTGCACCCCCATCGAACCTCACGAGTTGTAGAAGTGCATCAGGTATGATTAGCTGGCCGACATGCCGCGCGTCCGGGCCGGGTCGCTGCTTCCGTATGTATTGGCTGGGCTGACTGCGCTCAGCGGCATCGGCTGCTCCGATGCCTCCGAACGAAATCGCAGCGCCCATCTGCCTTCGACCGGCAGCGCGAATACCGGCAACAGCGAGACACCGGGCAACCTGCCGCTCCAACCGAGCGGCGGCAGCAACGCCGCGATGACCCCTGAACCCGCGAGGCTCGAGCGCGTGCTCGTCTTCTCGCGCACTCTCGGCTATCGCCACGACTCGATCGGCGCGGGCATCTCCGCGATCCAGAAGCTGGGCATGGAGCACGGCTTCGCGGTGGATCAAACGGAAGACCCCACCAAGTTCAACGACGCCACGCTCGCCGACTACGACGTCGTGATCTGGCTCAGCACCACCGCGGACGTCCTCGACGCTGACCAGCAGAGCGCCTTCCAGCGCTACATCGAGGCAGGCGGCGGCTGGGTCGGCGTTCACGCAGCGGCCGACACCGAATACGACTGGCCCTGGTACGGACAGCTGCTCGGCAACGACGCCTGGTTTCTGATCCACCCGATGATCCAGACCGCGCAGCTCGACGTGGAGAAGGCCGACCATGCCTCCACCGCGCATCTGCCCGCGCGCTTCCCGCTCCAGGACGAGTGGTACAACTTCCGCGCCAACCCGCGCTCGGCGGTGAACGTGCTGCTGCGCCTCGACGAAACCAGCTACCAGCCCGGCGACGGCGCGATGGGCGACCACCCCATCGCCTGGTACCACGAATTCGACGGCGGTCGCGCCTTCTACACGGCGCTTGGCCATCGCGTCGAGCTCTACACCGATCCGCAATACACCCAGCACCTGCTGGGGGGCATCCAGTGGGTTGCTGGCCTCTGAACGCAGCAACGGCTCTGATCGTCATCTGACATTGGGTGGCCGGGCCTCATCCCCACGGCCCTCATCGGCAGTTCGGGGCGCTGAGCGTGTGAGGTCTGTGGCGGACAAGGGTGGTGCAAGAGCGTGCGAATGAAGTTTCTCGAGGAACAAGGGTAGTGCAGAGCGCGCGGGTGAGGTTTCCATGGAAACCTCGCAAGGCAGTTTTCGCGAGACCCCCCCCGCGCCCTCCTCGGCATGCTCGGGACACTGCGCCGGTCGCTCGCCGTGCGCTCGCCGAGTGTCGCGGAGCGCCCCGAGGTGCCGGACAGCGCCGTACGGCGGAGGCTCGGCCCAAATCCTGATCCGAAACCCCTGACCGTGACCCGAAACCGCTGACCCCTGGATCCCGAGGCGCCTTCCTGAAAGACTGTCTTCCGATGTTCCGGAAGGTGTTGGTCGCCAATCGCGGTGAGATCGCGCTGCGCATCTTGCGCACGTTGCGCGAGATGGGGGTGGGGTCGGTCGCCGTGTATAGCGAGGCAGATCGGGAGAGCCCGCATCTGGATCTCGCCGATGAGGCGTACCTGCTGGGTGCTGCGCCCGCTGCGGAGAGTTATCTGTCGGCGGACAAGTTGCTCGCGGTGGCGCAGCGCGCCGGCTGTGACGCCTTGATTCCGGGCTACGGGTTCTTGTCGGAGAACGCGGGCTTTGCGCGGCGCTGCGCCAAGGAGGGGGTGACCTTCGTGGGACCGAACGCCGATGCCATCGAGAGCATGGGGCGCAAGCCGGAGGCACGCGCTCACATGGCGAAGGCGGGGGTGCCGATCGTACCGGGTGGGCCCGCTTCGAGTCTGGAGGAGGCGCGCGCGACCGCGGAGCGTTTGCGTTACCCGGTGATGTTGAAAGCGGCGGCGGGCGGCGGCGGGCGCGGCATGCGGCTGGTGGCGTCGGTGGCGGAGTTGCCGGCGGCCTTCGAGCGCGCGCAGCGAGAGGCGCTGGCTTCCTTCGGGGACGCGACGATTTATCTCGAGAAGGCGGTGGTGCAAGCGCGGCACATCGAGGTGCAGGTGCTGGGCGATCGCCACGGCGGTCTGGTGCACTTGTATGATCGCGACTGCTCGGTGCAGCGCCGGCATCAGAAAGTGGTGGAGGAGAGCCCGAGCCCGCACTTGCCCGAGGAGACGCTGCGCGGTTTGTGCGAGACGGCGCTGCGCGGCGCGCGTTCGGTGAACTATGACTCCGTCGGCACGTTCGAGTTCCTGGTCGATGCCGAGCATAATTTTTACTTCCTGGAGATGAACACGCGTCTGCAGGTAGAGCATCCGATCACGGAGCTGTGCACGGGGCTCGATCTGGTGCGCGAGATGCTGCGCGTCGCTGCAGGGGAGCCGCTCGGCTACACGCAGGCGGAGCTGTCGCGGCGCGGGCACGCCGTGGAGGTGCGGATCTACGCCGAAGATCCGTCCAAGAATTTCCTGCCCAGCCCGGGGCTGGTGGAGCATTTGAGCGCGGCGGAGGGGCCCGGCATCCGGCACGACACGGGCGTGTGCACGGGCTATCGCATGGGCTTCGATTACGACGCGATGATCGCCAAGCTGTGCGCCTGGGCGCCGACGCGCGCGCTGGCCGTCGATCGCATGCGGCGCGCGCTCGATGAATATGACGTGCGCGGTCTCACCACGAACCTCGACTTTCTGCGCCAGCTGGTGCGGATCGAGGATTTCGTGCAGGGCCGTTACGACACCGGTTTCATCGAGCGGCATCGCCAGCTGTTGCTCGCGCCCGAAGGGGTGTCGCTGCAGGAGCCGGACGAAGCGATGGCAGCCGCGGTGCTGTGGGCGGCGCTGTTCGACGAGCCAGAAAGCAGCGCCGCCAGCCAGCCCGCGGCCGCGCCGAGCGCGGCGGGCTCCGAGTGGGCCGTGGCGTCGCGCCGGCGGCGGCTGGGTTACTGAGCGCGGGATGGAAGAGCAGGTGAACATGAAAACAATCGAGGTCAGGCGTTTTGGCGAGCTCGAGGGCCGCCCGGTGGAGCTCTTCACGTTGACGAACACGGGCGGGCGCGTGCTGCGGCTCACGAACTACGGCGCCACGGTGACGGAGCTTCATTTGCCCGATCGCAGCGGCCGCATGGCGGACGTGGTGCTCGGCTTCGAGAATCTCGAAGGCTACGTGCAACACACTGCCTTCTTCGGCGCCATTGTCGGGCGCGTCGCGAACCGGATCCGCAAGGCGAGCTTCACGCTCGACGGCAAGGTCTATCCAGTGGCCGCCACGGATGGTCCCGATCATCTGCATGGCGGGAAAAAGGGCTGGAACCGCGCGATCTGGAGCGCGCAGGCGGAGCAGCGCGAGCAGGGGCCGTGCGTGCGCCTGAGCCATGTCTCGCCGGATGGGGATGAGGGGTATCCCGGTCGGGTCACGGCCAGCGTGGAGTACACGCTCACCCACGCCGATGAGCTCCTGATCGAGATGCGGGCCGAGACGGATCGCCCGACGATTGTGAATCTGGCGCACCACGGCTACTGGAACCTCGGTGGCCATCACTCGGGACCGGTGCTCGACCACGAGCTGCAGCTGGAAGCCGACGCTTTCACGCCGGGCGATCCCGTCGTCCCGACCGGCGAGCTGCAGGCCGTCGCGGGCACGCCGTTCGATTTTCGCAGCGCGAAGGCCGTGGGGCGCGACTTCGCGCAGCTGGACAACACGCCGCGCGGCTACGATCACAACTGGGTCGTGCGCGGCGCGGCGGGCCAGCTGCGGCCGGTAGCTCGCGTGAGCCACCCGGGCAGCGGGCGCGTGCTCACGCTGCAGTCCGACGCGCCCGGCGTGCAGTTCTACACCGGGAATTTCCTAGATGGATCACTGAACGGAAAGGGTCAGCGCTACGCCCAGCACGCGGGGTTGTGCCTGGAAACGCAGGCCTTCCCCAATGCCATCAACGTGCCCGCCTGGCAGAATCAGGTGATCCTGCGTCCCGGGCAGGCCTACCGGCACTCGATGCGGCACACCTTCTCGATCCGCTGAGCGGTGGCTAAGCAACCGGGCCGCTGAGGCGCTCACCGCTGCCGTTTGCAGCGAAGAACAGGGACCGGCTCATGTCCACATAGATGGGCACCGAGTCCTTCGCGCGGAACTGGGCGTAGCCGTCCACCGAGGCGATCAGATTCTTGTGCTTGTCGGTGGCGAGGTACACGTGCAGGCAGTCGCCCAGCATCTGGACCTGCCGCACTTGCATCTGTAGCTGGTTGCCGTTGGTCTCGAAGCGCGCGTGCTGCGAGTCGCTGAGCAGCTCCGGCCGCACCCCGAGCACCACGTCGCGCCCGACGTGCGCCTCGAGCTTCTGCGCGGCTGCCGGCGGCACGGGCAGCTTGCCCGTGCCCTCGTCGAAGTACAGCCGGTCGCCTTCCTTCACCAGCTGCCCGTCGAGGAAGTTCATGGACGGGCTGCCCAGGAAGCCCGCGACGAAGCGATTGGCGGGGTTGTGATAGATCTCGCTGGCGCTGCCGATCTGCTGGGCGATGCCGTCCTTCATCACGACCACGCGGTCGCCCAGCGTCATCGCCTCTTCCTGATCGTGCGTGACGTACACGGTGGTGCTGTGCAGGGTCTCGTGCAGCTCGCGCAGCTCGCCGCGCATCTCCACGCGCAGCTTGGCGTCGAGATTGCTCAGCGGCTCGTCGAACAGGAAGCACTGCGGGTCCCGCACGATGGCTCGCCCGAGCGCCACGCGCTGGCGCTGGCCGCCGGAGAGCGCCTTGGGCTTGCGCTCGAGCAAGGGCACGATGCCGAGGATGTCGGCGGCGCGCCGCACCTTCTTCTCGATCTCGGCCTTGGACAGTTTGCGCAGCTTGAGCGCGAAGCCCATGTTCTCG
>JAICTU010000206.1 GCA_025936205.1 Polyangiaceae bacterium | reverse complement strand
TGGTGGCGCGGGCGGCGATCGACGAGGAGCCGGACGGAGCTCTGCGCGTCCCGCTGGAGAGCTGCACGACGCTGTCCCGGGAGATGGTGCGCTTCGTCGCGCGCACGCACGAGACCCTGGTGCTCGACGACGCCAGCCGTGACGCGACCTACGAGAAGGATCCCTATGTGAGCAGCCACGGCGTGAAGTCCGCGCTGTGCATGCCGATCCTGAATCAGGGCCGGTTGCTCGCCGTGCTGTACGCGGAAAACAACGCGGTGGCGCGCGCCTTCACGCACGCACGGCTGTTGTTCTTGCGCGTGCTGGCAGGCCAGGCCGCAGTATCCATCGCCAACGCGAACCTGTACGATCGGCTGGAGGTGGAGGTCGCAGAGCGCACTCGCGAATTGAGCGAGCGCAGCCGCGAGGTCAGCGCCATGCTCAACAGCCTGGAGCAGGGCGTGTTCTCGATCGACGACCGCTTGCGCATCCAGCCGCGCTACTCGGCGCACCTGCCCGAGCTGCTGGGCACGCCCGAGATCGCCGGCCGCGACTGCATGGAGCTGCTGTTCCGCGACTCCAACTTGAACGCCGAGACGCGGGACACAGTGCGCGCGGCGCTCGAGTTCAGCTTCGGCGTGCCGGTCATGTTTGCTCAGGCCAACAAGTCGCACTGGGTGCGCGAGTTCCAGCGCACGGGCCGCGGCCGCGAGCAGCGCAGCTTCGAGGTCGACTGGACGCTGATCGCCGATGACGACGACAAGGTGCAGCGCATCCTGGTCGCGCTGCGCGACGTGACCTTGCTGCGGCAGATCAGCGCCAAGGCGGCACAGCACGCGCGCGATCTGGACTACGTCGGGCAGATCCTGGACGCTGGGGTCGAGCACTTCCAGCGCTTCTGCGCCTCGGCGCGCGACCTGATGCAGGAGAGCGAGCAACTGCTCGAGAGCGTGAGCGAGGTGCGGCCCGAGACGCGCGATCGTGTCTTCCGAGGCCTGCACACCATCAAGGGCAACGCCCGGCTGCTCGGGCTGAGCCAGCTCGCCAACACCGTGCACCTCGCCGAAGAGAGCTTCGACACGCGCCAGAGCGCGCCCATCGACGCCGTGCGCCGCGAGCAGATGCGCGTTGCCCTGGCCTCGGTGCTGGCAGCGATCGGCGAGTACGAGCGCATCTATCGAGACAAGCTGGCGAGCGTGCTCCAGCAGCCCGGGCGCGCGGACGAGCCTGCCTGGCAGGCCATCGCGGCGCGCCTGGAGGAAGCCAAGGGCGGGCTGCTGGGGCCGCACGACGCGCTGACGGCGATCGAGGGCGTGGCGCGGCGCGCGGGCTCCGTCAAGCTGAGCCACCTGGTGCAACAGACGGCGCGCTTGCTGCCGGTTCTGGCGCAGGAGCTGGGTAAGCCCGCGCCCGTGCTGGAGCTGGAAGACCGCGGCGTCTCGCTCAGCGGAGGCTGGGCCCGGCCGCTCTCCGACTGCCTGGTGCATGCGTTCCAGAACGCGCTCGACCACGGGCTGGAGCCGGCGGAGAAGCGCCTCGCGCAGCACAAGCCGGCGCGCGGCACGCTGCGCCTCCGCGTGCTACAGGGCGCGCGCGGCACGCTCCTGCGCATCACGGACGACGGCCGCGGCCTGAACCTGGCGGCCCTGCGCGAACGCGCCGGCGTGAAAGAAGAGCCCGACGAGCAGACCGCCCAGCGCATCTTCGACGCGGGAGTCTCGACCGCGGTCAGCGTGACGCAGGTCTCCGGGCGCGGCGTCGGCCTCGACGCCGTGCGGGCGCTGCTGCGCGGCCTGGGCGGCGACGTCTCGATCACGCTGGGCGCGGCGCTGGAGCCCGGCTTTCGCGCCTTCGAGCTGAACCTGGAGCTGCCCGCGCAAGCCACGCTGGACGAGCCCGCGCGCCCGTCCCGGCCGCCCCCGCCCTCGGAGCATCGCGCGCCGCTGGTGGCCCGGTAACGGAGAGGCCCATGACCACCAGCAGCAAGCCACTCCGCGTCTTGGTGATCGATGACTCGCCGCAGTTCCGGCGCCAGGTCTGCAGCGCGCTGGAAGCGAGCGGCCTCGCGGTGGCAGAGGCCAGCGAGGGCTACGAGGCGCTCTGGCGGGTGCGCGCCGAAGGCGTGTTCGATCTGATCATCGCCGACGTCCACATGCCGAACCTGGATGGCATCGTGTTCATCCGTGAGGTGCGCAAGCTGCCCGAGTACAAGGACGTACCGATCTTCGTGCTCACCTCGGACGGCTCGCGCGATCGCCGCGTGGAGGGCCGCGGGGCGGGCGCAACCGCCTGGCTGCTCAAGCCCCCGGATCTGCCGATGCTGGTCCACACCGTCCACGCGGCCCTGTTGCAGCTGATCAAGGCGCGAGATCCCAGTGTCGCCGCGCGGCCCTCGCTGACGCCCGTTGCAGGTTCGGCATCTACTCGCAGTCCGACGCGTTCCTCTCTCTCGCCAGCGGTTGGTGGTTCGCGACCCCCCGGGGCCAAGGGCTCCAGGGGTCCAGGGGTCTAGGGCTCGAGGGGTCCAGGGAAAATTCAGAGCAGAGGGCTCGGTACCGCAGCACTGCGTGCGTCCCCAGCAATGCCCGCTGTCCGCTGTCTGCGCGCGATGGGCACTCCTGGAGTCGCGCGATGCGCCACAGCCCCGAGCTCTTCTCTGGCTCTTCCCTAGACCCCTGGACCCCTAGACCCCTGGACCCCTGGGACCCTCGAGCCCTACGGAAGCTCCATCGAAGCGCGGCGACGCACGGCGTTCGCGATCGACGTACTCAGCGAAACTGGGCGCAGAAGCCGTGCGCTCCAAAACGCGCGACTGGCGATCCAGCTCGCGAATCGCGCACAGCTTGTCGTCGTTGCCGAGCTGGGCTGCGTCGATGGCCTGGCGCAGCACGCGCAGCGTCTGATCGTAGACACGCAGCGGCACGGGGAATGGGTGGCCGTCTTTGCCTCCGTGAGCGAGGGAGAAGCGCGCTGGATCGCTGAAGCGGCAAGGGGCTCCGTGCACGACCTCCGCCACGTGCGCCAGCGCCTCGACCGTGCGGGCCCCCACGCCGGGCACCAGGAGCAGCTCCGCGAAGTCGCGCGGCCCGCGCTCGGCCGCCGCCGCCAGCGCTCCGCGCAGGCGGCGCAGCACGACGTCTTCGGCGCGCACTTCGTGGTGGGCGGGGAGCGACAGGTACGGCAGCACACCTTGCACGGGCAGAGGCGCGGGCTGCGGCACTGGCCGTTCTTTCTGCAGCACCGCCAGCACGCGATCCGGTCCGGTCGCGAGCAGCTCCAGCTGCACGCTGCGGCTGCGCTGGGCGCGCGCGTCCGCGAGGTTCACGATCTGGCCGCGGCTCGGCCCCTCCACCGCCGCATGTGGATCGTCGACAAAGCTGGTGAGCCCGGCGCTCTTCCAGTGGTAGCGCCGAGCCAGCTTGGCGCTCGGCAGCATGCCCTGCTGCACCACCGTCCAGGCGCCGGCGCGCGTGACGAAGAAGCCGTGCAAGTACAGCTCGAAGCCGTCCTGGACCGCGGCGGAGTCGACCTTCGCCACCAGGCGGCTGGTGCGCGCCAGCCCCTCGCCGTCGGCGCCCGTGCGCTCGGCCACGGCGATCAGCTCCTCGGGCGTCTTGCGCGAGTGACGGCCACGGCCACCGCACACATAGATGCCGAGCTCGTCCTGAACCGGCGCGAGCCCGCGCTTCAGCGCCCCGATCACGCTGGTGGTGATGCCGCTGGAGTGCCAGTCCATGCCCATCACGGCGCCGAAGGCCTGAAACCAGAACGGGTGCGCCAGGCGCGCGAGCAGCTCGTCCGGCCCGTAGTGGTGCACGACGGCTTCCGAGATCAGCCGCCCGAGCCGCGCCATGCGCTGGCCCAACCACGCGGGCACGCGACCGCCGTGCAAGGGCAGGTCTGCGAAGCCGGCGCGCTGTCCCACGCACGGAGAGTATCAGGCCCCGAGCGCCACCGGCTTGCGAAATACCAGCAGCTGATTGTTCGCGGGCATCGGCAGCCGTTGCTCGAGGCTGAGCCCGACGCTCTCGGCCAGCGCGGCGATGGCCTCGAGGTCGCGCACGCCCCAGCTGGGATCGCGCTTGCGCAGATCGGCATCGAAGTCCGCGTTGCTCGGCGAGGTCGGGCGCCCGTCGATGTGGTAGGGGCCGTACGCGATCAGCAGCCCGCCGGGCAGCAAATGCCGGCGCGTTGCCTGAAACAGGCCCTCGGCGCAGCGCCAGGGTGCGATGTGCACCAGGTTCGCGCAGAACATCGCGTCCACGAGGCCGACGCCGTAGTCCTGCGCGCAAACGTCGAGCAGCAGAGGCGGATCGACGTTGGGGAGCTCGGCGGTCCAGGCGCGGATGCTCGCCAGGTGGCTCTGCTCCAGGTCGCTCGGCAAGAAGTGCAGCCGAGGCAAGTGCCGAGCGAAGTGGGCGACGTGCTGCCCGCTGCCACTGGCCAGCTCGAGCACCCTGCCCTGCTGCGGCAACACGCGCGCGAGCACCTGCAAGATGGGCTGCTTGTTGCGTTCGGGGGCGGGCCAGCAGAGTTTCATGCGTCGAGCTCGTGCGCCGAGGCCACTGCCTCGATCAGATGAAACGAGCCGGGAGCGAGCTGCCAGCGCAGGTAGAGATGCGGCAAGGCCTCGGGAAAGAAGCCCCCGGTGCCGTGATCGAAGAGCGTGCCTCCGATCTCCCCCTCGGCGCCGTAGTAGGCCTGCTCCACCAGCTCTCGATCGGACCAGCGGTGCTCCGAGGCGATCGGCTCTTCCAGGCTCGGAGCGAGCGCCCCCGAGACGCGGTCGTGAAAGCTGGCCCAGGAGCGGCCCTCCAGCGCGGCGCGCACGGTGTCCCGCACCGCGACAAAGCGGGGCGCCGTGGTCTCGTCCAGCTGCAGCAGGTGCTGCAGCTGGCCGAGCACGTTGCAGAACAGGATCGCGGTGGGACCCAGCCGCTCCAGCAGCGGCGCAAAGCGGTCCGGGTGAAACACCAGCTGATCCTCGCTGATCATCTCCAGCGCCGGACGCGGATCGAGCGGCACGCGCGCCAGCTTGCGCCGCAAGAGCCAGCGCGCTAGCGGATCGGGCTCGAGCACCACCACGCGCTGGAAGCGCTCCAGCAGAAACGGCTGCAGGTTGTAGCCCGCGCTCGGTCCGACCAGCAGCAGCGTCGGCTCGCTCGTGCGCCAGCCGAGCAGCCACTCGCCGAGCGGCCAGCGAAACGGCTCCCAGAGCCGCGCGGCGTAGCGCAACGCGCGCAGATGGTAGCGGACCCCACCCGCGGGGTTCCACAGCTGCGGCGGCTCGCGTACCGCGCGCTGCGCGCCCAAGGAAGCAGACTCGGGCTCAGACGGCATCGGACACGCTGCTGAGTTCGAACTCTTTCACGCGCAGCGCGGGCACCCACAGGTTGCTCGCGCTGGCTTCGCGCGGGGACGCGCGCACGCTCGCGGACATGGCCTCGACCTGCTGCAACACGCGAATCGGACTGTCGTTCCAGCGGAAGTTGGTCACGGGATGCGAGATCTTGCCGTTCTCCAGCCAGAATACGCCGTCGCGGGTGAGGCCCGTCAAGAGCAACGTGCGCGGGTCGACGAAGCGGATGTACCACAAGCTCGTGATCAACACGCCGCGCTCGGTGGAGGCGATCAAGTCCTCCAGCGAGCCCTGGCCGCCGCTCATGATCAGATTCGAGGGCGGCGGCACAGGTTCGCGATCGCGCCGCTGTGCCCAGAAGCGCTCGCAGGCCAGCGTCTGGAGCTTGCCGCGCTCGATCCAGGCGCGCGGCAGCTGCGGCCGGCCGTCACCGGAGAAAGGCGCGCCGGGCGCCACCTGCGCCGCCGGATCGGAGTGCAGGGAGACGCTCTCGGGAAACAGCTGCTGCCCGAGCTTGGTCTTGCCTCCGGGCTCGGAGAAGAAGCTGCGGCCCTCGTCCGCGCTGCGCGCGTTCAAGCTGAGTGCCAGCAGTTGCATCAGGCTCGCCACGCAGGCGGGCTCCAGCACCGTCACGTATTTACCCGGCGCGAGCGGCTTCGGAGCCAGCGAGCGCCGAGCCTTTTCGATGGCGCGCTCGGCGCAGCGAGCATGGTCGATCTGTTTCACCGAGTTGCCGGCGCCAGAGGCCCAGCCCGATCCGTCCCCGCGCGCGGTGCGAACCGTGGTGGAAAAGCCGGCTTCCGTGCTGCGCTGGTAGGCGCGCAAGCCGCGGCGGTTGGCGAGCCAGGTGGCGCGATCCGTGGCCTCCGAGAAGCCCGCCGCGACCAGGCCGGCACTGCGCGCGCGGTCCAGGCAGGCGGCGCTTCCGGCGACCATCTGAGCTGCAGACTCATGGCTCAGCGCGGGGTCCCAGGCGTCGACGCCGGGATAGCTCTGTGGTCCGAGATCGGGCATGTGCTCCGGATCCTCGGGCGCCAGCTGCGCGAGCTGCTCGGAACGAGCCACCACTTCCTGCAAGCTGAGCGGATCGAGCTGATTCACGGTGGCCGTCGCGCTCTTGCGCCCAAATGTGCTGCGCACGCTGAGCTCGTGATCGGAGTACTGGCCGCTGGTCGAGGGAGAATTGCGGGCGAAGCGCAGATGGCCCGCCTCGGTGGCCGTCAGGCTCACCTGGGCGTCCTGCGCGCGGCTCAGCGCTAGCACACGCTCGAGCAGCTGCTTGCCTTCCGCTTCGCTCAACATGCTCGGGCCTTCCGCCTCATGCCTTCCGAGAGGTGTTCAGCACGTCGATCTGCCGAAAGCGGGCGGGACAGCAGCCGTGGCTGACGGCGTTGGATTGTGAGGGCTCCCCTTTGCCGTCGAACAGTGATCCTCCCACGTAATACTCCTCGCGGCTGCAGATCGCGTCGCACGCCGCCCAGAAGCGCGGAGTGCTGGACTGGTACGCGACATCCTTGAGCAGACCGATGATGCGGCCGCCCTTGACCTGCCACGCCGTCTGACCGCTGAACTGGAAGTTATAGCGCTGGTGGTCGATGCTGTAGCTGCTGCGGCCCTTGATCAGGATCGCATCGTCGGTGCCGGCGATCAGCTGCGCCAGCGACAGTGGCTGTGTGCCCGGCAGCAAGTTCACATTGGGCATGCGCTGAAAGGGCACGTCACGCCAGCTCTCGGCGTACGAGCAAGCAAAGCCGCGCGGCGCATGCACCCAGTGCGCCTGGTCGCGCGTGAGCTGATAGTTGACGAAGCGGCCGCGCTCGACCAGCGGCCATTCGCGCGTGGGCTCGCCATCATCATCATAGCCCGAGGTGGCGAGCGAGCCGGGGGCGGTCTTGTCAGCGACCACGTTGACCAGCTCGCTGCCCAGCCGGAAGGTGCCGAGCTTGTCGGGAGTGAGGAAGCTCGTGCCGGCGAAGTTGGCTTCCATGCCCAGCGCGCGGTCGAGCTCGGTCGAGTGCCCGAGCGACTCATGGATCGTGAGCCACAGGTGGGTGGGATGCAGGATCAGGTCGCGCTTGCCGGGCTGGACCGAAGGCGCGGCGTGCTTGGCCTGAGCATCGCTGGCGGCCTCGCGCACGTCGTCTTCCCACGGATAGTCTTCCACGTACTCGTAACCCATGGCACGCGGATCGGTGTACGAGTCGCGCGTCTCGAAGCCGCCCTGGTTCTGATCGACGCTGGTGATGGTGAAGCTCGGGTGCAGCCGGTCGAGCGTCTGCTCGATCAGCGCCCCCTCGCTGGAAGCAAAGAACTTGTGCTCGCGCACAAAGCTCATGCGCGAATCGACGAAGCTGACGCCTGGCTGGCGCTGAGCGAGCGCGTTGATCGCCAGCAGGCGATCGAGCTTTTCCTCGAGCGAAACCTGAAAGGCGTCCCGGCGCAGGGGCGTGCGGTAGACCGCCACGTGCCGTTCAGCGGGCGCCAGTTGCACCGGCTCGCGTTGCAGCGCGGAGTTGGCCCTGGCCATGGCCACCGCCTGCCGCGCCACGCGCACGACCTCCTCGCGCGTGACCTGACTGCTCGCGGCAAAGCCCCAGGTGCCTCGCGCAATCACGCGCACGCCGAAGCCGCGGCTCGTATCGTCTGCCACGGACACCACACGCGCCTCGCGCGTGCGCAGCGACTGCGTCCGATAGTCGGCGATGCGCACGTCGGCGTAGCTCGCGCCCGCCGAGCGAGCGGCGTCCAGCGCCAGGGCGGCCAGCGATTTCACCTCCGGATCAAAGGAGGGCAAGGCCGCGTCCGGCTGCGCGGGCTCGCGCGCGGGCCGAGCACAGCCTTCGAGCAGGCCGAGCGAACCGCCCGCCAGCGCCCCGAGCATTTGCCGTCGCTTCATGCCGGCCCTGCCATACCGCCCCTGTACCGGATCCTCAACCGCCCGCCCCTCGCCCGCGCGCCGAGGCCCGCGCCAGGGCGCTCGATAACGGGTCATGTCGGCCGCGCGGTCTCTCATCTCTTGCCGGAGCGCGCCGGAGGGTCTCCGCCGTTTGCGGCACACTTTACAGTTCCCGTCTGTTCGGATCTCGCCACAGGGGTGAACAGGCAACGTTCACGGAATTGCGTTTCCTCGCGAATCAATGGAGAAATGTCGCTGCTCGGGCGTTGACGGTGCTAGCAATGGACAACTAACTTTGAAGCCTGAGCCGACGCGCGCGCTGGTGCCCCGCCGTGCTTGCCGAAACTGCTCTTCTGCATGCTAGGGCCAGGTGCGCGACCCGCGGGATCTGACTATGAGAGGACACATGCCGAACCGGCCAGATCACTATGAACGTCGAGCCCAACGGGGGCAGCTCGGCTCTCTGTCTCTTCGTTCTTTGCTTCTCGTCTCCGGTGTTCCATCAGCGATGGCACTGCTTTCTTACGCAGGCTTGTTCTCCTGCGCCGAGAGCGCGGGGGTAGAGGTCGGCGCGGGCACCAGCACCACCGCAGCTTCCGAAGGTACCGTCTCCCCCATGTCCGAGGCGCGCTGTGGCACCGGCGGTATCGAGTGCGGCGCCAAAGGCATGGGCTGCTGTCCGGCAGGAAACATCTGCACGCCGGACGGCTCTTGCCTGCCCGCGGCGAGTTGCACCACGAATCAGGACTGCAGCTCGGACAGCGTGTGCGGTGGCGGCAGCTGCAAGGCCTGGTCGAGCTTCCCCGCCCAGACCAACTTCGACTTCGCCTGTCGCACCGGCGTGGATCTGCCTTCGCTGCAGCCACAGGTGCAGTGCCGCTGGGGCGACACTCCGCCCAGCGAGTTTCCGAACTCGGTGCAGGTGATCGGCACGCCGATGGTGGTCGACTTCGACTACGATAACGACCCGGAGACGATCCACCCCTCCATCGTCTTCGTGTCGTACGAAGCGGGCGGCCTCGCCTCACCGAACGGCGTGCTGCGCGTGATCAACGGCAGGACCTGCGCGCCGGAGTTCAGCGACGCCGGCGGCAGCAACCCCTTCATTCCCGACGTCGCGCCCGCGCTGGGCGACGTGGACGGAGACGGGCACCCCGACATCGTGCTCGGCGACATCGAGCGCCTCGGTACCAGTACCAAAGCGGGCGTCGTGATCTACAGCACCAAGGGCGGTAGCACGTTCACGCGCGTCGCGCGGAAGACGACGGCCTCCACCGTGGAGTTCAAGGGCATCTCGCTGTTCGATGTGGACGGCCTGCCCGACAATCTGCCAGAGATCCTGACAGACACCGGCATGTTCTCGTTCAAGACCGGGAACACGGGCGGCCTCAGCGGCGTCGCCCAGCGCGTCAATCTGGACGGCAGCTTGCTCGAGCCTCCCTTCGTCCACGATGTGGATGGAGACCGCAGCTCGGAGCTGGTGACGGCCCAGGGCATCTTCACCTGGAACGAAGAGGCCTCGGACATGGACCCCAAGAAGGCCCGCGCCGAGAATCTGTGGAACGCCGATGCCGATCAGCCGAACGCGGCCTTCGTGGGCATGGCGAACCTGGGCGACTATCCGACGGTGCTCGGGCGCGACTCCGCCGAGATGGTGATCGTGAGCGCCGGCGAGATGCGCGTCACTCAGGTCGACGGTCGCGTCGTCATGAAGACGAAGGGCAGCGGCATCGTGGGCGGGCCGCCCGTCATTGCCGACTTCGACGCGGACGGTCGCATGGAGTTTGCGTCGCCCGGCTTCGATCAGATCACCGCGTTCGACCTGGACTGCTCGACGGACTCTGCCGTCAAGGGCGAGGCCCGGAATTGCAAGAACCCCGACGGTCCGAACGCCCAGGGCATCTTGTGGCGCGTGACGGGCACGCATGGCGCCACCAGCGGCGCGGCGGTGTTCGACTTCGACGGCGACCGGCGCTCCGAGGTGGTCTACGCCGATCAGTGCTTCATGCGCATCATGGACGGCACGAACGGAAAGGTGCTGTTCAGCGTGCCGCGCTCGTCGCTCACGCGCTTCGACTACCCCGTGGTCGTGGACTCGGATGGCGACGGCCACACCGAGATCGTCACCAGCAGCAACGACGACACCAAGGACCTGGGTTGCCCCGCTACCGACCCGCTGAACACCCAGCAGACGGTGCAGTATGAAGCCACGCACGGTATCACCGTCTGGGCTGACAAAGACAAGCGCTGGGCAGGGTCGCGCCCGGTCTGGAATCAGTACACGTATTCGATCACCAACGTGAACGACAACGGCACGATCCCATCGATGTCCGAGATCGCCAGCCAGTTCAACTCGCCGGATACCGACCCCAACACGCTACGCCAGAATGTGCAGGGCAAGACCGGCGTCTCCCTGGAGCTGCCAGACCTCACCGTCTCGGGCAATCCGGTGGTGAGCTGCCTGGCGGGACAGTCCATGGCGCGGGTGTCGCTGAGCCTGTGTAACCGTGGGTTGCTGGAGCTGGACGCGGGCCAGGCTCACGTCGCGCTCGCGCAAGCGCAAACCACGAACATTCTGTGCGACAAGCCGAACACGACGGTGCTGCGCTCCGGCAAGTGCGAGACCGTGACCTGCGACGTGCCGGTGCCCGCCACGAAGCCCGGCATCGATATCGCGGTGCTCGCGGATCCGAACAACTCGCTGCGCGAGTGCACCAAGGGCAGCAACAACACCTCGCTGGTGTCGAACGTGTTCTGCCAGAACATCCGCTGACGACCCCGTCGCTGGTAGATCATTTGCGGGCCCCAGATCATTCGGGGCTCCACGCAGGCCGAGGACGCGCTCGAAAGCGCGTCCTCGCGGGGCACTCGAGGCGTTGCGCCGCGGCGTCCCTACCCGATGCGTTTCAGACTCACCGCTGATGAGCGGTGACCCAGCGCTGGCGCACAGAGACACATCGCTGGCGCCTGGAGACACATTTCCTCGCAGCCAGCGCTCGTCACGCGGAAGTGGAGCAAGGGTGCTCAGCCCAACGGGGTCACCCGTCACTCACGAACCGCTGCACGCCTGCTGGAACTGCGCTAGTACCAAGGCATGGTCGGGCGTGGAACAGCCTGTAACAAAGAGATGAAGCGGGTGCGGGCTCCCTCCGCAGCTCCAAGGGCCATGCCGAACCGGAACGCCAGCTCCAGGCCCACCCTCCTGCGCGCGCTGCGCGCGGGTGCGGTGCTGGGCCTGCCTCTCAGCGCCGCGGTCGCAGCCTGCTCCGGCCCCTCGAAGCTCACTATCCCTGACGGGGTCTACAGCGGCGGCAGTGACGCTGGTGTAGGCGGAGAGAAGACGGTGGGGGCCGAACGACGCTGCGGAGCAGACGCCATCGAGTGTGGCACTCCTGCTCGCGGCTCGAGCGATGAGCCGGGTTGCTGCCCGAAGGGCAATATCTGCACGGCAGAGAAGACCTGCGCTCCGAACCCCGCCTGTAAGACCAACCAGGAATGCAGCGGTGATACCGTCTGCGGTGGCGGGAGCTGCAAGCCCTGGAGCGTGCTGGCTCAGGCAAACCGCGGCTTCGATCTCACCTGTCGCGATGCGATCGACCTGCCGTCGCTGAAGCCGGTAGAGCAGTGCAGCTGGCCTGGGGCCACTCCGCCCGCGGATCACCCCGAGTCGGTGCAGGTGATCGGCACACCAATGGTGGCCGACTTCGACTTCGACAACGACCCGACCACGATCCACCCCTCGATCGTGTTCATGTCCTACGCAGAGCAGGGTGTGCCCAATGGGGTGCTGCGCGTGATCGATGGCGCGACCTGCAAGCTGCAATTCAGCGCCGAGGGCTCTCCGCCGTTCCTCCAGGATATATCGCCCGCGATCGGCGATGTGGACGGTGACCAACGCCCCGACATCGTCGTCGCCGATCTCAGCACGCTGGGCACCGGCACCAAAGCTGGCGTGGCCGTCTACAAGTATGACAGCGGCACCAGCTTCAAGCAGTTCGCGCGCCAGACCGGCAGCTCGATCACGGAGTTCAGCCGCATCTCCCTGGCGGACATCGATGGCCTGTCTGACAACTTGCCTGAAATCATCACCGATACCGGCTTCTACGCGGTCAAGGTGGGGAGCGGCGCCGCCCTGAGCGGGATCGTGCTCAAGAAGTCCCTGGACGATACGGCCATCCGAGGCCTGCAAGAGCCACCCGTGGTGCGCGACGTCACCGGCGATACGAGAGCCGAGATCATCACTCCACTCGGCATCTTCAGCTGGGACGAGGACAAACAGGACTTGCTCGTCACGCCCGCTCGCGGCCAACCGCTGTTCAATCCCCCAGGCGACGGCTCCGACATGGGGCTCGCGTTCATCGGCACCGCGAATCTCGTGAACGTCGATCGGAACGCACTGCAACGCGACTCGGTCGAGATGGTGAGCATCGGAAAAGCGGGCAAGATGCTGGTGACGCAGATCGACGGCGACGTGCTGTTGAACGTCTCGGGCAGCGGCATGGTGGGCGGGCCCCCCGTGATCGCCGACTTCGATGCGGACGGCCGCATGGAGTTTGCGTCGCCCGGCTTCGACCAGATCACCGCCTTCGATCTCGATTGCGTGAGCAACGACCCGGACGTGCAGGCCAATCCTCAGAACTGCAAGAACCCGAGCGGCCCCAATCCGCAGGGCATCCTCTGGACGCAAAGCGAGGGCCTGCACGGCAACACCAGCGGTGCATCGGTGTTCGATTTCGACGGCGACGAGCGAGCCGAAGTCGTCTACGCGGACCAGTGCTACCTGCGCATCATGGATGGCACCAACGGGAGCGTGCTGTTCAGCGTGCCGCGCTCGTCCACCACGAAATTCGACTACCCGGTGATTGCCGACGTGGACGGCGACCACCACACGGAAATCGTCACCGCGCAGAACGACCTCACGGACAATGGCTGCTCAGCCACCGACCTCGCGAACCATCACGAGACGGTGAACTTCAAGTCGACGCACGGGGTGACCGTCTGGTCCGATGCCGTCAACTCGGTGGACAAGCGCTGGGCCGGGTCCCGACCGCTGTGGAACGAGTACTCGTACTCGATCAACAACGTAAACGACGACGGCACCATCCCGACCATGGACAAGGTCGCGAGCATGTGGGTGACGCCGGACGAGTATCCCAACTCCCTGCGCCAGAACGTGCAGGGCAAGACCGGCGTCTCCCTGCAGCGTTCGGATCTGACAGTGTCCGCGAACCCCGTGGTGAAGTGTCAGCGCGGCGCAATTCCCCGCGCGACTCTGTCCGCGAACCTGTGCAACCGCGGGTTGGCACCAGTTCCGGCAGGCCAGGTGAACGTGAAGATGGCCACCGCGAGCGCCCCCGACGCCGCACTGTGCGAGGTCGCCAACAAGACGCAGCTGGCCGCGGGCAAGTGCGAGCCCATCACCTGTGACATGGCCGTGCCGAAGACCCCCGAGAACATCGACATTGTCGTGTCGGCGGAGCCCAGCGACGCGGTGCCCGAGTGCACCGCGGGCGTGAACAACACCGCCATGATCAGCAACGTCTACTGCAGCGGCCAGATCCAGTAAGGAGCTCCGCCGGCGGTTTCTTCGCAGCCAGTCTGGGGGGGCGAGCTCAGCCGCGGCGTTCGCCGCGCGTGCTCAGCTGCTCCCGGACGCGCTCCAAGAGCAGCTTGGCGCGCTCGATGCCGGCGCGCTCGCTCAGGCGATCGCCGGAATAAGCGATGCCCACGTAGCCGTGGTAGCCGGCGCTGGTCACGATCTCCAGCATCTGCCCATAGTTGATCTTCGTTTCATCGCCGCGCGCGTCGAAGTCCCACGCCCGAGCGCTCACGGCCCTTGCGAATGGCATGAGCTCGCGCACGCCCTTGTAGCGATCGTACGGCACACCGGCCGCCGCCGGGCCGCGGGTTGCCCCCGCAGAATCGGCCAGATCAAAACCGCCAAAATCGGGCGCGCTGCCGCAGCGCGGATGCTTGACGGCGCTCAGCACCTCGCTCAGCCAACTGCCCTTGGACGACAGCCCGCCCTGGTTCTCCACCAGGACATCGATACCGCGCCCATCACTGAATTCCGCCAGGCGGTGCAGGCCGTCCGATACCCAGTTCGTGCGCTCGTCTTCGCTCCCTCGGCCACCCGCCGGTGAGCTCTCGACGCGAATGGCGTGGCAGCCGAGAAAGGCGGCTGCGTCGACCCATTTCTTGTAGCTCTCCACGGCGCGCTTCCGCCCCTTCGGGGTGGCCGCGCCCAAATCCGCCTCGCCGTCGACCCGGATGAGCAAGCTCGCGACACCCTCCCCCGCGGCCCGTCTCTTTAGCTCGGACAGAAAGGCCTTGTTGCCGGCTCCCTTGCCCGGAAAGAATTGGCTGACATATTCAATGGCGTCGATCCCGAAGCCATTCGCGACCTTCGCGAAGTCCAGCGGGTCGAAGCGCGAGGCCAGCAACTCCCGGTGCAACGACCCCTGAGTCAGCGAAATCTTGAACGCCTTGGGCCGGACCGCGACGTCTGGAGCGCCGCTGCTGGGGATGGCGCCGCTGCCGGGCGCGGCGCCCGTGGCGCGCGCGCTCGAGACCGCTGCGCCGAGCACGGCGGCGGCGCTCAGAAACGTTCGGCGGGAGCTCACCGCCTGCCTCGCGTCACCCATGAGCAACAGCCTCCCGAAGCAAGTTTCTCGTATACTAAACTCGGCGTGCCCGCGTCGGACGAAGAACTCGCCGGCGCCCTCTTTACGCAAGGGGGGGT
>JAICTU010000262.1 GCA_025936205.1 Polyangiaceae bacterium | reverse complement strand
CGAGCGTAACATGATGTTCCAGCGCCGAAACCGTGCCGGTTCACATCAGCGATCTTGGTATCGATTCAAGTCGAAGAGGCCGCCGCGCTCGGGCTGCTCGCGTAACGCCTGAGCATTGAACCAGTCCGATGCCTGCCAGAAGCGGGGGTTCGTGCGCCGCACCCCGAAGCGTTCCGTGAACCGCTCATAGTCGGAGCGGGTCTGGAGCGCGTCGTATTGCTCCGCGAAGCGCTCCACGTCGGCGAGCTTCAACACGAAGAAAAACTCGGGGTACGAGCCCTCGAGCCAGGGTACGACGGTTTGGCGATCGCGGCTCGCATCGCGTGCTTCTCCCGGCTCGTGCTCGGCAAACATGGACGAAACATTGTCGTAGGCCTTGTCGCTGATCAGGGTGAATGCGAGATCGTGATCCGCCGCGCCCTCATCATCGCTCAGCTTCACCCGCACAAAAGCCACGTCGGGCAGAAACTGGACGATCTTTCCCCTCATGTGACCCAGCTTGCCCAGCGCGGCATCCGCCCGTGCGATCGCGCGCCGTCGCTCCTCTGTATCGCAATCGGCACCAGCGCAAGGCCGCACTCGAGCAGGGGCCGCCAGGGCTCCCAGCCGCCCCGCAGCGTGCTGGTAGAGCTCCCGCTGCGGGTCTGCTGTCTGATACCCGGTGACGAGCTCGATGTTCATCCACCACACGTCGAGATCGTCGGCGTCTCCGGTCCGGATGCCCGTGTACCAACCGTCGTGGATGAGCTTGCGCACCTTCGCGGGCAAGAGGGCGAGGAAATTGTTCTCGGCCTCCATGCGCAACACATCCATGTGCAGCCGCGTATTGAGTTGATGGCCGACGTTGCCATAGACGTCGAAGCCCGCCACGAGCAGGTAGTGAATGCGCTCGAGTAGCGGATAGTCGAGGATCCAGGCCGTCTGCGGCGGATCCCCGACCAACCCGTAGCTCACGGAGGCGCTGTCGTTGTGTCGAAACACGGTGAGCGCAGCGCTCGGATTGGCATTCCCGCCGTTCCACAGCAGCGACATGGCCTGCGCCAGCGGGACCGGAGCAGAGAGGCGAAAGGCGCTGCGCCTGGCTTCCAGGTAACGATTGTTCAGCTTCAAGTAGCGGCCGTAGGTCGTGACCAGCCGCAGGTTGTCTTCCATCTCGTTGGGCTGCGCGAGATAGTCGGCGAGTTGGTTGATGTATGGCGTGTTGGTGGCGAGGGCTGCGGCGGGGTCGAAGAACAGGATCCAGAAGCGATCCTCGATCACATTGAGCGCGACCTGGCCGCGGCAGACCGGCCCTTTGATGAAGCCTTCGATGAAGAAACGTGCGTCGTCGAGCAGGAAGCGATAGCGCGAGCCGATGGGCAGGGCCGCAAATGCCTTGAACGGATTCGAAGCCGTAATCGGATCGTAGCTGGGCAGCTCCGCTACGGGGTAGTCGGGGTCGAGGAAGAGCTCGGTCAGCCGCTGGCGCCGGGCCTCGGACAGCTCATAGGGCATGTGGCTCTTGGCCACGATGCTGTCGAGCAGCGGGCGTAGCCGGTAGTAGAAGGGCTGCTGCGGGTCGCCATAGGGCCGCCGCGTGGGGATCGGCACGATCGCCTGCCCCGGCGCGGTCCTGGAGCGCACAAGCTCGAAGAAGCTGCGCGGTTCGCTGCCCTCGAAGTGCAGGTGTGCTTGAAACAGATGTTCGTACAGATAGCGGGCGACGAGCTTCTCTTTCGGCGTGGAGCCGTTCAGGAATGCCTCCCATTCCCGGACTCGAGCAGCGCTCTCGGCGCCGAGCGGCCGTTCGCTGGGAGCGGGCGCGCCCTGCGCCAGCCAGTGCACCAGCGTTTCGTAGTCTTCGCTGCTCAGGTTCGGCAGTGCGAACGGCATGCCTTGGCCCGGGTGCTCGTGCGCGTAGTCTTCAAACTCCTCGAGTGTGGGGCACGCCGCTTTGCGGGCCAGGCTGGTATCGATACTCGCATCGAGCCGCCCCGTGAGCGGCTGCGGATGCCGCTGTTTGAGGCGCAACATGCGGTACAGCACCGAGCCGTCGAGCTGGTCGTAAGGCTGCTCGACGCGTTCGTTGACCACGGCGTGAAAGCCTTTGGAGCGCCACTCGGCAGTCGTCAGGGCGTCGATCAACAGCCGTGTCGGATCCGCGGGCGTGATGCGTGCCCCATCGTAGACGACCTCCTTGCTGCCTCCCCGTTGAATGCCCGCGAACGATGACAGCTTGAGCTGGCAAGGGGCGTCGTAGCAGCCGTGGCAGACGACGCAGCGTCGATCGAGAATGGGGCGGACTTTCGCCTCAAAATCGATCGGTGTAGCCGGCGTGCTCTCCAGCAGCCCGTGCTCCACCCGCACATCGTCGGGACTGAGCGCGCCGCGCGATCTGCAGGCTCCGATCAGAGCGGCCCAAGCCAGCGCGCCGACCAGGAGCCAGCCATGGGCGGTCTGTTGCATCGCCCGCAGGTGTGCAATTCGCGCGCCAGCGGCCGGCGCAATCTCCCCGCCTTCGTGCGGCGGCGGTCTCCGCAGAGACCGCCGGCGATCTATTCAGTTCGGGCGGGAGCGCGGGTCCAGGGCCGCGTCCTTGCGGGCGGGACCCTCGGGCTGCGCGCCGGGGTCGCTCGCCTCCACACCAGCGATCGGGGGCACAGGCAGCCGACTCTGGGTCTCGAAGTGGAAGAAGATGGGCGAGGGGGCGTCGTCATCCAGCTTGTCTGCCGTATCGACCGCCTCCGGCGGGACGTCCACCTGAACGTGGCCGCCCGACGCAAGCTTGCCGAACAGCAGCTCGTCTCCGAGGGGCCGTTTGATCCGCTCTTGCACCAGGCGCGCCAGCGGGCGAGCGCCGTTGTCTCGATCGTAGCCGATGATGGCCAGGTACTTGCGCGCGTTCTCGGTCAGCTCGATGCTCACCTCGCGCTCGCGCAGCTGCCCTGCCAGCTCCTTGATGCTCTTGTCCACGATGCTGAGCATCGTCTCGGGGCTCAAAGCATCGAAGCGAATGCGCGCATCGAGACGGTTGCGGAACTCCGGGCTGAACGTGTTCTTGAAGGCGCGGTCGTCATCTCCTCGCTGATTGCGCTGGCCGAAGCCCACGCGCACGCGAGCCAGGTCCTGGGCGCCCACGTTGCTGGTCATGATCAGCACCACGTGCCGGAAGTCCGAGCGCTTGCCGTTGTTGTCGGTGAGCGAGCCGTGGTCCATCACCTGCAGCAGCACGTTGAAGACGTCCGGGTGCGCTTTCTCGATCTCGTCGAGCAGCAACACCGCGTGCGGTGTCTTCGCGATCGCTTCCGTCAGCAGACCGCCGCGATCGTAGCCCACGTAGCCCGGCGGGGCGCCGATCAGCCGCGAGACGGTGTGACGCTCCATGTATTCGCTCATGTCGAAGCGAATCAGCTCGATGCCCATGGTCAGCGCCAGCTGCTTCGCGACCTCGGTCTTGCCGACACCGGTGGGGCCCGTGAACAGGTAAGAGCCAATCGGCTTGTCCGGCGGACGCAGGCCGGCGCGGGCCAGCTTGATCGCCGAAGAGAGTTCTGCGATCGCGCGCTCTTGTCCGAACACCACGCGCCGCAGATCACTATCGAGATCTCGCAGTGCTTTCTTGTCGCTGGAGCTCACCTGGCGCGAGGGGATCTGCGCCA
Organism: Polyangiaceae bacterium; assembly: GCA_025936205.1. The sequence continues at coordinate 9,011 of JAICTU010000262.1, read as the reverse complement.
TGCGTGCCACCACCGTTTCCACGCGCTCGACGGTCACGGCTGAGCCGGGATCCGAAGAGAGCTTGGTGTCGGCGCCGGACTCGTCGAGCAAGTCGATCGCTTTGTCCGGCATCTTGCGGTCATGCAGGTGCCGCTGAGCGAGCGTGGCCGTCGTCTGCAGCACGTCGTCGCTGTAGGTGACCCCGTGGAACTCCTCGTACCGAGAGCGCAGGCCACGCAGGATCAGCACGCTCTCCTCCAGGCTCGGCTCCAGCACCTCGACCTTCTGGAAGCGCCGAGCGAAAGCGCGGTCGCGTTCCAGATGGCTGCGGTACTCTTCGAAGGTGGTGGCGCCGATGCAACGCAGCTTGCCGCTGGAGAGTGCAGGCTTGAGTAGGTTCGAGGCGTCGACCGTGCCCCCGCTGGCCGCGCCGGCGCCGATCACGGTGTGCATCTCGTCGATGAACAGGATGTTGTGCTCATCCCGCTGCAGCGCCCGGATCACGGCCTTCATGCGGTTTTCGAAGTCGCCGCGGTACTTGGTGCCCGCGAGCAGCGCGCCGATGTCCAGCGCATAGACGGTGGCCTTGCGCAGGGGCTCGGGCACCTCACCATTGATGATGCGCGCGGCCAAGCCTTCGGCGATGGCGGTCTTGCCGACGCCGGCATCGCCCACCAGCAAGGGGTTGTTCTTGCGCCGCCGGCTCAGCACCTGGATCACGCGCCGGATCTCGGAATCGCGCCCGACCAGCGGATCGATCTCGCCGTTGCGCGCCCGCGCGTTCAGGTTGTTGGCGAAGCGCTCCAGCGGGTCGCCCTCTTTCTCGCCGCGCCCGTCGCGCCCGCGTGAGGGGTCATCCAGCGACTCCTCGAACTGCGCGTCGCTATCCTCTTTGCTGGTGCCGTCCTTGCTCAGCCCGTGGGACACATAGCTGACCACGTCGAGTCGCGTGACACCGCTGTCTTCCAGCGCCTGCACGGCGAACGAATCCGGCTCCGAAAAGATCGCGACCAGGACGTTGTAGCCCTTGAGCTCGGCCTTGCCGCTCGACTCCACGTGCACCGCGGCGCGCTGCAAGACGCGCTGGAACCCGCGCGAGGGGCGGGGCGTGGCGAGCAGGTCGGTGCCCGAGTTCGGGAAGTGACTGCTGAGCAGGCGATCCAGCTCCGCCTTCAGCTTCACCGTGTTGCTACCGGATTTGGCCAGCACACGGCTGGTCTCTTCGTCCATCAACAGGGCGTAGAGCAGATGCTCGACACCCACGATGTCGTGTCCCCGGCGCTGAGCCTCCGTGGCCGCGACCGAGCAGGCAATTTCAACTTCCGGGCTGACTTTCATCGAATCACACCTTCAATGCTCGTCGGATCGGGGCGCGGGGGGCCCGCAAACACGATTTGGGTGCGGGGTTCCCCGAACGACAGGGGGGCCGCGCGAGAACGAGACAAACCGTCAGTCCTCCTCCGGCTCGTCGCCGCTCTCCGGCTCTGCCGTGCACCGCAGTGGGTGGCCGTGCTGCTTGGCGAAGTCCATGACTTGCTCAGCCTTGGTCTCGGCGACATCCCGGGGAAACACGTCCACCACGCCGTACCCCTTGTGGTGTACGTGCAACATGATGTGGCGCGCTTCCGTGATGTCCTTCTGGAAGAAGCGCATTAGCACTTCGACCACGAATTCCATCGTGGTGTAATCGTCGTTGTGGAGGACGACCTGATACCGACGTGGGCGCTTGCTACGCGTGCGCTCCGCGACGCGCAAGTCATCTTCGTACGATGGATCCTGCGGAGGCCGCTGCTCGGACATACCTGAACAGCAATGTGACCACTTTCTGTGGCCCTGTCGAGGGTACCGAGGGCACGCGATCGCCTGGCGCGCTGACTGTGGCTCACCCCAAAAGGGCGCCGCGGTCGGGCCGTGGGATGCAAATGGCACCCTGCGTTTTCATGTGCGTTCCGAAACGGAGGAAGCGCCTGCTGTGCGAGCCGAGAGCTTGGCGAAAGATGACAGGCCCTGTCAGCCGACCTCGTCCGTGGAAATGGTCTCCACGGACGGTCAGCAGACGCCTTCCATCCCGGCCGGTACTACCTGGAATGAGACTGGGTAGTACCTAGAGAACATCGGGCGACTCAGGTCGCTTTCTTGGCGGACGCCTTGGGCTCGGCTGCCTGCTGATTCTCTGCAGCTCGGCGCGCCTCCCAGGCGGCGTTCTTGCGGGCACGGCGGAGGCGCTCGCGGCGGCGTGCGCGGGGATCTTGGGGGGTCGACATGGCGTGGCTTGGTAGTCCATTCGCATCGGATTGTCGCCCGAAAATCGTAGCCCACGCTCTGGTGGCCCCGCAGCCGACTCCGAGCGGAACTCAGGTTCCCGGAGGGAAATGACGATCCAGCAATTGTCCCAATCGCGGCCCCGCCGCGGCGACGTGTTTGATCGCGGTCGGACGCAGCTTGTCGTAGGTGCTCCTGATCACGGGACGGGTCGAGCGGGCCACGCGCGCATCGGTGATGCTCAACAGCTTGTCGGCCGCTCGTTCGGCGTTGGCCGTCAGATGCTTTCCCGCCGGGACGCCCTTGGTTTTGGCTTCATCCGCGATCGGTTGCAGGGCATCGAGGAAATCGTCGAGCAGGCTGTCCACCACCTCGGGAATGAAGCCGGGTTTGATGCCTTTCACCACCGCGTAGGCCCCCTTGATCGCGAGCCCACTCAGCCCACCTTTGTCCCCCACCTCTTGATCCAGGACCTGGCAGGCATCGCTGATCAGCCGCTGTCTAGCCTCTCCGGCCTCGCCGATGCGTTCCTTCAAGCTCGTCACAAACCCGCTCCTCTGTTCAGTATGCGTTCCAAATGAGAACCAGGACCTATCATTTTTCAGCGTCGTGATTCCGGCTATGATCAGGACGCCGCCGAAGTACCTGGGCACCGAAAACAGTGAAGCGGGCAGTGAAGTTCCAGGAGCTTCTGCGGTAGAAGCCGGCGCGCGCCGCGGGCGAGTCACCGCCGGCGCTGGCTGTGTGAACACGAAGATTTCGAGGAGCGCACGGTTCGGCTGGACGGCATGTCCCCCGGTCCCGCGATTTCGGGTAGAATGGATAATGAGAGGGAGTCTGGCGGGAGGGCGGGGGCCGCATCTGCGCGCGCCGCGGTGCGCCCGAGTGTTGCTGAGCAGGGGGTGACGATGGTGGCGTTGAACCGGAACGAGGAGCCGCTGCGGATGGAAGCAGCGAATGAAAAAGGTCGCATCCTAATCATCGATGATCAGCGCAACATGCGCGCGACCTTGGCCATGCTGCTCCGGGGCAACGGCTACGAGGTGGATGCCGCAGCGAATGGTCGCGAAGGTCAGGAGCTCGGCGTGGCCGGGGCGTTTGATCTGGTGCTCACCGATCTACGCATGGGTGAGCTGGACGGCATCGATGTGTTGCGCGCCATCAAGCAGGCGCAACCACTGACCGAGGTCATCGTGATGACCGCCTACGGCACGATCGAGAGCGCCGTCGAAGCAATGAAGCTCGGCGCCTTCGACTACATCCAGAAGCCGTTCAGCGAGCAGGAGCTCTTGGTCCGCACCAACAAGGCGATCGAGACCCGACGCCTGCACGGTCAGGTCCAGATGTTCGCGCGCGAGTTCAAGGAGCGTTACCACTTCGAGAACATCGTGGGGCGCTCCCAGGCGATCCGTGACGTGCTCACGCGCGTGGTCAAGATCGCGCCGACCGATGCCACCGTGCTGATCACGGGCGAGAGCGGCACCGGCAAGGAGCTCGTGGCGCGCGCGATTCACGCCAACAGCAAGCGCGTCGATCGCCCTTTCGTGACCGTGAACTGCGCGGCGATCACCGAGACGTTGCTGGAGAGCGAGCTGTTCGGGCATGCCGTAGGCGCGTTCACCGGTGCGTCGCAGGCGCGCCGGGGGTTGTTTGAAGAGGCCGATGGGGGCACCTTCTTCTTCGACGAGATCGCCGAGACCAGCCTCGCCTTCCAGGCGAAGTTGCTGCGCGCGATTCAGGACGGCGAAGTCCGGCGCGTGGGCGAGAACAAGACCATCAAGATCGACGTGCGCATCATGGCTGCGACCAACGTGGATCTGACGGAGGCGGTCAAAGAACGCCGCTTCCGAGAAGACATCTACTATCGCCTCAACGTCGCGCGTTTTGATCTTCCGCCACTGCGCGATCGCCGGGAAGACATCCCGCTGCTGATGCACTTCTTCCTCGAAAAGTTCAATCGCAAGATGGCGCGACGGGTGCGCTTCGGCGAGGGCGTGATGGATCAGCTGGTGCAATACAGCTTCCAGGGCAACGTGCGCGAAGCCGAGAACATGGTCGAGCAAGCGGTCGCGCTGGCAGTGGGAGATGTCATCTCCCTGGATGACATCTTGCCGCAGGCGCCCGCGCAGAGGCCCACCGCGGCCCGCAGAACGTTGGCCCACATCGTCGACGAGGCGGAACGAGAGGCCGTGCTCGAGGCTTTGCGCGCCCACGATGGCAGCCGCGAGAAGGTCGCCGAAGCGCTGGACATCAGCCCCACCACCCTGTGGCGGAAGATGACTCGGCTGGGCGTCACGTTCGACGGGCGGCAGTCTTAACCCCCAGAGCTCGAGCTCAGGTCAGGCGGGCATCCGCGGGCGGGGCTCCGGCGAGGGCGGAGCCGGCTCGCTGCCCTCTGCGCGCCGGCTGTGTGTCGCGAAAAGCCCGCCTGGCAGCTGGATTCGGAGTACTAGGGCGCCGTGCGTACCGACCTCCTCGATTATCCTCTGCCGGAGCAGGCGATCGCTCAGCATCCCGCGCCCCGGCGCGAGGACGCCCGGCTCCTCGTCGTTCGCCCGCAGGGCGTGGAACACCACGGGCTTCTGGACTGGATTCAGCTGGTACCTGCCGGGGGCCTGGTCGTGCTGAACGACACCCGCGTACGGCGCGCACGCCTCGCTGCGCGCAAGGCCAGCGGCGGGATGGTCGAGCTCCTGTTCCTGTCGGAACGCCGGCTGCCGAGCGGCAGCAAAGAGTGGATTGCGCTCGGGCATGCCAATCGACCCCTGCGGGCCGGCACGGTGCTGGAGCTGGGAGAAGCACGCCTCACCGTGCTGCCACGAACAGCGGGTCCCGAGCTGCACCTGGAGGTGCGCGGCGTCGCGGACACCGAGGACTTCATCGAGCGCCACGGCCAGCTGCCGTTGCCGCCCTATATCCGTCGCAGCGCGCAGTCGGAGGATGCCGAGCGCTACCAGACGGTGTTCGCCCAGCAGCTCGGCTCAGCAGCGGCTCCCACGGCAGGTCTGCACCTGACCCAGGCGATGCTCGCAGGTCTGGAGCAACGCGGAGTACGGATCGCGCACGTCACCTTGCACGTGGGCGCGGGCACCTTTTTGCCGGTGCGCGCGCAGGACCTCGACGATCACCCGATGCACGCCGAGTGGTATTCCGTCAGCCCCGCCCTGGTCGCGGCGGTCGCAGACGCGCGCGCGCGCTCGGCTCCGGTGGTGGCGGTCGGGACGACGGTGGTGCGCGCGCTGGAGAGCGCCCGTGACCCCGATCGCCCCGGGCATGTCGTCGCGGGTAGCCACGAGACGCGCCTGCTGATCCAGCCGGGCTACGCCTTCCACGTCGTGGATGCACTCCTCACCAACTTTCACGCGCCGAGGAGCACGCTGCTGGCGCTGGTCAGCGCCTTCATCGGGCTGGAGCGCTGCGCAGCTGCGTACCGCGCGGCGCTCGCCGCAGGCTATCGATTTCTATCTTATGGCGACGCCACCTGGCTCCCGGAGCGCTGCGCACCCGAGCCGAGCGCGGGCCCGGCGCGCCCCGACTCCGAGACTGCGAGTTCACATGCGCTTTGATGTACTGGCTCGTTCCGGGCGTGCCCGGCGCGGGCAACTCTGGACGCCGCACGGCGTGATCGAGACGCCAGCGTTCATGCCGGTGGGTACCATCGGCAGCGTGAAGGCGCTGCATCCGCTCGAGGTGAGCGGCACGGGCGCACGGCTGCTGATCGCGAACACCTATCATCTCTGGCTGCGGCCCGGAGCCGAGCTGGTCGCCGAGCATGGCGGCCTCCACTCCTTCATGCGCTGGCCGCACGCGATCGCGACCGACTCCGGAGGCTTCCAGGCCTTTTCGCTCGCGCAGCGCGTGAAAGTGGATGAGACGGGCTTCGAGTTTGCGTCACACCTCGACGGATCGAGGCGCCGTTTGACGCCGGAAGAGTCGATGCGCGTACAGGGGCTGCTCGGCTCCGACATCGCCCTGCAGCTCGACATCTGCGCGCCCGCGAACGTGCCGCGCGCCGAGTTGGTGGCGGCGGTGGACCGCACCACGCGCTGGGCGGAGCGCTGTCTGTCGGCGCGCAAGCCGGGACAGGCTTTGTTCGGGATCATCCAGGGGGGCACTGATGTGGATCTGCGCTGTCAGCATGCGGAAACGCTGGGGGCTTTGCCGCTCGATGGGCTCGCACTCGGCGGCTTCAGTGTGGGCGAGCCGCCGGCGGTCATGTACCAGACGCTGGAGCGAGTCGTGCCCGCGGTAGACCCCGAACGCCCTCGCTACCTCATGGGTGTGGGCACGCCGCTGGATCTGGTGCGGGCAGTGAGCGTGGGGGTTGATCTGTTCGATTGTGTGATGCCCACCCGTAACGCGCGAAACGGTCAGGCTTTTGTTCGGGGCGGCCGTCTAACACTCAAGAATGCTCGCTATCGAAACGACTCGCGCCCGCTCGACGAGGCCTGCGACTGCCCCGTTTGCAGTCAGGGCTTCAGCCGTGCCTATTTGCGGCACCTGTATCAGGCGGGTGAGATTCTCGGGCATCGCTTGATTAGTTTGCACAATCTTCATCACTACGCGTCATTGATGGCGTCGGCCAGAAAGGCCATTTCCGAGGGGCAGCTCGAGCAATGGGTCCAGGTCACGGCAGAGCACGACAGCAGGGCAGTGGACTCCGAGGGATCGTAGATGGGTGACGCGGACATCAAGGACGACGCTCCCAAGCAGCTGGGGCGTATCGCGCTGCGCCGCCGTCCGGCGGCGGGGGTGGTGCGCCCGCGCGACCCGGTGGCTCGGCATGCACAGCTCGTGGGACTGAGCGAGCGCTTTGGTGTGCCCGCGCTGGATCTCGATCAGATCTGTCTCAAGACGGAGGACCTCGGCAATGTGCCGCGCAGCCTCGCGCAACATCACCTGTTGATCCCGGTGCTGGCGCGCGTGGACCGCCTGTTCGTGGCCATGAAGGACCCCAGCCTGCAGGAAGTCATCCAGGAGGTGGAGTTCGTCGCCGGCAAGCGCGTCTACGCCTATGCGGCCCCGCCCGAGGACATCGCGGAAGCCATCGAGCGCGCCTACGGCGCCCGCGAACGCGGGCAGCAGCACTACGTGGGACCGGACTGTCCACCCGAGACCTTGCGCAAGGCGGGGCTCTTGCCCGAGCCCGCGCCCGAGCGTTTGCAGCAAGTGGTGCCTCCCGCACCGGACGTGCTGCTCTTGGAGGAGTCGCCGGCACCCATCGAGTTGTGCATTCCCACCGACAACTTGGCCGGGAGGGACTCGGGGCCACCCGCGACGGTCTCTGCGTATCCGCCGAAGCTCTCGTCCCTGCCGCCCGCGCTGCGCGGGCGCGCGGCGGATCTCGGCGACGAGCGTGGCGGAGAGCGCGACGTGCTTTCCGCGGTGGAACAGGCCTTTGACGATCTGCTGGAGGAGACCAGTGTCGTGGCGTCGCTGCCGCGGGGCGCAGCCGAGGGAGCGGACTCGGGCCCGTGCTCGATTTTGATCGTCGACGACGAGCTGGAGAGCCGTGCCTTACTGGAGCAGACGCTGAGCGGGGCGGGCTACCTCGTCCGCAGTGCGGAGACAGGGCGTCAGGCGTTGCGCATGATCAAGGAGCTCTCGCCGGATCTGCTGGTGCTGTCGGCGCTGCTGCCCGAGGTGCACGGCTTCGAGATCGCGCGCCGTCTGCGCGGTAGCCAGCGCTACGGCAGCCTGCGCATCGTGATGCTGAGCCCCGTGCACCGGGGCTGGCGGCTGGCTGAGGACCTGCGCGACAGCTGTGGTGTTCAGCACTACATCGAAAAACCGGTGCGCGCCGATGAGGCATTGCGTGCCGTCTCGGCGGCTCTGGCGGAGGACTTGAAGCTGCCTGATGCCGTCGTCGATCCAGCCGCCGGAGCCGAGCGCGCACTGGAGGAGGGGATGCTCGCCTATCGCAGCGGCGATATCGTCGAGGCAATCTCGCATCTGGAACGCGGGATTGCCATCGATCCGCTCGCGTATCGCATCCACTTTCACCTGGGGTTGCTGTTTGCCCAGCAGAGCCAGACGTACGACGCGATTCGCGCGCTCGAGCGTGCTGTCGAGATCAACTCCCGGCATTTCGCAGGAGTGAAGAATCTAGCCATAATGTATTGCCAGGCGGGCTTTCGAAATAAGGCTGTGGAGACCTGGAACCGTGCGCTCCAACTCGCGCCCGACGAGGAGACGCGCAAGGCCATCGAGGAGCACGTGGCTGCCCTTCTTTCGCAAGATGGCCTTTCGTAGTATGTGTCCCTGTCCCACCTTTCCGTTTCGCCCAGTGGCCGCATGAAATTTCTCTGTCCCAATTGCAAGGCTAAGTACCAGATTGGCCCCGAGAAATTGGTGGGTCGCCGGATCGCCAAGATCCGCTGCCGGAAGTGCGATTATCGGATCCAGATCGCGCCCCGGGCCGGCAGCGACGAGTACGACGTCACAGCCACGCCCAACTCGCTGGCGCCGGCATCGGGCGCGGCAGGGGCTGCTACCTCGATAGCTCCGGCGGCCGGCGCCGCTTCGCTCGCGCCAGCGGCGCCGCTTCCGCCTGTGGCAGCGGCTCCCGCATCGCCTCCCGCCGCGGCTCTACCTGCTCCCGTGCCGGCACCCGCGCCCAAGCCAGCGGCAGCGGCACCTCGGATCCCGCTGCCGGGAACGGCGGGTGCCCGTGCAGCGGCCGCGCCGAGGGCGCGCGCAGCGGACAACGAAGATTCATCAGCGGGGGTGGGCAGCCGGAAGCCGACGGCAGCAGTGCCGGGGCTACCTG
>JAICTU010000730.1 GCA_025936205.1 Polyangiaceae bacterium | reverse complement strand
GCGGCGGGCGAGGCGGCCCCCACGCCCGCCCCCGCGAAGCCGCCCTCGCCCGCCGCCGCGGAGCTGGCCGCAGCCGACGCGGCGCTGGCGCAAGATCAGCTCCAGGAAGCGCGCCGCCACTTCGAACGCGCGCTCGCGCTCGCGCCCGCCGATCCGGCGGCGCGCCTCGGCCCGCTGCGCCTGCGCTTCGCCCGGCTGGGCCTGCCGCTGGCCTACGCGGAAGCGCCACAACAGCCCGAGCTGCGAAAGCTGGTGCGCGAAGCGGAAGCCATCTCGGCGGAGTACCCCGACTTCGCTCCTGCCCTGGTCGAACAAGGCCACTGGCTGATCGTGCTGGGTGAAGCGCCCCGCGCCCGCGCCGCGCTGGAACGCGCCGCGCGCCTCGACCCCCGCAACGCCGAGATCCCCTCCGCGCTCGGCGCCGCGTACCTCGCCACGGGCGACACTCCGCGCGCGCTCGAACAGTTCGAGCATGCGGTGCAGCTCAGCCCGGACGAGTCGGAGCGCTGGACCAACTACGGCACTGCGCTGATGCTGCGCGGCCGCGTCAGCGAGGCCATCCGCGCGTTCGAGCACGCGCTCCAGCTGCGGCCCGATGACGCGCGCTCGGAGAGCGATCTGGGCACCGCCCACCTCGCCAATCATCGGCCGGATCTGGCCCTCCCCCACCTGACGCGCGCGACCGAGCTGGAGCCTCGGCGCGCCACGTTCCTGACCAACCTCGGTTACGCCTATGAGCTGCAGGGCCAGCTGGAGAAGGCGGTCGAGACCCAGCGCAAAGCCGTGGCGCTCGATCCCAAGCTGGGCTCGGCCTGGATCAACCTGGGCAATGCGCTGGCGGGGCTGAAGCAATACGAGCAAGCCGAGGTCGCGCTACGGCAGGCGCAGACGCTCGATCCGAGCGATCCGCGGCCCCAGGCGAGCCTGCGCGACCTGGAGGAGGTGCGCGCCCAGGCCGCGGCCAGCTCGCCTGCGCCCGCCGCCTCCCCTGGCGCCAAGCCCGCCGCCTCCCCACATCGCAGCCCCTGAGCGCTCTCCCGCTGCCGCGGCCTTCTGGTAGCATCCCGCCACCGTGAGCGGGGGAAATGGGCGTGCGCATTCGCGCTGGGCTGTTGCATCGTTGCTGGCGGCCACCGCTTGCGGTAGCTCCGACTCTGCTCCGGGTGATCCGTGGCCTCCCGACTCGTTCGGAGGAACCGTCGTGCTCCCCGGACCGACTTTCGATCCTCAGATCAATCCGGCGGCTGAGCGAGAGTGGGCACATGCTGGGGTCGGGGAGCGACGGGCGGGGGCGAGCCCCTCTGCCTGATTGCATTCAGAAGCGCGGCATCAGCTCGGCGAAGTTGCAAGGCTTGGTGCGGCGATCGAGCTGGGGCAGGATGATCTTCTCCAGGGCCAGGCGCACCGCATTGCGCGAGCCGGGCAGGATGAAGAACAGGGTCTTGCCGCAGAGCGCTGCCGTGGCGCGCGACTGGATGGTGCTGGCGCCGATCTCGGCGTAGCTCAGGCTGCGAAACAGCTCCCCGAAGCCCAGGATCGGTTTGCTCACCAGCGGCTCCAGCGCTTCGGGGGTGACATCACGCGCGGTGAGCCCGGTGCCGCCGGTGGCGATCACGACCTGGATGCCGGGGTCGTCGCGCAACTCGCTGAACAGCGCGCGAATCGTGGCCAGGTCGTCCCGGATCAGCTGGCGCGCGGTGAGGCGGTGGCCCGCTCGCTCGATGCACTCGATGATCAGCGCGCCGCTGGTGTCGTTCGCAATGTCGCGCGTGTCGCTGACCGTGACGACGGCGATCGACAGCGGCACAAACTCGGGTTCGGTCATGGCTGCAGGTAAGCGCGAGGTGGGCCCGCCGCCAATGGCGTTCCCGCCGGCGTGTCGCATTGCGAAACAGCGGGGCGCGAATGCAGCAGCCCGAACGCCGCGCGCCGGGCGCGCCCGGGCGCTGAAGTCACCGGACATATTGGCAAATCGGGCATTGCCACGGCGCCGCCGGCTGAGCGTTGACTCGGTGGGCAAAGGTGCGCTTTAGTCGGCCCCATCGCTTACCCTGCTTGCTTCCCTTTGCTTCGTCAGGTCGGCCTGCTCGCGCTCGCTGCACTCCCTGCTCTGGGTTGTGCGAAGGGCGAAGAGATCGCGCCGGGCGAGATCGTGATCCTCACGCTGGAGCCGGCAGATGCCGGCGCGGATGCCGCGAGCGCTCCGACGGCGGGCGGCCTCGCCGCGGGTTCGGGCACGGGCGGCGCGGGGGGCATGGCGACGAGTTCACCGCCTCCGATGGCCGCCGGGCAGCCCCCCACCGGGGGCGCAGGCGGCGCCCCTCTCGCGCGCGGCTCTTCCCCGAGTGACGCTGCCACAAACGACGCGGGGCGATCCGAAGATCGCCCCGTGGACGCCGGTAGCTAAAGGGAACGCTCAGCCGCCGTTGCGGCGCTGGTAGGCGGGCACATCCCAGTCGGTGTCGTTCGGCAGCGACGGGAAGATGATCTGGTCGCGCACCTGCGGTCCGGGACGCACCACCGTGTGGGGGACGCGCGCGGAGGGACGGAGCGGGGCGCGCGGGACGGTGACGCTCACCTGCGGGGGCTGCTGCGGGTGATGAATGCGGTGTGACTGCGGGCTCGACTCATGGCGGGGAGCCATCTGCGTGGGACGTACGACCTCGCGCGGGACCTCGCGGGTGCCATTGATTTCCATCGGCTGCCGCGCGGCCTGGCGCAGCAGCTCGGCCGCCTCATGCTCGGTGCGGTTGAAGCCGGTGGCGATGACGGCAACCTTGACCATGTCGCCCATGCTCTCGACGATCGAGGCGCCGAAGATGATGTTCGCGTCCTCGTGCGCCTGCTCCTGGATCAAGGTGGCGGCCTCTTCGATCTCCTTCATCTTGAGATCGGGCCCGCCCACGATGTTGATCAGCACGCCGGTGGCGCCGTCGACCGAGATGTCGTCGAGCAGCGGCGAGGTGATGGCCTGCTCCGCCGCGAGGCGCGCGCGGCCCTCGCCCTTGGCGCAGCCCACGCCCATCAGCGCGCGGCCCATGCTGTCCATCACGGTGCGCACGTCGGCGAAGTCGACGTTCACGATGCCCTCTTGCGTGATCAGGTCGCTGATGCCCTGCACGGCCTGGAACAGCACCTCGTCCGCCTTGCGGAAGGCTTCGACAAAGGTCAGCTCGGAGTCGGCGAGCGAGATCAGCTTCTGGTTCGGGATGGTGATCAGGGTGTCGACCTGGTCGCCCAGCGTGGCCAGGCCCAGCTCCGCGCGGCGCGCCCGCTGGCGGCCTTCGAACAGGAAGGGCT
>JAICTU010000515.1 GCA_025936205.1 Polyangiaceae bacterium | reverse complement strand
GCCGGCGCAGGGGGTCGGGTCTCTGGCGCGGGGGTCGTGGGCCACGGCGCTCACGCTGCTGCTCTATCTGCCGAGCCTCGGCGCCTTCGGCATGATCGACTGCTGGGCGCCGCAGGACTCCGAGGTGGCGCGCGAGATGCTGGAGCGCCACGACTGGATCTCGCTCTGGTGGGGCGACCAGGCCTGGTTCTGGTCCAAGCCCAACCTGGACTTCTGGCTCGAAGGTGTCAGCTTCTCCTGGTTCGGGCTCGACCCCTCGCCCGAAGCGATGCTGCGCGGCATCGCCGCGGGCCGCGCGCCGATGCCGGAGTGGGCGGCGCGGCTGCCGATCATCACCCTCGCGCTGGCGGGGCAGCTGGTGCTGGAGCGCGGCATGGCTCGCCATGTGGGCGGCCGCGCGGCGCGCCTGGGCAGCCTGATCCTGGCCACGTGCCCCTACTGGTACTTCCTGGCGCGGCAGACCATGGTGGACATGACGTACGCCGCTCCGCTGGCGGCGTGCTTCGGCTTTCTGCTGCTCGCCAATGCCGCTTCCCCGGGCGAGCGCGTGCGCACGTACCGGCTGCAGCTCGGGCAGCGCAGCCTGTGCGTCTCGGCCTATCACGTGCTCTTCGCGGTGATCGGTGGCCTGGCGCTGGCGCAGATTTTCTACCTGCTCTCGCGGCATGCGAGCCTGGAGCTGAACGAAGCGACGCAGCACCTGCGGCTGCGCCTGCATCTGGATGAAGTCTGGGCGGGCTCACCGGGCAACTGCACGCTGCCCGGCAACGCCCCGTGCGCGATCGACGAGCTCGCGACCCGCACGCGGCTGCAGCCCGCCTGGAGCGCGCTGCTGTGGTCGCTGTGCCTCGGCGCGTTGCTCTGGATCGAGCGCGGAGAACGCTCGCTGCGCGGGCTCTACTACCTGGCGGCGTGGGCCTGCGTGGCGCTGTCCTTCATGGGCAAGGCGGCGCCCGGCCTGGTGCTGCCGCTCGCGGGCTTCGGCGCCTGGCTGCTGGTGCAAGGCCGGCTCGGTGAGCTGCGGCAGGCCAAGCTCGGCTCGCTGTGCCTGATCCTGGCCTGCGTCGCGGCGCCCTGGTTCGTGCAGGAGTACGCCAGGCACGAGATGGCCTTCTTCGAGCGGCTGTTCCTGCACGACATGTACGACCGCGCCTTCGGCCACGTGCATGACACCAACAGCGGCATCGACACCAGCTTCCGCTACTACGTCTGGCAGCTCGGCATCGGGCTGTTCCCCTGGAGCGGCATCCTGGCCGCTGGCACGTTGTTCTGCATCGGCAAGAGCGCGCAGCCCGGCACCGACGCGCGCTTTCGTTCCGCCACTCAGCTGTGCGTGGCCTGGCAGCTCGCCTGCTTCGGGCTGTTCAGCATCGCCGGGACCAAGTTCCATCACTACATCCTGCCGCTGGTGCCGGCGGCCGCCGTGCTCGGCGGCGTGTGGCTGGACGATCTCTGGCAGCGCGGCGGCGCTCCGCGCGCTTCGATCCTGGCGCTGGGAGCCGCCGGCGTCACGGCGCTGGTCGCGCGCGACCTGGTGCGCCCGGGCTCGATGCCCGGGGCTGCGCAGCTGCTGCAGCTCTTCAGCTACGAGTACTCACGGCCCTGGCCCGCCAACATCGATTACCGGAGCGCGCTGAAAGTGTTCGGCGCCGTGAGCGTCGCCATCGGTGTGCTGCTCGCGTTCGCGCTCGGGCGGCAGCGCCTGCGCCGCTGGCTGCTCGGCTGTGTGTGCGGCGCCGGGGTCAGCTTCACGGTCTGGTCGCTCTACATCTACCTGATCCAGGTCTCGCCCCACTGGAGCCAGCGCGAGACGATCAGCACCTATTATCAGCGGCGCAGCGGTCCCGAGGAGCCGCTGGTGGCCTACCGTCAGAACTGGATGGGCGAGAACTTCTACACCTCGAACCACGTGGCCACCTTCAAGGCTGCCGGCAAGCCCTTCGAGAGCTGGATCGCCGATCAGCGCGCTGCGGGGACGCAGGTGCTCTTCGTCACCACCGAGCACGGCACCATCGGCCGCCTCAAGAGCGAGCTCGGCAGCTTCAAGACCTTCGATTTGCTCACCACCCGCGAGCAGAACAACAAGTTCGTTCTCGCGCGGGTGCAGCTGTGAACGGCGATGGCGCGGCAGCTCCGCTGCGCGCCATCATCCTGTACAAGTCGCTCAAGGCCGCGCTCCAGCTGTCGATGGCGCTGGTGCTGGCCCTCTGGTGGCCGCTCGGCTTGCCGAGCGCGCTGCTTCATCTATCGGCCTGGCTGCGCCACCACATCACACACGGCTGGGCCGCGCAGCTCGCGAAGCTGCTCGCGCCGCTGCTCGCCGCGGAGTCCGTGAACCGCCGGATCCTGTTTGCGATCGGAGCGCTCGCCCTGGATGGGGTGCTGACGGGCGTCGAAGCATGGGCGCTGCACACGGGCCGCACCTGGGGCGCCTGGCTCGTGGTGGCCACGACCGGCTCCCTCTTGCCGTTTGAAGTGTACGAATTCATCCGCGTGCGGCGCTGGTCGCGGCTCGTCATCTTCATCGTCAACGTCGCCATCCTCGTGTATCTGGCGCGCCGCACCTGGCGCGAGCGACGTCACATGGCCTCTCGGTAACAGCTCGCGCAGCGCGCGCGCCTGCCGCGCAAATCAGCGGGGCGGAACGCCGCGCCCCGACACTGCCCGTGCCGTCGTGCGCCGCTCACTCAGCTCTTCGCGCAGGCCATTCACCTGCGGCCCGAGTACGCCCCCCGGGAAGCGCGGCCCGTAGCTGTTCAGCACCCGCTCAGCCTGCTCCAGGCGACCTGCGTGCAACTGCTCGCGCGCTTCGCGCAGCAGGCGCAGCTGGGCTCCCAACCAGTCCTCGGGCACATCGCCATTGCGCCCGCGCGCGGGCGTGACACCCGGGTTACTGCTTCCCAGAGTATTGCGCGCAACGGGGTCGGAGAGCGTTCCGGAGCGCAGGTGCTCGGCGTGCGTGCTGGCCAGCGCGTTGCTCTGCCCCACGCGCGCTGAGCGCGCTTCGGCGGGAGACAGCGCCGCGAGTCGCGCCGGTTTGGTGCGCGACTGGGGCGCTGGCAGCGGTGAATGGACGCTGGCCGGCGCCGGCCGCGCGGGCCCCGGCAGCCAGGCCAACGAAGGCGGAAGAGCTCCGCTTCCTGCAGGTGGCAGCGCCGACTGCTCCAGCATCACGATCCCGACCCCGGCCGCTGCCGCGAGCAGCCCGCCACCCAGATAGGCAGCATGGACCACCCGAAGTAGCAGGCCCCGCTTGCCGACAGCGCTCGAAGCCGGCAAGCGGGGCGCTGGCAAGCGGGATGCCGCCCCCGAAACTAGGATGGGGGGGATAGGGCTGCTGGGGATAGGGCTGCTGGGGATAGGGCTGCTGGGGATAGGGCTGCTTGGGATAGGGCTGCTTGGGATAGGGCTGCTGGGTGTCCCCGCAGAAAACAGCACCTCATTGACCGACTCCAGCACGCGGGCTCGCACAGCGTCCGGAGCCACGTCACCGTAGGCCGAGCGCAGCAGACCGCGCTCGAGACCACTCCTCGTCGTATCCAGCAAGCGCGACGGATCCTTCATGATACCGCCTTCGAAGCGACCCCGACCAATTGCACCAGCGATTGCTGTGGCGCTCTTGGCGGCGGCGCCTGCAGCCGCTCCACTCCCCGCCGAAAGGCCTCGCGTGCGAGGCGCAGGCGCGAGGCTACCGTGCCGCGGCTCACCCCCAGCGCCTCGGCGATTTCCGGCGAGCTCGAACCCTCCAGCTCGAACATCACGAACACCACCCGCAACTCCCAGCTCATGCTGGACAACACCTGATCGAGCAGTTGCCGCACACGCTTCTGCTCGAGCAACCCCTCGGCGTCCAACGCCGTCAGCGCCGGCGTGTGCTCGTCCAGCTCCTCGTGCTGGTGCCGGCCGCGGGCGCGCCGCATCTCGGAGGCGATGCGCACCACCACTGAGAAGATATAGCTACGCATCTTCTCCGGCTCGATGCTGCTGATCTTCTTGGCCAACACTACCCAGACCCGCTGGCAACCGTCGTCACAGTCCGCTTCGGCGACCCCCAGGCGCCGCAGCGAGCGCCAGACAAAGTCCATGTACTCGGCGACGAGCTGATGGATCGAGTCTGCGCGTGCCGCCACCACGACCCCGACCTCAGGAGCGGGAGTCGGGGCCGGGGTGGCTGGAGTCCGCGGCGCGTCAGCCAAGGCCGCATCGCGCATCGGTTCGCCATGGCCTCCCGACGCCGTAGAGATCACTAGTTTCGTCGGAAATCGCACGGCAGCAGTCTGACACGTCCCCGCCGCCCAGATCTACCCACGCTCAGAGCAGAAACCCGCAGTGTCCCTGCAGGACGATCGCGGGAGGAAACCTCGCGGCCCGGCCTGGCGCCGCATTCTTGCGCGGATTCCGGCCGAGGTCCGTGCCCGCACACCTTTTGGGTGATCGCCTCGGCGCGGCAGGGGCATAGCGCCCTACAGCCATGATGGGACGATTGCTGGCGAGCAAGTATCGCCTGGTGCGCGAGGTGGCCCGGGGAAATATGGGCACGATCTGGTGCGCCGAGCACGTGCTGCTGCGCCTGCCGGTCGCGGTAAAGTTCATGCAACCGGCCGAAGAGGGGGCCGGCGCGACTCGGGCGGGGCGCACCGAGGCGATGAAGCGCTTTCTCGCCGAGGCGCGCATCGCCGTAGCGGCCCGAGGCCCGCACGTGGTTCAGGTCTTCGACTACGGGGTGGAGCAGGGCAGCCCCTACCTGGTCATGGAGCTGCTGCGCGGCGAGTCCCTGGCCAACTACTTGAGCCGCAGCGGCCGTGCAACGCCGGATGAAACAGCGGCGATCCTGCTCCAGGTGGCCACGGCGCTGGAGCGCATGCACTCGCTCGGCATCGTCCATCGCGACCTCAAGCCGGACAACCTGTTCCTGGTCGACGGCCTCCAGCTCACGACCAAAATCGTCGATTTCGGCGTGGCTCGCGTCAGCGATCAGGCGCTCCTCACCACCCTGACCCCGGGCACCTGCGCGGGCGATCTGGTCGGCACCCCCAACTACATGAGCCCGGAACAGCTGCGCGACCCCCAGGCCCTCGATCATCGCTCCGACGTCTGGGCCCTGGGCGTGATCGCCTTCGAATGCCTGCTCGGGCGCGTGCCCTTCCGCGCCCAACACCTGGCCGGCATGATTGTCGCGATCTGCTCCCGGCCGGCGCCCGTGCCTTCGCTGCTCGGCCCGGTCCCCTACGGTTTCGACGCCTGGTTCGCGCGGGCCTGCGCCAAAGATCCCGATCGCCGCTTTCAGAGCGCCGTCGAAGCCGCGACCGCGCTGAGCGCGCTCTCTCAGCCCCCGCGCCCGCCGCGCACCGCTCGCGCCAACTCCCCGTAGCAACGCGCCAGCTCCCCGAGCTGATAGTGCGCATTCAGACCGCTGGGATTCGGCAGCGCCCAGGCCTCGACCCCCGCAAACGGCTCCGCCTGCCGCCCGACGCGCGCCAGCGGCTGCTCCGCCACGATCCGGTACGCCCCCAGCCCCAGAAAAGCGACCACCCGCGGCTGATAACGCCCCAGCTTTCGCCGCAGCATCACGCGCCCCCGCCGATAGTCCTCCGGCCTCAGCTCCTCCGCCGAAGCGCTGGCGCGCGCCACCACATTCGTGAGCCCGATGCCCGCCTCCAGCAACTCCTCTTGATCCCAGGGGGTCAGCACCCGCCCCGTGAACCCCGCCGCGTGCAACGTGCGCCAGAACCGATTGCCAGGCCGCGCAAAATGCCGCTGCACCACCGCCGAATACAGACTCGGATTGATCCCGCAGAACAACACATCGAGCCGCGGCCGGATCAAATCCGGCACCTTGCGCCCCCGCGCCGCCGCCAACTCCGCCGCAGTCGGTCGAACGCCAGCCGCCATCCCCTGCTGAGCTAGCACGAAGCCGACCGATCCGATTTCGCAACTGCTCATGGATGGCCGGGCCTCAGCCCTACGCCTCTGACGTCGCATCGGGACCCTTTACGGCGCCGGCGCTGCCGGAGCCGACCAGCTCCTCGCCCTCCGCGGCGAGGGGCCTTTTTGATCAAAAATCGAAGTTTCCATGGAAACCTCAGCGTGGCCTCAGCGAGGGGCGGGAAGTTCCGATGGAAACCTCAGAGTGGCTTCGGCGAAGGGCGGGAAGTTCCGATGGAAACCTCAGAGTGGCTT